>DAOTXK010000196.1:0-1994 GCA_034435395.1 Anaerolineae bacterium | reverse complement strand
TTCTCCATTCACCGGCAGTCGGGCAGTAACACTGTGATGGTGGCCAGAGGGGTCCATGCCGAGCTGAAAAGGCTCAGTTCTACCCTTCCAAGCGGCGTAAAGATCACCACCCTGCGGGACGCCTCCACCCGTATCATCAATTCCGTGCGGGATGTAGGAAACAGCCTTATCTTGGGCGGTATCCTGGCCGTCGTGGTTGTGTTCCTGTTCATGCTGGATTGGCGAAGCACCGTCATCGCCGCCCTGGCGCTCCCTACGTCAGTTATCGCGACCTTCGCCCTGCTCTATGCCCTGGGGTATAGCATTAACCTTATGACCCTGCTGGGCCTGTCGCTGGCCATCGGCTTTTTGATCGACGACTCCGTGGTAGTGCGGGAGTCCATTTTTCGCCACATGGAAGCGGGGGCGGATCCCGTGACGGCGGCCCAGCGTGGCACCGCCGAAGTCGGCCTGGCTGTGAATGCCACCACCTTGACGATCGTCGCTGTCTTCGTCCCGGTGGCATTCATGTCGGGAGCGGTGGGTCGCTTTTACCAACAGTTCGGCCTGACCGTGGCTGCAGCGGTTTTGGTCTCCCTGTTTGTCGCCTTTACCCTGGATCCTATGCTGTCTTCCCGCTTTATGCGGGTGTTCGACAAGACCGAGCGCCGGCGGACCAGGATTGGCCGCCTCTTTTCCGGCTGGATCGACCTGTACGACCGGCTGGATCGGGGGTATCGGGATTTCCTGGAATGGGTGCTGGCCCATCGAGGGCGCGTCCTGGCGATCGCTCTCGCCGTCTTCCTGGCCAGCCTTGCCCTGCTTCCCTTCATCGGCCGGGAGTTCCTGGCGCCGGTGGATACGGGCGAATTTAATATCTTTTTGGAGAGGGATCCCGGCGTCCGGATGTATGATATGGTGACCGCCACAGCCATCTTGCTCCGTTCCTTGATGGAGCGGCCGGAGGTCGAGACAGTCTTCACGGCCATCGGTTCGGTGTTCGGCGGCGAGATTAACACGGCCACCCTGGGGGTGAAGCTGAAGCCGCTTCGAGAACGTCACCGGTCTCAAGAAGAGGTCATCGCTGACCTTCGGCGCACCCTGACCCGGCTGCCGATCCCCGGAACAAGGATTAGCTTTACTACCGCCGGCGGGGTGGGAGCGGCATCCTATCAGGCGCCCATCGAGGTGTTCGTCCGGGGGCCCAGGACTGATACCACCTATGGGTTGGCGGGGAGCGTCGCGGAGATCGCGCGGGGAGTGAAGGGCACGGCGGACGTCTTTGCCTCGATCCAGCGGGGCCAGGCGGCGTATGACGTGGTGATCAACCGCGCCAAAGCAGGAGACTATGGCCTGGGCATGGGGGAACTGGCCAGTGTTCTGAGGACTATGGTGGAGGGTGAGGTCGCCACTCGATACAAAGAGTTTAACCGAGAGTACGATGTGCGCGTCCGCCTCATCCCTACGCAGCGGGGTTCCAGCAGGGCCATTGAAAATTTGTTTTTTATCACCTCCCAGGGGAAACGGGTATATTTGCGGGATGTGGCGTCCGTGGTTCCTGCCAGCGGTCCCGCCCGTATCGAGCGGGTCAACCGGCAGAGACAGGTCACCGTCTACGCGCAGGTGGCCGGACGGCCGGTAGGGGATGTGGCCCAGGATATCAGGGCCGGCCTCGCTGGACTCAAACTTCCGCCGGGATACAGCGTCGGGTTCGCCAGCGAGGTGGCCCAGATGGAGGAATCCTTCAAGGCTCTGGCCGGCGCCCTGATCCTATCCGTGATTTTCATCTATATGATCCTGGCCTCCCTGTTCGGATCATTCCTGCACCCCTTTACCATCATGCTCTCCCTGCCGCTGGCCATCATCGGAGCGCTGGTGGCCCTTTTCCTTACCGGGATGGGGATCAATCTGATGTCGCTGATCGGCATCGTTCTCCTGATGGGTCTGGTGACAAAGAATGCCATCCTACTGGTGGATTAAACCAAGACCCTGCGCGAAAGGGGTCTCTCCAGGGA
>DAOTXK010000195.1:0-11628 GCA_034435395.1 Anaerolineae bacterium | reverse complement strand
GTGTGATAGGCGGTCGAACTGGTGCTGTCCGGGTAACGGTTGCCGAAGGGGTTAGCGTCAAGCCAGCGCCCCGGCCACAGTTGATCAGCCGCGCGTTCCTCCGCCGTGCCGACCGGCGCATCATAGCCGTCAGCCAGGCCATCCGTGGACGGCTCGTCCGCCACCCGCCGCCACCGGATCGGTGAAAAAGCCACTTCGCGCCCGGCCTCGCCAGTCAGGTTGGTCAGGTTGACCGCCCCGGTGTCCGGGCGAGACCCGTCCAACTCAAAGACGCCCAGCGGCACAAAACGATCGTAATAACGGTTCTGGTCGAGTTCCACCACGACGGTGCTGTCCTGGCCGACCACGCCCCGAATGTGATAGCGGGCATGCATGGTCGTGGCATGGGTGCCCGGCACAAACACGGCGATCTCATAACGACCGCTCCGGGTGATGCCCGGCACCCACTGCGCCCAGAGCGTGCTGCGGGTCGGATGGGTCGGCGCGTACTTGACCGGCCCGTAGGCGCTCGGCATGGTGGTAAAGCGGACGGTGCTGAACCGGCCATAAACGCCATCCAGGTAGCGGCGGTCGCCCGGCGGGATGATCTCCTCCCCATCAGCAAACGGGTCACCCGGCGCGGGCGGCTCCGCTGGCCCGGTGCCTGGGGCGCTGACCGGCCAGGGATAACGGGCCACCGCGTCCCACAACTGAGTCCCTGTATAGGCCGGGTTGCGGGAATCGTGGCGGGCATGCTGCCAGCTCCAGAAGTTCGCCGCCGGCAGGTCCAGCGCGCGCACCTGGTTGAGAAACAGCTCGATCTGGGCGGGCGTGGCCGACCATTGCACCGTGCCGTACTGCTCCCCAAAAGCCGCCCCCGTCGGCACATACGGTTTGCCGGGGTAGCGGCGACTATACTGCTGGTGATTCTCGCGCAGCGTCCCCGCGGGGTCGCCGCCATCCCGCGCGATCCAGAACACCTGCGGCATGATCAGATCGCATTGGGCGACGAACTCATCGATCGGGAAGCGGCGCGACAGCGGCCACGTCGGCGGGTCCTGCGAATCGGGATCGCGGAACAGGCTGAAGGCGATCAGGAGGCGTTCCGGATCGGCCCCCAGGTCCTGCCGCAGCGTGGACATAAACAGCCGGGCCTTGTCATGCTGCCCGATGTACTGGCTCTGCGGGCTGACCACCAGGCCGGAGAGGCTCCAGCGGAGCACGCGGCTGGCGGCGCGGTGAGCCTCCATGGCCGGATCGCTCCCCTGGGTGTGGGTCAGCGCCCAGACCTGGACCCCCGCCCGCTGAAAGGCCCGGATCGCCGCGTCGGTCATCAGCTCATATCTGCCGCCGGGGTCCTGCGCCGGGAGGGGAAAGTCGAAGGTGCCGTCGGACAGCTTGAAGATCACATGCGTGATCTGGGCCGCCCGCGCCAGCGCCACCAGTCTATCCGGGTCGCCGCCGTCGGCCTTTTGCACCTCCCAGATGAACATACCTTTGCCTTGCAGCATGGGCGTGTCCTCGACAAATGCCCAAAAGGGCCAGGTCATTCGTTCCCACCGCCATTTTACGGGCAAACGGCATACAGTCAAACGAGGGCCGCCGCCGGGCGAGGGCGGCAGGATGCCCGAAACACGAAAGACGGGTCAAGCAGGCCCGTCTCCGCCACATCCCTGGCCACCCACCACTCAGGTACCAGACGGCTTCTTACTGTTTCGTCCTTCCCAGCCAACCGGGTACAGCAGCAGGTCAAGTTTGGTCCACAGGTTACGGGCCTCGTATTCCGGCAGCCTGGCCCACCAGGTATCCTTCTCCGCCCAACCCAGCACCTCGATGTAGTTGTCCGCCGTGCGGACCACCTCCAGGTGATGGGTGACGGAGGGTCGCTCACGGCCCCGCAGCGGAGCCGTGACAGCAATGCCGGTCACCTGCCTGGACTTTTCCGGGAATAACAAGCCGGTCAGATTAAACCAGAGCAGTTGGGCGGCCCGCCTGGTCAACACGCGCATCCAGCGACCGTCTGCCCCCACACCGCCCACCACCACCGAATCGCCCTGCTGTTTGCTGAGGACGAAGACCTCGGTCGAATCCCCATAGCGGCGCTGGGTAAATGGTTTGGTTGGCCGGGTTGGTCTATCCACCATGACTATCCCTATCCACTCGATTGGCATCAGATGAACGCCATGCCACGGTCTAGCCGTGAACCCGTATCCGGCCCTCCCCAGCCACCACCTGCCCCATTCGCTGAGGCACATCGCCGTTGGCGGCCAGCTCAGCCAGCAACTGATCAACTCCCTCCGGAGGCACGGCGATCAACAGCCCGCCGGAGGTTTCCGGATTAAAGAGCAGGGCCTGCGTCTCTTCCGAGATGTCGCTTTCAAAAGCGACCCACTGCTGATAGTACAACCGGTTGCTGGCCATGCCGCCGGGGAACAGCCACTCCGCCGCGTACCGTTCCACGCCCGGCAGCCACTGGAGGTCCCGCACCCTGATCTCGAGGTCCACGCCGCTCAACGCCGCCATCTCACAGCCATGCCCCAACAAGCCGTAACCGGTGACATCCGTCATCGCGTGCGCCCCTGCCCGGATCGCCGCCCGCGCCGCCCCCTGGTTGAGGTGCTGCATGCTGGCCACCGCGCTGGCCACGTCTGCCGGATCGGCCCGGTCCTGCTTGAGCGCCGTCGTCGTCACACCGGTCCCCAGCGCCTTGGTCAGCACCAGCACATCGCCCGCCTGAGCGCTGCTCTTGGCCCGTACCTGATCCAGTTCGGCCACGCCGATCACGGCCAGGCCGTATTTGGGCTCGTCATCCTTGATGGTATGCCCGCCGGCGATGACGGCCCCCGCCTCGCGCACCTTCTCCGCGCCGCCGCGCATGATCTCACTCAGGATGCCGGCGTCCAGGTTGCCGGGAAACGCCGCGATGTTCAGCGCGAACAGCACCTGGCCGCCCATGGCAAACACATCGCTCATGGCGTTGGCGGCGGCAATCGACCCATAATCGTAGGGGTCGTCGACCACCGGCGGGAAAAAATCGGTGGTGACAACCAACGCCCGCGAGTCATCCAGCCGGTAGACGGCCGCATCATCCGGCTCCGCCAGACCTACCAGCAGGTCGGGATAGTCACCCGGCAGGAAGATATTTTGTAGGGGGCGCAAGACTTGCGCCAGCTCGTCAGGGCCGAGCTTGGACGCTCACCCTGCGCACGAAGCCAGCGCCGTCAGCTTGACTTCGTGATTGTGGAGCTTGGTCATCGGTAGACTCCGGTTGCTACGCGCGCCGCCACACCTGCTGACTCAAGTATAAAGAGTGACCAAACCGGTAGCAACAGGCTGCGCACGCCTATAACAATATCTTAACACGATTGGCCAAACGGGGCGTGATCCTCTCCAGGGGCGCTTTGCCCCGATAATCGCGCCGGGCTATAATCCGCCTCATGAAAAAGAGACGAATCTCCGACTTCGAAGAACGCCTGGAACGCCTGATCGAGGGCGGTTTCGCTCGCTTGTTCCGGGGGCCATTGCATCCCCGCGAGGTCGCCCTGCAACTGGCGCGGGCCATTGAGGATAACACCATCGCCGGTGCCAGCGGGCGTGAGGCGGCCCCCACCCATTACGAGATCCGGTTTTCCACGGACGACCACGTTGTGCTGCTGGCCCAAACGCCGGACCTCGACAGCCAGCTGGCCGGGGAGGTCGTCAACTACTGCCAGGAAACCGGCCTGCTCCTGCTGGCCCCTCCCGAAATTGTCCTGATCGCCGATCCGGAAGTGCCCACCCGCAGCGTGCGTATCGAGGCCAAACACATCATCCACAAGCACCAGACAACCCAGCTTATGGAGCCGGTTGACCGGCCGCTGACCTCGCCCGCCCCCGACGCACAACTGATCATTGACGGTCAGCGCACCGTGCCCATCAACCGGGAGATTTTTAACATCGGTCGGCACCCGGAAAATGACCTGGTGATCAGCGATCTGCGCATCTCACGGCACCACCTCCAGGTGCGGCTCAGACATGGGCGCTTCGTTTTATACGACACGCAGAGCCGGGGGGGGACCTATGTCAACGGCCAGCGCGTCAACGAGCACATTCTTTCGCCAGGAGACGTGATCCGCATTGGGGGCATATCGCTGCTATACGTGGAAGAGGAAACACCAAAGGGTGGCCTGAGCGATACCCAGCATGATTTGCTCCCTCCCGACCTCTCCGAAGGACACTAATGTGAACGAAGCCGTTCTCCTGCTGGGGCTTCGCCTGGTCGGAGCCAGTCTGCTCCTGCTGTTTACGGGCGCGCTGCTGTGGCTGCTGTGGCGGGATTTCTGGGTGACCACGCGAGAGATCGAAAAACAACGCATCCCTCGGGGTCGCCTGATCGTCCTGGCTTCAGAATGTGAAGACCTGCCCGTGGATACCGAATTCCCCCTGCTGCCGCTCACCAGCCTGGGCCGGGCGCCGACCAACACCACGCTTATCCCGGACAACTTCGCCAGCAACGAACATGCCCTCATCACCTATCGCGGCGGCAATTGGTGGCTGGAAGATCGGAACAGCAGCAATGGGACCTTGCTCAACGGCCAGCACATCGAGGAACCGGTGATCCTGAGCAGCGGCGACCTGATCGGCATCGGGCGCGTCACGTTGCGTCTGCAACTGGAGTGATCGACGCCCACCACAAAGGATAAAACATGGATCTCGGTTTGACGGGTTTGCGGGTGCTGGTGGCGGCGGCCAGCCGCGGGCTGGGCGCGGCTACGGCGCGGCGTTTCAGCCTGGAAGGGGCACAGGTCGCCATTGGCAGCCGTGACCGGGAGCGCGTCGAGGCGGCGGCGGCGCGCATCCAGGCGGAAAGCCTCGGCAAGGTCCTGCCGCTGGTCGCCGACATCAGCGACGGGGCCGCTGCATCGGCGCTGGTGCGCCAGGCGGCCGATGCGCTCGGCGGGCTGGACATCCTGGTGCCCAACGCGGGCGGGCCGCCCACCGGGTCATTCGATTCGTTAACCCTGGAAGCGTGGCAGGAGGCCACGCAGTTGACGCTGCTCAGCGCCGTGAGCCTGGTCAAAGCGGCCCTGCCTTACCTGCGCCAGTCGGACCATCCGGCCATCCTGACCATCACGTCCTACTCGGCCAAGCAACCGATCCCTAACCTGGCGCTGTCCAACAGCCTGCGGGGGGCGGTGATCGGCCTGACCAAGACCCTGGCCAACGAACTGGGCCCGGAAGGCATCCGCGTCAACAGCATCATGCCCGGCTGGACGCGCACCGAGCGCGTGGACGAGCTGATGGCGGGCCGGGCCGCCCGGAACAGCACCACCGTCGAGGCAGAGATCGCGGCGCAGACGGCGCAAATCCCCCTGCGGCGCATGGCCAGCCCGGATGAGTTCGCCAACGTGGCCGTCTTTCTGTGTTCGCCAGCCGCCTCATACGTGCACGGGGCCATGGTCCCGGTGGACGGTGGGGCGATCCAGGCGGCGCTGTAGAGCCGCTCACCGCGGCAGGGCACGCCGCGCGCGATTACCCTTTGGTTATGGATGCATCATGAGCGAAGCACCTTTGTGGAGAGGCACCTGATGGAACCTGTACGGATTGGCGTCATCGGCGGATCGGGCCTGTACGCCATGGCCGAGCTGACCGACCGCCAGACAATCGATATCCACACGCCCTTCGGCCAGCCCAGCGCGCCCGTCGTCGTTGGCCGCCTGCGCGGGCAGCGCGTGGCCTTCATCCCCCGCCACGGCATCGGTCACCACCTCATGCCCAGTGAAGTGCCTTACCGGGCCAACATTTATGCGCTCAAAACCCTGGGGGTGACTCACGTCATCAGCGTCAGCGCCTGCGGCTCCCTGCGCGAGGACTACGCCCCCGGCCACATCATCATCCCGGACCAGCTCGTTGACTTCACCAAGGGCCGTCCGCGGACCTTCTTCGGCGACGGGCTGGTGGCGCACATCTCGATTGCCGAACCGTTCAGCCGGAAGCTCAGCGACCTGCTCTACGAAACGGTGCGGGAAGCTGGCGGCACTGCCCATAAAGGTGGCACCTTCATCACCGTCGAGGGACCCCGCTTCAGCACCAAAGGCGAAAGCCATACCTTCCGCCAATGGGGCATGTCCATCATCGGCATGACCTCCAGCCCGGAGACCTACCTCGCCCGCGAGGCCGAGATGCATTACGCCGTCATGGCCCACGTGACCGACTATGACGTCTGGCATGAGCAGGAAGAACCGGTCACGGTGGAGATGGTCATTGCCATCATGCACCAGAACCTGCAGGTTGCCCAACGCGCCGTCGCCCTGGCCGTCGAACGGCTGGCGGCCTCGCCAGAAGCCTACCGCGACGAGGAGATCGAAAATGCGCTGGCCACCGCGATAATCACCGATAAAAACGTGGTGCCTGCCGAAACTCTCGAACGCCTCAAGCCCATTGTGGGCAAGTACTTCAGCTAGCGCCCAGGGCAACGCTGCCATGACCTTCGCCAGGGTCACCCAACACACCCGCCGCCGGGAGCAAATGCTGCTGATGCTGGCAGGGGTATTTCTGCTGGTCAACGCCATCACCCTCAGCCTGGTCACGGACGACGCCTGGCCGGCGCTGGGCCTGTACGCCGCCTGGGCCGCCGCCGCCATCGCTGGCCACCGCCTCCTCAACCGCATCCTGCCCCGGCATGACCCCTTTCTCTACCCCATCACCATGGCGCTGACGGGCTGGGGCCTGCTGTTGATTCAGCGGCTGGCCCCAGTATTCGCCTGGCGGCAGGCCATCTGGCTGGGCCTGAGCCTGGCTGCCATGCTGGCGATCAGCACATTACCCGCTCACCTGCGTTGGCTGCGTCGCTACCGTTACACCTGGCTGTTTGGCGGCCTGACACTGCTGCTCATCACCATCTTGCTCGGCGTCAACCCCTCAGGTGCCGGGCCGCGTCTGTGGCTGGGCCTGGCGGGATTCTTTTTTCAGCCATCCGAGCTGCTCAAACTGGTGCTGGTGATTTTCCTGGCCAGTTACATGGCCGAACACCGGGCGGCGCTCCGCAACGAAGGCAGCGCCCGCTTCATCCAGGTCAGGGCTTTCGGGCCGCTCCTGCTGATGTGGGGCCTCACCATGGTGATCACCGTCTGGCAGCAGGACCTGGGCACGGCCACCATCTTTTTTATCGTCTTCCTGACGCTGTTGTACATCGTCAGCGGCCAGATCGGGTATGTCCTGGCCGGGTTATCCTTGCTGCTGCTGGCCGCCGCAGCCGCCTACCGGCTGTTTGACGTGGTGCAATTGCGAGTCGATATCTGGCTCAACCCCTGGCCGGAAGCCAGCGATCGCGCCTTCCAGATCGTTCAGAGCTTGCTGGCCTTCGCCTCCGGCGGCATCCTGGGCCAGGGAATCGGACAGGGATCGCCGCTGTTCATCCCGGTGGTCCATTCCGATTTCATCTTTGCCGCCGTGGGCGAGGAATGGGGACTGATCGGCACCCTGGCCGTGCTGATCGGCATGGCGGTGATGATCATGCGCGGGATGCAACTGGCCGCCCTGTGGTTTGAGTCCAACTTCCGTTTGCTGCTGGCCGCCGGCCTGAGCACGCTGCTGGCCACGCAAACCCTTCTCATCATGGGCGGCGTGCTCAAGCTGATTCCGCTGACCGGCGTCACGCTGCCGTTTATGAGCTATGGAGGCAGCTCCCTGCTGGTCAACTTCGCGCTGGTCGGCCTGTTCCTGGTGCTCTCTGCGCCGCCGGACGGAGTGGAGAACGCCGGACCATGAGCGAATTACGCCGGGTAAGCGCGGGCATCATGATCGCCTTTATGCTCGTCGCTCTGACCGCCACCTACTGGAGCGTGATCGGCGCGGACAGCCTGCGCCAGCGAGAAGAGAATCCCCGTCGGGTCCTGGCTGAGGCGGTTCTGCGGCGGGGGGCCATCTACGACCGGCAGGGTATGTTGCTGGCAACCACTGCCGCCAACTACAACGGCAGCGGTCTGCGTCGCCTTTATCCACATCCGGAAGTCGCGCCGGCGGTCGGCTACTACAGCCCACGGTTCGGCGTGAGCGGCGTCGAGGCGACCTACGATGCCCTGCTGCGGGGAGCGGTCGGTCCCACGCCCCTGGAAACCGCCGCCCGCGAACTGCTGCATCAACCGGCGACCGGCGGCGATGTGCGCCTGACCCTGGACCTGCATGTGCAGCGCGTCGCAGCCGAGGCCATCGGCGACCAAACCGGCGCGGTCGTTGTCGCCACCCTCCCCGATGGTGCCATCCGGGCGATGGTCAGCGCACCGATCTTCAATCCGAACGTGCTGGACGAGGACTGGGATATCCTGGTGGGAGCGCCCGACGCGCCGCTGCTCAACCGCGTCACCCAGGGCATCTATCAGCCAGGAGGCGTTTTGCAGACCGTGCTCCTGGGAGCCGCCATCACGTATCATGTCCCGACCGACACCGCCGTGCCGAACAGCACCATGCCGGTGCAGGTGAACGGCCTCCGACTGACCTGCGCCAGAACCCCACCGCCCAGAAGCCTGACCCTGGGAGAAGCTTACGCCTATGCCTGTCCGGGCGCGTTTGCCCAGATCATCGGCCAACTTTCGCCGGAGATCATCGATCAGGCTTTCTGGCGCTCCGGGCTGCTGACGCGACCGGACCTGCTGGGCCTCAACACGGAGATGGCCGACTCCCCCCTGCCGCTGACCTTCCTCAGGGATGAGGAGGCTGTCACGGCGGCGCTGGTGGGCCAGGGTGGGCTGACCATCACCCCTCTGCAGGCGCTCGATGTGATCGCCGCCGTCGCCAACGGCGGCAACGTGCCCCGTTACCATCTGGTCGACGCGATCCGCCTGCCGGGCGCGGATACCTGGGAGCCAGTACAATCGTCGAGCCTGTTAAGGGCTGTCCTCACCCGCCAGGCCGCCGAAGAACTCCAACAGGTCATGCAACTGGCAACCACCGAAGGGGCCGCAGCCGCTGCCCAGGCCGCCTCCGAATACCCGGTCTGGGGTCATGCGGCCACCGCCTTCTCCGGGCCGGGTGCCAAACCGCTGCAATGGTTCATCGGCATGACTCGTCTGGGCGATGAGCAGGCCGTGGTCGCCGTAGTGGTGATCGAGGATTCAGAGGTGCCCCAGCAGGCCGCCCGGATTGGCGGGTATGCGCTGGACGCCGCCGCGCGGGCCTACGGGCCACCGCCTCCCCTGTCCCTGACGCCCTGACATCAGCCAGGGCGTCCCTGCCCCACCCGCACGACCTGCGGCTCAGGAGGCCGGTTGTCCGAGCACATCCGCCACATAGTCGCGCAGCGGCATGAGGCGATCCAGCGTCCGCTGGTCCCCCCGGGCCGCCAGGTCTTGCATCAGCATATCCATGTACTGAAGCAACTCTTGTCCCAGCCCGGCTGCCCTGGCATCAACCAGGGCGCGCGCTTCCTCCACGGACGGTTGCTGCAACAGCTCGTTGATAAACCGCAACTCCGGCGGCGCGCTCTCATCCAGAACTTCCAACACGCGATCATACACCTGCTTCAGGCGAGCCGACGCCTGCACATCCTTCTTATCCTCCGCGGCGCCAATGTTCGCCAGGAGCACCATAAGAAAGGTCTCGTCAATCAGCGGCAGATTACGACGGATGGCCGCGTCCATATCTTCACTGCTGAGAATGTCCCGCAAAACCCGGGTCGCCGCCCGGACGACCATCTCTTGCCGTTGCCGGATGAGACTGGCCAGTTCCAGCAGCCGGTCCCGCAGGGTCTCCAATCTGGTCTTTTCACCATCATCGGCCTGTTCGATCCGCCCGGCCAGCTCCTGGAAGAAAGCATAGTCAAACAACGGAAACTGCAAGCCCACGAGCGCTTGTAGTCGCTGATCGTCATCAGCGAAGCCGATCACCAGGTCCAGGAAGTCCTCGCGAGTGGCTTCCTGCCCCAGTTCTGTCAGCGCCTGGGCAACATCCTGGATCGCCTGCTCTTGAAGCTCCAACTCTTTGATCGCCTGCCGCCCGGCAGTGGAAAGCGCCATCAGGCGGTCGCGCACGTCCATGATATGTCGCGCCATGTCTTCCCGCCCGGCCTGCAGGGCGTTCTGAGCAGCGGCGCTGATGATCTGGAAAAATTCCATGTCGATCGTGTCATCATGCTGCGCGACCAGGTCGGGCAGCGCGTCGCTATCCGCCTGAAGAAACGTCTCCACCAGTCGCGCTTTGGCTCGCTGGGCGGCCAGCATTTCAGGGGTGACGCCATCCGCTTCCAGAATAGCCTCAATCAATCCCTGCATCGACAGCACGGGGCGCGGTTGGAACAGATACCCACGCCGCTGCTCATTGGGAATACCGTCCATCAGCGCCTTCATGAGACCGCCGATGACCCGCTCCTGCTCGGCCTGCGGCAACCCCAGCTCCATCGGCACATATACCAGCAGGAGTTGCTTGGCCGGGTCGTGATAGAGCAGCGGGGTGCCGATCGCCAGGCGGTAGCCACAATGCGGGCACACCGCCGTATTATTCTGGCCGGAGAGCAGGCGTGCTTTGGCAGACGGATCGCGCCCTACGTCAATGATCTGGTGAATCTGGGTGGCAAACGGTCGCTGGCAGTTCGGGCATGTAATTGAAGGACCGAAGCCGGTGCTGAAGCTCATGATATTCTCCGTTCGTCTGGCTGGTAAGGTTGTTGTCGAGGCAGCGTGAAATAAAAGGTGGAACCCTTCCCCGGCGTGCTGTGCACACCAATCTTCCCGCCATGCGCCTCGATCACCGCACGAGAAAGATAGAGTCCCAGCCCGGTCCCTTGGGTATTCCGAGTCAGGGCGTCATTCACCCGGTAAAAACGCTCAAAAATACGGTCCCATTCATCCTGGGGCAACCCAATCCCCTGATCCTGAACCGTGACGCGCACTTCGTCCTGGGTAAAGGTGCCCCCAATTCGGACCATCCCGCCATCCGGCGAGTACTTGACCGCGTTGCTCACCAGGTTGTCCATCACCTGCCGCAGGCGATCACTATCCCCCTGGATGACCGGGAAGTCCGGCGGGAACTCCACCCTGAACTGATGCTTTTTGGTCTGCGTCTTGAAGCGGGAGACCGACGCCTGGGCGATCTGGGCCAGCGAAACATCCTCAACTTTGATCCGCATGCCCTCCGCCTGGAGCTTGGAAGCTGCCAGCAGGTTTTCAATCAGTTCGCTCAGGCGGTCTGCCTCCTCCTCGATGACGGCCAGGCTCTCCTGGACGACGGCCTTGTCCCAATCAGCATCTTCGCGGCGCAGCGTTCCCGCGTAGCCCTTGATCAGGGCCACCGGCGTTTTGAGTTCGTGTGAGATCACCGAGATGAAAGTTGACTTCAGTTGCTGCGCTTCGCGGAAATGGCTGATGTCCCGCACGTTGACGATGATGTTGATCAGGCGGCCCTCGTCATTCACCAGGGGGGCATAGGTGATACCCACGCCGATTGTGGTGCCGTCCGGGCGCAGCAGATCGCCCTCGACATACAGCGCCCCTGGGGGGGCACCGCCTCTCTTGACCAGCGGCCAGCCGTTCTGGATCGCTTCCTCCAGGTCCATGCCCTGGGGGCGACTGGCCCAGGTGATGACCTCATTATACCGTTTGTTGATGACCCGGTCGGCCGGCCAGCCGCTGATCCGGCTCATCGCCCGGTTAAAGATGAGCACGCGCTGCCCGGAAT
>DAOTXK010000194.1:0-2781 GCA_034435395.1 Anaerolineae bacterium | reverse complement strand
CCCATAGGGTGTCCTTCTCCCAGACGATGGCGAAAGCGATGCTGCCGCTCACCGCCGCGGGGCATAACCGGTGTCGGCTGCCGGTCCGGCGGCCACCCGCGCGCCCGGCGGCGCAGGGACTACTCTACCGTGTGTCGCCCCATCAGGCCACGGGAATTGGTCGACCAGAGGACGAACAACCGTCAGCGCGGTTGTTGCGGCGGGGGCACGACCCGCCTGATTTCGTGCTGATCGCCTTCGGCGGCGGCCCGGTGCATGCCGGGACGCTGATGCGGGAGTTGCGGGTGAAAAAATGTATCATCCCCACCGAGCCAGCCGTCTTCTCCGCCTGGGGCATGTTGATGACCGACCTGCGCCGCGACCACATCCGGACCCTCATCACCCGCACCGATCAGGTGGAGCCAGGGCGGTTGAACGCCATCTACGACGAAGTGGATTCAAACCGCACAAATAGAATATTTGTGCTATAGCTCGACAGTTTATCCGTGAAATTATCCCCCCCCACATCACCCGGTTTTATAAGATTCTTCAGAATTTCGTGGCGCGCCTGGCGGCTCTGGCGGTAAAAAAACCGTCCGCCCGAATCAGTTCTCACCGCCCTCGCCGTGGTGTTTTCATCCAATTGACAGGCCCCGCAATTCGTGCTAATTTGATGATGAAACGATTAAGCAGCCAGTAGTGCCGTCAAGTTCCTCCCCGGTGAAGCGCGACGCGCGATGGTGACCAAGGGATCGTCGGCGAGGGTCCAGCCTTTGGCGAAGCGACCGACTCAGAAGGACGTGGCCGAGTTGGCGGGCGTTTCCGTCGCCACCGTCTCGCACGTCATCAACAATCGCCGGGGGGGGAACGTCCGCATCAGCGAGGGGACCCGACGCCGCGTGTGGGAGGCAGTCAAGGAGCTTGGCTACTTCCCCAATGCCAGCGCCCGCAGCCTGCGCACCCAGAAAACGCATTTGCTGGCCGTCATGGTGCCGGATATCACCAACCCGTTTTACCCCGAACTCATCCGCGGCGTGCAGTCCGTGGCCTTGAAACATGGCTACGAAACCCTGGTCTACGATTGCGATGACCGACCGGAGCGTGAGCGCGCCTTTGTGGACGCCATGATCCGCCGCCGCGTGGATGGGGTGATTCTCGTCCCGTTCCATTTGCAGCCGGAGGACTTCCTGGATTTTCATCGGGGCAATATCCCGGTCGCCGTGTCCATCGCCGAACCCTTCCCCGCGCCGGGGGTGGACTTTGTGGTGATTGACGAAATTAACGCCGTCAAACAAGCGATGGCCCACCTCATCGCCAGGGGGCATCGCCGCATCGCTCATATCACGGGGGCCATGGATACCGCCCCCGGCAGGAACCGGCTGAGAGGGTATCGCGAGGCGCTGCTGGAGGCCGGCCTCGGCTATGACGAGTCCCTGGTGCGGTACGGGAACTTCCGCAGCGATGGCGTGGCCGAGCTGGTGGCGTCTCTGTTCGTTCATCCGGCGGGTGAGGGTCGGCCGACGGCGGTTTTTGCCGCCAATGACGTGATGGCCATCGCGGCCCTCAACGCCCTGCTGCGCGGCGGCTGGCGGGTGCCGGAAGACGTGGCCGTGGTGGGGTTTGACGACATTCCGGCGGCGCAGACGATGTATCCCGCTCTGACCACCGTCGCCCAGGATACGCAGCTTCTCGGACGCCGGTTGGCGGAACTGATCATGGAACGCCTCCACAGCGATGAGCCTTATCCGGAGCGAAAGATCAGCTATCAGTTCAGATTCGTCGCCCGGGAGAGCGCCTGACGCGCCTGGTGACGACCGAATGTTGGTGAACGTCATGGGGTGAAAAAAGGGGGAAC
Organism: Anaerolineae bacterium; assembly: GCA_034435395.1. Taxonomy (GTDB): domain Bacteria; phylum Chloroflexota; class Anaerolineae; order Aggregatilineales; family Ch27; genus DAOTXK01. Next base: position 947 of record DAOTXK010000194.1, on the reverse strand, counting down.
CTTCATGCCAATTCCCGCGGACTACGAAGAGCGCGTGTACGCTGGCGTGCTGGGGAAGATCATCGGCGTCTATCTGGGTCGCCCGTTTGAGGGCTGGACCTATGAGGCCATCATGCAACGCCTCGGCGAGGTCTGGTACTACGTCCACGAGAAGCTCAACCATCCGCTGGTGGTGACCGACGATGACATCACCGGGACGTTCACCTTCCTCCGCGCCCTGCCGGATTATGGCAACAGCCGCGATCTGACCCCGGCGCAGATCGGACGGACCTGGCTCAATTACATCATTGAAAACCAGTCCATTCTATGGTGGGGAGGGATGGGCAACTCCACCGAACATACCGCCTACCTCCGCCTGAAGAGCGGCCATGAAGCGCCCTATAGCGGCTCGATTGCCCTGAATGGAAAAACCGTGGCCGAGCAGATCGGCGCGCAAATTTTTATCGACGGTTGGGCGATGGTCGCGCCGGGCGATCCGGAGCTGGCCGCCGATCTGGCCCGCCGGGCGGGGAGCGTCAGCCATGATGGCGAGGCGGTGTATGCGGCGCAGGTGCTGGCGGCGATGGAAGCGCAGGCCTTCGTCGAGTCGGACATCCACCGGCTGATCGACACGGGCGTCTCTTTTATCCCCAAGGATTCGATGATTTATCGGCTCATTGCCGATCTTCGCGAGTGGCAGGCCCAGGAGGCTGACTGGCACAAGGCCCGCCAGCGGCTGGCCGAGCGTTACGGCTACGACAAATTCAGCGGCGTCTGCCACGTGGTGCCCAACCACGGCCTGATTATCTTCAGCCTGCTGTATGGCGACGATGACTTTCAAAAGACGCTGATGATCGCCAACACCTCCGGCTGGGACACGGATTGTAACTCCGGCAATGTCGGCTGCCTGATGGGCATCAAAAACGGCCTGGCGGGCATCAACGCCGGCCCCGATTGGCGAGGCCCGG
>DAOTXK010000193.1:0-5923 GCA_034435395.1 Anaerolineae bacterium | reverse complement strand
GCGGGCGCTGCTGGGCCCAGGCCGGGGCCACGTCGCGCGTCATATCCCGCATGCGGTGGAAGTAGCTGGCCCGCTCCGTGACCCCGATCGCCCCCCGCGCATCCAGCACGTTAAACAGGTGCGAGCATTTGAGCACGTAATCATAAGCCGGGATGACCAGCCCGGCTTCCAGGGCGCGTCGGCTCTCCCGCTCGTACACGTCGTAGGTCTGCTTGAGGCCGTCCACGTCGGCCACTTCGAAGTAGTAGGTGCAGTGCTCGATCTCCTGGCGGGTGAAGATGTCGCCATAGGTGAGTGAGCCGATCTGCGGGTCGAGCCAGTCGATGGTCCAGACCTCGTTTTTGTCCTGCAAAGCCAGCGCGATCCGTTCCAGGCCATAGGTGATCTCCACCGACACCGGGTCCAGGTTGAGGCCGCCCGCCTGCTGGAAGTAGGTGAACTGGGTGATCTCCTGCCCGTCCAGCCAGACCTCCCAGCCCAGCCCCCACGCGCCCAGCGCCGGGGATTCCCAGTTATCCTCCACAAAGCGGATGTCGTGCTCGCGGGGGTTGATGCCCAGCGCTTCCAGCGAGCGCAGGTAAATCTCCTGCGGGTGGCCGGGGTCGGGCTTGAGGATCACCTGGTACTGGTAAAACAACTGCATGCGGTTGGGATTTTCGGCGTAACGGCCGTCATCCGGGCGCACGGACGGCTCGACGTAAGCCACATACCACGGCTCCGGCCCCAGCACGCGCAGCAGAGTGGCCGGGTTGCCGGTACCCGCGCCCAGCTGGATGTTATAGGGCTGCCAGAGCACGCAGCCCTGCTCCGCCCAGAAGGCGTGCAGTTTCATGATCACGTCTTGAAAGGACAGCGCCGCCATAGGTGACCTCTGGTGTGGTGAACGGTCGGGCTAAGGGATGGGGGGATTATAGCACGCAGTAGGCGGGCGTCGAGCGGCGAATCGCCAGTGGGCAGGGTCGCAGCCAGGCGGTCGGGGTGGGTTCCCGCCGGCGGGACTGAGGAGGCGGGGGCGGGACCTCCTCCGCGCTATGGCTCCCCGCCGACGATCAGCGTGACCTGATAATCATCCGGCAGGATTGGCGCGCCCATGCCCGGATACGGGTTGACCGCCAGCACTTTGATGGTCAGGGGGCCGCTCGCCTGGGAGAGCGGATGCGCCGGGGCCGGAAAGCCGGTCAAAACGAGGCGGCTAGCCGGGCCACCGCGCCGGGCCAGGGCCAGCTCAACCGTCACCTGTCCCGCCCAGACACACACGGTATTCGCCGGACAGCGCGAGTCATCCCGCACCTCCAGGAGCGTGACCGTCAGGTCTTCGGCGGCGAGGTAAGCCGTCTGCCCGATGCCCAGCGTGAACGGCTGGTCGGTGATCACCAGGAAGTCGTAAGGTATGGCTGTGGTCGGCGGCGCGGCGGGAAAAACCAGCCCCCAGGCCAGCGCCAGGACCAGCAATATCAGGGTAGCGGCGACTGTTCGGCACATGGATGACCTCTTTTCGTCTCTGCCGTTGCTTGCTCTGCTCCTGAGACGCCCGGATAAGCCGGGCGGTTCCTCGTCCGACATGCTTACACTACCGAACAGCCCTGCCCATGGCAAGCGGGCCTTTAACTGCCGGTCTTAAACGCCAAGGCGCTATTTTTGGCCGGAGATACTTGACTTAGAGTGCACTCTAGGCGGTAGACTATAAGGGTGAGGGAAACGCCGGCAAATGGTTTCATGAGCGAGCCTTTGCGGCGTTTAAGGGGCGAACAAGGAAGGAGAACATCATGCCCGGCAAAGTCTACTGGGGCTCACCCCGTCAGACACAGTTGGACGCCAGCGAAACACTGCCTGCCAAGCTCGACCTCATCCTGGAAAAACTCAGGGTGCGCGAGCGCGTCAAGGATCACCGCGTGGCCATCAAAATCCACCTGGGCGGCAACATCGGCTACTCGATGGTGCATCCGGTGTTCGTGCGTAAGGTGGTGCAGGCGGTGAAAGACGGCGGCGGCAAGCCGTTCGTCACCGACCTGCCCTGGGCGGTGGAGAGCGCCCACACGCGCGGCTACACCGCCGAGACGCTCGGCTGCCCGCTTTACCCCAGCACCGGGGTGGACGAGAAGTGGTTTGTGGTGCACCCCTATTCATACCGCAATCTGAAAGAGTTCCACATCGGCGGGGCCATCGAGGAGGCCACCTTCCTCATCGACCTGGCCCACGTCAAAGGTCACCCCAACACCGGCTGGGGCGCGGCCATCAAAAATCTGGCCCTGGGCTGTGTGGACGGTCAGACGCGGGGGGCCATGCACGACGTGGTGCATTTTGAGCCGTATTTCTTCAAAGACCGATGCCCGGACGAGGCCACGCGGGTGGCCATCCGCGACTCCTGCCCATACGGGGCCATCGTGGACGACAAAGAAGACCCCGGCGGGCTGCACCTGCACGACTTCAAGTGCAACCAGTGTATGCGCTGCCAGGCCGTTGCCAACGGCGCGTTCGTCCTTCAACGCAGCAACTTCCGGGCCTTCCTGGAAGTGTGCGTCATCTCCACCAAGCTGGTGCTGGATACCTTCGAGCCGGGCAACGCCGTGTTTATCAATCTGGCCACGCATATGACGCCGGTCTGCGACTGCTTTGGCTTCACCGGGCTGCCGGTGCTGCCGGACGCCGGGATTTTCGGTTCCGATGACATCGTGGCAGTGGAACAGGCCACGCTGGACAAACTGGCCGAGACGCCTATCATCGAGGAGAACCTGCCCGGCATGATGGAGATCGTCACCCGCGAGGGCCATCCCTGGCAGTGGATTCACGGCCCCTACAAGGACCCCTACGAACAACTGGCGATAGCCGAGCAGATGGGGCTTGGCTCGCGCCAGTACGAGCTGGTGGACGTGCTGCCGGTGACGGAGCCGGACTTTAAAGCCGTGACCTACATCCCAGCCGCGCCGGAATAGGAGGAGCCGGGTCCCGGCAGGCGGAAATCCGGCAGGGAGGCAAGGGCGATGTTTGACTGGCAGGCCATCGTGGGGACAATCGTGGAACGGCTGCGGGGCGAGGCGGACGTGGAAGGCGTCTTTCTCGCCGGCTCCCTGGTTAACGAGGACCTCGATCCTTTTTCGGATGTTGATCTGGGCCTCGCCACGGCGAACGAGGATGCCGCTTTCGAGCGGGTCTGGTCGCTGCGGGGCGCGATCATGCAGGTGGTGGGGGAGCCGGTCCATTTCATCGAAAGAGGATGGGCCGACTGCCAGATGGTGGCCGCGCTGTATGGAAAGGACCGGTTCCCGCCCATCGGCCTGGAAGTGGATGTCGTCTTCAGCCAGCTCCGGCACGTCACGCAGCAGATGCCCTACGCCCCCTATCGGATCGTCTACGACCGCCGGGGGGCGTTGGAGGCCGAACTGGGGAAGCTCCTCCTGGCCCGCCCGGACGAGGAGACCCGGGAGGAGCTGCTCCGGCACATCCGATCCTTCCCCTTTTACCTGCATGATGTCCAGAAGGCGATCCGGCGGGGGGATGTTTTCCTGGCGCGGGCGCTCCTGGCGGAGATGGTGGAGGCCGTGGTGGCGGTGGCCGCTGTCCGGCGCGGCTGCGTGGCCTTCGGGGTCAAACGCGCCGCCAGGTATCTGTCCGAGTCGGAACAGCACCTCCTGGGATCGGCGGGCGGCGCGGTCACGGCGGAGGGCGTCGGCCAGATCGCCGGCCTGTTTGATCGCTGCCTGGCGGAGGTCCAGGACGGCTATCACCTCCGGCCCGAGGCCGACCGGCTGCGCCAGGCCATCGGCGCGCTGCTGGCCCGGCCAGAGGCGTGAACCCGATCCAGCCGGCGGCGCGCTCACAGCGGCGCGGCCGGCGTGATCGCCAGGCCCACCAGCGCCAGGAACAGGACCACACCCAGCACCATCACCGTCATCATCATTATGCTGCGCATCCGGCACCTCCCGCCCAACCGCTCGATTCCCTGACGGTCTTTGTTTCCAGTCTAGGGGATCGCGGCGGGAGGGCGCTGGACGGCCGGGGGGCGACCGGCAGGCGTCACGGCTACGACGGGCATACGCCCGCTCGCCCGCCGCCCTGCGGAGCCTCCGGGGAGGCTACGGCGGCGGAGTCAGGGGGAGGATGGCGGCTCGTCCAGCGTGCCCACGACGGGGAATCGCTCCAGAAGATCGGCGCCATGGGGCGCTTGATCGAGGCCGCGGGTCAGGTCGGTGCCTGCCGCGTGAATCACCTGATGGCGGCCTTTTTGCCACAGGAAGCTGGGGGACACGTCATAGACTTTGCCGTTGCAGGCAACGAAGGCGGGGGCGCCGCCCTCACCGTTATACTGCCTTAATTCATCGGGGGTGAATCTGCGCGTTCCCATCGAACTCAGACGGCTGTGGGACAGGCCGGGGAAAGCTCGTCTCGCCGCAAGCCTTCCCCGACCTGATTCCAGCTTTACCTCAGGAACTTGCCGACAAAAGGAGAGGTCTCGCCGCGCCGCAAGAAGTGACCGGAGGGACCTTCACCCAGGAATTCGGAGAACCACGATTCGTGCTCGACTTCCTCGTTGAGGATCGCCAGAGCCAGATCGTAGGTGCGATGATCCTTACCGGCGGTCAGGTTGCAGATGTGCGTGTACCCGCGCACGGCGCAGCGTTCGGCCTCCACCAGCACCGTGAGCATGGCCCTGATGTCGGTCGGATCGGCGGGCAAGCTGGCCGGTGGGCAGGCCGACGCGTCGTGGAAGTCCTTCATGTTCTCAGGGAGTTTGCCGCCCAGTTCGTAAATGCGGGGCACCAGCGCCTCAAAGTGATTGCGGTCCTCGATGCGGGCCGTCTCGGCGATCTCCTTGAGGCCTTCCCCTTCCAGACCGATGAGGTTGACACGCAGGATCGTGTAATAGTAATACGTGGTGAGTTCGGCAGCCGCGTTCTTGACCAATAACTCCACCAGTTGGTCCACGTTGACTCCCGCCTTCGCCACCATCTCGCGTGCGACCTTAGCCATGACATGACTCCTTTTCTTTTAGAAAAACCTCTCATTCCGGTTTGACATAAACGGAGGGGGGCACACACCTTCCCCCCTGACGTTGCGTGCTGAATCACCCACAGGGGGGATGATTCCCAGGCTGCCGCGAAGCCGCCCGACTGTTGATTTTCCAGACTTATAATACCATTTTGATGCGGCATTGTACCCTGCGGTTACTGCCCTAACAAATTTCGGGGGATCACAGGAATGACATCAGAGAGGACGGCGGGGCAGCGCCTCCCGTCGCCGTCTCACAGGCCGATGGCGCGGCTGGTCGCGCGGTACTGGCACCACTGGCATTCCGGATCGGGGTCGGGCGGCGCAGGAAGCTCCAGCACCGTCAGCACCTCGTCCAGAAAGACAAAAAACGAGTCGTCGTGGCGGGCGACCTCATGCCAGTGGAGAGTCCCGGCCAGCGTCGCCTGGCTGGCGGCCTCGGTGGTGAAGGCGTCCGGGGTGAAGGACAGCAGTCCCAGGATGGTGATCGGGCGGAGCGCGAACTTGCGCGGCGCGGGGTGCTCCAGCGCGTAGGCGTAGGCGCGGAGCTGCCGCGAGTACAGCCGCACGTGTGCGGCCTTGATGGCGGAGGTCTTAAAGTCGATCACGCCGTAGCTGCCGTCGTCAAAGGTGACCGCCGTGTCCAGCTTGCCGCGCAGGGTGAGGGTGGTCCGGTGGCCGGGCCGCCGGATCGGGGACGACTCGACCCACTTTTCGCCGTGCGTGACCGTGCCGGGCGGCAGTTCCGGCGACATCGTCTCGGTGCGCGCGCCCATGAAGCGCTCGCGCATGGCGGTGTCAATCGCCCCGAAGATGCTGGGGAAGGCCCCAGCAGGCCGCTTGAAGCCGTTGACGTACTTAAGGTAAAAGCAGCACTTACACTCTTCCCACAGGAAGGCGAAGTCCGAGGGGCTGAGGATCACCTGCTGCGCCATGT
>DAOTXK010000192.1:0-1953 GCA_034435395.1 Anaerolineae bacterium | reverse complement strand
GACCGACAGTGTGACGATCATGGATGTGGCGCGGGAGGCGGGGGTCTCGTACTCCACGGTGTCACGGGTGATCAACAACTACGCGCACGTGCGGGCGGAGACGCGGTGGAAGGTGCAGGACACGATCGCGCGGCTGGGCTATGTGGTCAATCAGCAGGCGCGGAGCCTGGCGGGGGGGCGGTCGCAGGTGGTGGGGTTGCTGGTGCCGGACGTGGGCAACACCTACATTGGCACGGTGATGCGGGGGATCGACGACGAGCTGGCGGCGGCGCAGTATGACCTGATGCTGTACACCACCCATCACCGGCAGGTGAAGGAGCCGCTGTACGTGGCAGCGCTGACGCGGGGCATGACCGACGGGCTGCTGCTGCTGGTGCCACGGCAGGCGGAAGCCTACGTGGCGAGCCTGCGGGAGCGGGGCTTTCCCTATGTGGTGATCGACCACCAGGGCTTTGACGACTACAGCCCGACGGTGGTGGCCAGCAACTGGCAGGGGGCGTTCGACGCCACGGCCTATCTGCTGGAGTTGGGTCACCGGCGGGTGGGGCACATCGCGGGCGACCAGCGGCTGAGCGCCGGGCGGGACCGGCTGAGCGGGTACCGGGCGGCGCTGGAGCAGGGCCAGCTGCCGTATGACCCGGCGCTGGTGCGGGAGGGGCGCTTTGAGCAGGCCGACAGCTACCAGGCGGCCAAGGCGCTGCTCGAGCTGCCGGACCCGCCCACCGCCATCTTCGCCGCCAGCGACATGAGCGCCTTCGGGGCGGCGGAGGCCATCCGCCAGCGGGGGCTGCGCCTCCCGGAGGATGTCTCGCTGGTGGGCTTTGACGACATCCCGGAAGCGGCCTACATGCACCCCGCCCTGACCACCTTCCGTCAACCGCTTTATGAGATGGGTCGCCTGGCCGCCCGTATGCTGGTGCAGGCCATCGCCGCCGGCGAACTGCCGTCCGAGCGCATCGTCGTCCCCACTCACCTGATCATCCGCCAGTCCTGCCTGCCGCCCCGTCATGGGTGAGGGTCCATCCACCAACGAGATTGACCCACTGGGGGGCGGCCACAGACCATACATCCCCGGCGTTATGGTATCTGTGGGATCATCATGGCGGGCCATGCTTCAGCGAGTAACGGGCCTGGTTTCCCCCTTTGGCGATCATGCTGGCGGGACCTGGACAGGCCCGCCTTGACTTATACTTAATACCGCCTTAAGATAGGATTGTGAAATGCGCCGCTTGTGGCAGACGACCGATGACGGCCTGGACAGCGCGGCGCTTCTCCCGGCAGAAGGCTAACGTGCAGACGCTTCGCCCGGCGCGCGCGGGTCGGACATCCTGTGACGAGCGCTCCGAGATGGCGGCGATCAATCGGTCAACCGGTTCGTCCTTCAGCCATCGCAAACACCCCCGACCGAGTTTAACTGGTGCCCACATGAGAATCCTGCTGATTGAGGATGACCCTGGAGAAACCAGGCTGATAGAAGAGATGCTGTCCGCGGTCACGACTGGCCGCTTCGACATCCAGGTGGCCGACCGTCTGGCAGCAGGTCTTGAGCAGCTCACCAGGCAAGAGTGCGATGTCGTCTTGCTTGATCTGTCGCTGCCGGACGGCCAGGGCCTCCAGGCGCTGGCGCAGGTGCGGGCCGCGTCGCCGCACACGCCGGTGATCGTGCTGGCCAGCCTGGACGACGAGGAAGCCGGCGTCGAGGCCCTGAGGATGGGCGCTCAAGACTATCTGGTGAAGGAACAGCTGACCGCCAGCGACCTGGCGCGGACGATCACCAAGGCCATCGTGTGGCAACAGGTAGAAAACGCCCGGCGCGCCAGCGAGCAGCATCTGCTGCGCACGCTCATCGATCATATGCCAGATTTTATCTATGCCAAAGACCGCGAATGCCGGTTCGTCCTCGCCAACGCCGCCTGCGCCCGGTATATGGGCGTGGCCTCGCCGGACTAACTC
>DAOTXK010000191.1:0-4140 GCA_034435395.1 Anaerolineae bacterium | reverse complement strand
CGGTCTGAAACCTTAAGCTACACCGAATGCTATCCCGTCTGCAAATTAAGCCAAACTCCAGAGCGTCGCCATGCATGGCGACGCTACATGGGGGGGTCTCTTTGTTTTGCGGGGCATCAACTGCGTAACTTCTAATCTTATAAACCTGGCGGTTGGGAGGTTCCACTGCACTGATAAACTGGTGAGAATTGGTTAGAATGAATCGACCTGAGGTGTGGGCGGCGGGCGGTTCTGGCCCGCCCCCAGTGGAATGAGGCTAACCCGATGGCCGGACACGCGCCAGACCATCCTGACTCGTCACCCGAAGCCGCCTCGCGCCGCGTGCACGTCGAGCAGCGGGTGGAAGGGGCGACCGATACGACGATTGTCGGGTACCAGGAAACCCATTACCACTATCCCGCGCCGACCCTGTCTCCCCAGGAGCGGCGCAATCGGCAGCGCTTGCTGGACAAGGTGCGGCATTTCTGGGTGGAAGGCGTGCTGGAGCAGTCGCTGCACCGGGTGGCGCTGATCGATCTGGGCATGGCCCTGGCCCCGGAGGCGGTCGAGCGGGACTCTGCCCCCTGGGATGTGGAGCGGCCGGCGCGGGACCAACCCGGCGAAGCGCTGCCGCCCGGCACCCGGATCGCGGACGTGTTCGGGGAGGCGGGTCGGGAGCTGCTGATCCTGGGCGGGCCTGGCTCCGGCAAAACGACCATGCTGCTGGAACTGGCGCGGGGCCTGATCGACGCGGCCAGGGAAGAGGAGACGCTGCCCATCCCGGCAGTGTTTAACCTGTCCTCGTGGGCCAGGACGCGCCCGCCGCTGGCCCGGTGGCTGGCCGACGAACTCCACACGCATTACCAGGTGCCGCGCCAGGTGGGGGAAGCCTGGATCGCGGCGGATGCCGTCGCGCCGCTGCTCGACGGGCTGGACGAGGTGGCGGCGGAGGCCCGCGATGCCTGCGTCGCGGCGATCAACGCTTTCCGCGCCGAGCACGTGGTGGATATCGCGGTGTGCAGCCGCACCCAGGAGTATGAAGCCGGGGGGCGGCGGCTCAGGCTCGGCGGCGCGGTCCGCCTCCAGCCGCTCACCGACGAACAGGTGGAGGGCTACCTGGCGGGGGCGGGGCCGGCGGTGGAGACGGTGCGGGCGACCCTGCGTCACGACCCGGCGCTGCGCGAGATGGCTCAGTCGCCGCTGATGCTGAGCATCCTGACGCTGGCCTACCGGGACATGAAGCCGGAAGCGCTGCCAGCGCTGGGGACGATTGCCGACCGCCGCCAGCACCTCTTTGCCGCCTATGTGAAGCGGATGCTGGGCCGCAAAATCCGCCCGGCCGATAAGCCCTACCCGGATGAGCGAACGGTCGGTTATCTGTCCTGGCTGGCGGCGCAGATGGCGGCCCACGGCCAGGCGACGTTTAACATCGAGGAGCTGGAGCCGGACTCCCTGCACGGACGGCGGCGGTTGCTTTACGGGTTCGGTCGCCTGCTGCTGGCGGCGCTGTTCGGCGGCCTGCTGATCGCGCTCAGCGGGGCCGCGATCGGCGTGGTGAACCAGGCACCGGCGGCAGCCCTGGCGGTGGCGGCGGCGGCGGACGCGGCGGCGGCGGACGCGGCGCTGGGGGCCTGCGCGGCGTTGGCCGCGTCGGATGCCACCGACTTCGCCGGGGTGGATGAGCTGGCGGTGTCGTGGGCGACCGAGGATTTCGCGCTGGCGGTGGGCGTCGATGCTGACGAGCTGGCCGCCGAGATGGTCAGGCCGGATGGCGTTTTTGCCGGGACGCACGACTCGGCGCGGGCGGCGGCGGGCGATGTCGTGGCCTGGGTCGGCGACGACATGCGGGAGGTTGAGATCCTGTGTGAGGCGTGGCGGGACTCGCTGGAAACCGCCGAGGCGTGGCTAGGGCCGTATCTGGACGATGCGCTGGATGAGGTGAAGGCCACGGCCTCCGGCGAGGTGGAGGCCTACGCCGGGGGCTTCGGCGCGGCGGTGACGGACGATGTGGCGGAGCCGTTTGTCGAGGCGGTGGCCGCGCAGGCGCTGGCGGCGGCCCTGGCTCAGCGGGAGACCGAAGCCGAGGCGGCAGCGGCGGCGGCAGAAACAGCGGCGGACCTGGCGATGGACAAGGCCGACCTGGCCCCCACACTCGTGACCCCCGGCCAGCTGCTGATCCTGGCCCTGGGCTTACCCCTGCTGCCGTTCAGCGTCCTGCGCCTGGCGCAGCGGCGGATCGCGCCGGTCGAGCTGCTGCGCTGGTCCTGGCGGGGGGGACTGGTCGGGCTGCCGTTTGCCGGGCTGGTCGGGGCGGCGGTGATGGCGGGCGGGGATGCGCTAGGCGGGGGATCGGCGCTGGTGATCGTGATCAGCGCCGCGCTGGGCGGCGTCCTGTTCGGCGGGCTGGTGGGCGGGGTGATGTCCAAACGGGCCACGGTGGAGGCGCGGACCGTGCCCAACCAGGGCATCCGCCAGTCGGCCCGGAACGCCGCCCTGGTCGGCCTCTTGTTCGGCATCATCGCCCTGGCCTTCAACGGGGCGCTGTTTGGCATTCTGGCCGCCATGCTGGCGGTGGAAGGGGCCGTGGCGGCCATGCTCGGCTGGTCGCTGCTGACGGTGCTCAACAGCTGGCTGTTTTTCGGCGGGGCGGCGGTGGTCAAACACACGCTGCTGCGGCTGATCCTGGCGCTGAACGGGCATATCCCCTGGAACTACGCCCGCTTCCTGGATTACGTCGCCGGGCGGCTGCTGCTGCGCAAGGTCGGCGGGGGTTACATCTTCATCCACCGCCTGCTGCTGGAACACTTCGCCGCGCCGGAAGGGGCGACGCCCATAGCCTAGCGGCGGTTTCCCTGCCGCCGCGACCGCACGGGGCATGCCCCGTCCCTACGGGTTTCGTCCGGCCACGCCGCGCCTGTGCCAGCCCTCCGCGAACAGGTTGAAGTGGATGGCCCGCTGGGGGTGGGCGCGGATCACGTCCTCGTTCAGCCGCACGCCCAGGCCCGGCCCTTCCGGCAGGGCGAAGTAGCCGTCCACCACCGGGGGCACGCCGGGCGCGGCCTCCATCACGTAAGCCTCGGCGAAGTCATTGAAGAACTCCTGAATCTTAAAGTTGGGCGTGCAGGCGGCCAGGTGCAGGGCTGCCGCCGTGGAGACCGGCCCGCCCACGTTGTGCGGCGCGACCAGCACGTAATAGGCTTCCGCCCAGGCGGCCAGCTTTTTGGTCGTCAGCAGGCCGCCAAAATGGGTGATGTCCGGCTGGATGATGTCGGCGGCCTGCAACTCAAACAGCTCGCGGTACTCGTAGGGCGTGTGCAGCCGCTCGCCGGTGGCCAGGGGGACCCCCAGCGGCGCGACCGCCTCCGCGCACTTTTTGAGCGCGGCCAGATTCTCCGGCGGGACCGGTTCTTCCGCCCAGCCGGGCTTAAACGGGGCCAGCTGGCGGATCATCTCGACCGCCGTGGCCGGGTTGAAGCGCCCGTGCATCTCGATCAGGATGTCCACGTCCGGCCCGACGGCGTCGCGCACCGCCTCCACCAGCGTCGTCACCCGGAGCTTCTCGGCGCGGTCCAGCTCATAGAAGCCCGCGCCGAAGGGATCGAACTTGAGCGCCCGGTAGCCTCTTTCGACGACCCGCCGGGCGGCGGCATGGAACTCCTCCGGGGTGCGCTCGACGGTGTACCAGCCGTTGGCGTAAGCCTTGATCCGGTCGCGGACCGCCCCGCCCAGCAGCCGGTAAACGGGCACGCCCAGCGCCTGGCCCATGATGTCCCAGCAGGCGATCTCGATCAGGGCGATGCCGGTCATGACGATCTCGCCCACCCGCCCGTAATCCTCGCGGAACATCCGCTGGACCAGCTTCTCCACCTCGAACGGGTCATGGCCCAGCACATAGTGGGGGACGGCTTCGCTCAGGTAGCCGAGCACGGCATCGGTGCGGTTGAGGGCGCGGGCCTCGCCCACGCCGGTCAGGCCCTCGTCCGTCTCCACCTTGACGAAGGTCAGGTTGCGCCAGGCTGTGCCCATCACCAGCGGGGTGACGGCGCTGATTTTCATGGTTTGGCCTCCCGTAAACCACCCTGACCGCCGGGGCCGCCGGAGACAGTCAGGCATCGGTCAGACGCTCTGGCGACGCAGGAATCAGACCGGCACCCCCAGGTC
>DAOTXK010000190.1:0-7418 GCA_034435395.1 Anaerolineae bacterium | reverse complement strand
GACACCGGGGGGGGCTCCCCGGCACGCCCCCGCCCTCGATTCCCCCAAACTGGCCTCACCTGCTCAGGCGTTGCCGTTGAGGTATGACGCCAGGAACTGACCGGTGTAGCTGCGGCTGTTCCGGGCGATCTCTTCCGGCGTGCCCGTGGCCACCACCTCGCCGCCCATGTCGCCGCCTTCCGGCCCCAGGTCGATCAGGTAGTCGGCCACTTTGATGATGTCTGGGTTGTGCTCGATCACGACCACGGTGTTGCCCTGGTCGACCAGCCTTTGCAGCACATCAATCAGGCGGGCCACGTCGGCGGCATGCAGGCCCACCGACGGCTCGTCCAGCACGTACAGCGTGGCCCCGGTCGCCCGCTTGCTCAACTCGCGGCTCAGCTTGACCCGCTGAGCCTCGCCGCCGCTCAAGGTGGTGGCCGGCTGGCCGATGCGGATGTATCCCAGGCCAACCGCCTCCAGCGTCTTAAGTTTGTTGACGATGGGGGGAATATTTTCGAAGAAAACCAGCGCCTCGCTGACGGTCATATCCAGCACGTCGGCGATGTTCCGGCCCTTATAGCGCACCTGGAGCGTCTCGCGGTTGTAGCGCGCCCCGTGGCACACATCACAGGGGACGTAGATATCCGGCAGGAATTGCATGGCGATCAACAGCTGCCCCTGCCCCTGGCAGTTCTCGCAGCGCCCGCCCTTGACGTTGAAGCTGAAGCGCCCGGCGTTATACCCCCGGACCTTACTCTCCGGCAGATCGGCGAACAACTGCCGGATGGCGTCGAACATCTTGGTGTAGGTGCCGGGGTTGCTGCGCGGCGTCCGCCCGATGGGACTCTGGTCGATGTTGATCACCTTGTCGATGAATTCCAGGCCGCCGATAGCCTCGTGATCGCCGGGGCGTTCCCGGCTGCCATGCAGAATCTGGGCCAGCCGCTTGTACAGAATCTCCACCACCAGCGTGCTTTTGCCGCTGCCGCTGACGCCCGTCACGCAGACCAGCTTGCCCAGCGGGATGCGCACATCGATGTTCTTCAGGTTATTCTCCCGTGCGCCGCGAATCAGGATGGACTGGCCGTTGCCGGTGCGGCGCTTCCTGGGAATGGGCACCCATATCCGGCGGGACAGGTACGCGCCCGTCAGGCTCTTAGGGTCGTTCATGATATCCTGGACCGTGCCCTGAGCCACGATCTCGCCACCATGTTCGCCCGCGCCCGGCCCCAAGTCGATCACCCAGTCGGCGTGGAGGATCGTCTCCTCGTCGTGCTCGACGATCAGCAGCGTATTACCCAGGTCGCGCATCCCTTCCAGCGTGTGGAGCAGGCGGGCATTGTCCCGCTGGTGCAGGCCGATGGTCGGCTCGTCCAGCACATAGAGCACCCCGGTCAGGCGGCTGCCGATCTGGGTGGCCAGCCGGATGCGCTGCGCTTCTCCGCCGCTGAGCGTCCCCGACGCCCTGGACAACGTCAGATAGTCCAGCCCCACATCGACCAGGAAGCCGACGCGCGCCTCGATCTCCTTAAGGACCTGGTGGGCGATTTGCAGTTCGCGGGGGGAGAGGCGTGGCTGACCTCCGTCACTGCCGCGCAGCGCTCTCACCCAGGGCAGCAGCCGGGAAACCGTCATCTGCGTCACGGCCATGATGGACAGGCCGTCCACCGTGACGGCCAGCGCTTCCGGGCGCAGACGCTGGCCGTGGCAGGCCGGGCACTCCACCCCGGTCATCAGCGACTCGTAGTATTGACGCGCGCCATCGGAGCTGGTTTCCTGGTAGCGGCGCTGCAACGTGTGGGCGATACCTTCCCATTTGCCCCAATACCGGCGTTCATAGCCCCGGGCGTCGGTGAAGGTGCGGTGAACCCGCCGGCCCGCCTCGCCGTACATGACCAGCTCTTGCTGCTCCGGGGTCAGCTCGTTCCAGGGCACGTCGGTCGGCACGCCCAACTGCGCCACCGCTTCCAGCATCCACTTCGACGAATAACTGTCGGTGCTGTTCCAGCCCGCCGCCTGGATGGCCCCTTCCTCCAGCGACAGATCGCCATTAGGCACGATCAGATCGGGGTCGAACTCCATGCGGGCCCCCAGGCCCTGGCATTCCGGGCAGGCTCCATGGGGGCTGTTGAAACTGAAAGTACGAGGCTCGATCTCCGGCAGGCTGCCATGCCCATACACACAGGCCAGATGCTCGCTATAGAGCGTGTCTGTCGGGTTATCGGGGTCAGTCACGTCGTTGATGATCACCACGCCGTCGCCGTGGCGCAGAGCCGTCTCCACAGCGTCGGTCAGACGGCTGGTGGCGGCCAGCGCCTCCTCGCTCTCCGGGTCATCGAAGCGGCGAGTCACCAGCCGGTCCACCACGATCTCGATGGTGTGGTTCTTGTAGCGGTCCAGCTCGATGTCCTCGTTCACGTCGCGGATCTCGCCATTGACGCGGACCCGCACAAACCCAGCCTTCCGAATGTCCTCAAATACCCGCTCATGCCGCCCTTTACGATCTTTGATCACCGGGGCCAGAATCTGGATGCGGCGATTCTCCGGCAGCGCCAGGACGGCGTCCACGATCTGCTGGGCGCTTTGGGCCACGACCTCCTCGCCGCAAACCGGGCAGTGCGGCACGCCGATGCGCGCATACAACAGGCGCAGATAGTCGTAGACCTCCGTGACCGTGCCGACGGTCGAGCGCGGGTTGGCGCTGACGCCCTTCTGATCGATGGATACTGCCGGACTCAGCCCTTCGATCTGGTCAACATCGGGCTTCTCCATCTGGCCGAGGAACTGGCGAGCATAAGCGCTCAGGCTTTCCACGTAGCGCCGCTGGCCTTCCGCGAAGATCGTATCGAACGCCAGGGACGACTTGCCGGACCCTGACAAGCCGGTGATGACAACCAGCTTGTCGCGGGGGATGTCCACGTCAATATTCTTGAGATTGTGCTCGCGCGCGCCGCGCACGACGATCTTATCTTGCATCGCCCCCACCGACCTGTTTTGCCCAATAATCGCACTTTTGTTCTATTGTATCGCCCAATCCCAAAAGCGGCAAGGCGAATCGTGAGTCTAACCAATCAGCCCGATCCCGGCAAGGAAATGAAAACTGATGATCTCAGAATGCCTCAAATAAAGAGGGCGGCTTGCCGCCGCCCCGCCAGATTGACATACGGCAGTCAGGACCGTCCGTTGGAGAAACTCTGTCGCAAATAGGCGGCTTCCTCGTAATGCGCCAGCGGCGGCTGCTCCACGCTTTCCCGCACGATCTGGGTGATATCGGCATCCCCCCAGGCCAGCCAGGTCTGAGCCGCCGCAAAACCGGCGCGACGCTCAGCGGCCAGCACCACCCCGATCGTGCCCGGCAGGGCCTGCCGCAGCGCCTGGACGTGCTCCCCGCGCCGGGCAGCCGGGGACAGGCGACGGTAGGCCGCCAGGATGGCATGATGCAGATCGAGCGCATCCAGCGCACGGGCGCGTTCGGCCAGCAGGAGCGGCTCGGCCACCGCCAGCACCGCTGCCCGGTGCTGCTGTGCGTCGCCGATGTGCGCGTACCGGCGCAGTTCATGGACCGTATGCGGCCAGTCTTCCGCCAGCATTTGCTGGAAGCCGCAGGCCACGACCTCCCGAACGGTCGCCAGCGGACTGGAGGCCATGTGCATCAGGATACGCGCCCCTTCCGCCACCGCCTTGAACGCCACCGCGTGCACGCCGGTGCCCATGACGGCGCAGGCCGGCAGCACAACGCGCGGATCATCCTCGGGAATCCGAACCTGGGCCAGCGACCGCCAGGCTTCCATCAACCACTCAACGCCGTTGTAACTCACCCGGAGCGAGACCGTCTCGTCATAGCAGATGCGGTGAACCTCCGCCGCAAAGGCCGCCAGCAGGTGATCGCTGAGGCCATGATCGGGCAGGCCGCTGTGGTCCAACAGGTATTGCTCCAGGGCCAGGATGTCATCGTCTTTGAAACGGTCGTCCAACACCCGCCCGGAGGCCGTGAGCACCCCCCCTGACCAGGTGCGCAGGTTCCCCGAGCGCAGCGCTGCCGCCAGCAGCGGGCGCAGTTCGGCGCGGTATTTCTCCCGTCGATCAGCCCCCATACCCTCAGCGCCTCTCTCGGCGGCCACGGCGTCGCGGTCTTCTGCCCCACAAAAAGCCGAGAATGTTATCCAGAAACGGGATTTCCAGCACCACGCCCAGCACCGCCGCCACCGTCCCGGCGAGGCCCGCCTGGGGTACGGTCAGGCCGAAAATCTGGCCGACCTGCACCGCCAGAGCATCGCTCCAGACTGTGACCGAGTCGACGGCCCCGCCGCCCCGGGGCTGCCAGTTCACGGTGACGGACAGGGCGATCACCTGCTCGCCAGCCTCCTGCGGGACCAGCGTCCACAGCCACTCCACGGCCTGCCCTCGTCCCATCATCTGCTGCTCCGGCGTGGCTGCCGCGACGGTAAACGTTGGCGCGGCCAGCACCGCCGCCACCCGCGCGTCATGGGTGGCATAACGGTCGGTCAACAGGATGGGAGTCGCCGACAACTCAGACCCCTCAAATTCGGCGACCGGCGCGATGGTGCCGTCCTCCAGCGGCTTGAAGGTCAGCCGGAGCACGCCCGACCCGCCCAGCCGAAATTCGCCGGGCCATTCCAGCTCGATCAGACGTTGTTCAGTGGCTGGTTCCGGCGGCAGGGCCACCGCCGACTCCGCCGCTTCCACGGGGCCGGGCGGCTCCGCCAGAGCCTCGGCAGGGGCATCCGCAAGCTCTTCCGTCATCAACGCCGCCGGAGGAGCCACAGCCGCCGCAGTCGGATACACCTCGATGGCGGCCGGCGGGCCAGGCGCGGCCTCTCCCGTATCCCCTTCGCCTGACGACTCGGCCTGCATAGCCAGCGCCATCACCCGCGCGTCCGCCCCTCCGACGGTCGCTAGCTGCGCCGGCACCGGCCACAGCGCGCGCAGGCCGATGACCACCGCCGCGGCCAACAAGGCAAACCCCATCACTGCCAACAACAACCGCCACATATCAATCGCCACCTTAATCTATCACCCACCGCCATCTTAAGGAGTAAATATCGGCATCATGCGAGACCCTCAAACAGGTCGCGCTCCCGCACCGAACGACCATCGGCTTCCGGCCAGGCGCGGTGGAAAGTCTGCCACCCAAACAGCCGGCACGCCACCACCCGCGGCAGGGGGAACAACTGCTGCGGGCCTGCCTGGCTGGCATGGCAGGCGGATGCCTCTTGCCAGGCATCGTAGTAGCGGCGCAGGTCCAGGCGGGCGTGAGTCGGCAGGGCGGCGTCCAGCACCGCCTGGAAATCCAGGTCGCCGTTCTTCCCCATGCGCCGGGGGTCCTGCCCCATGAGGCGCGCCAGCCAAACCCCCGCCCGGATCAGGCCCCGGGGAAACACCGTATAATATAACTTGTCCGGCTGGAACGGCCCCAGGCCGTCCGCGATCTGCTCCGGATATCTGTCTGCGTCGCCCGCCTCATGGAAGGCGCGCCGGGTCGCCCGGTGAATGGCGATGTGATCGGGATGCCCATAGCCGCCGTTCGGGTCAAAGGTGACGACCACCTGCGGCCGCGCCCGCCGTATAATGGCCACCACCCGGCCCGCAACCTCCTCCGGATCAGCCCGCCACAGGCAGTCGGGATGGTCGTTGTCGGGCGTGCCCATCATGCCGCTGTCCCGGTAGCCAAAGGTGTGCACCTGATGAATGCCGAGCTTCTCGGCAGCGCAGGCCAGTTCGGCCAGCCGCACCTCCGCCACCGAACCGGCACCCCCCAGAAATTCTGGCGCGACCTCGCCCGCCTCGCCGTTGGTGGCACAGATCAGGTGCACCTCGACCCCGGCGTCCGCATAGCGGGCAATCGCTCCCCCCATCCCGAACGCCTCATCATCCGGATGGGCGAAAGAAACCAGCATCCGTCGTCTGGCAACCCGTGACATTGACTCGGTCATGAACCAGCGCTCCTTCGGCAACTCCTGGGAGGGATTATACCATGGCGGACGGGGCCTGATCACGCCGCCCAGGCTGTCCGGAGGACAGCGGTCTGGGGATGACCGACCATCCACGAACAGGATCAGGCTGTTATGACCCCGCCGCCTGGCATACGACGCCTGTGGCCACCGAACGTCGGCCTTTGACCCGGCTCAACAGCCTGCTATATAATCGCGCCCGCCGGGACTCGCTTGTCAGGCCATCGGCAGGCGACGCGGTCTGATCCCTCTGATCCGCTGAACGACCATTTCTCGAATCGGACGGCGACGCCAGGGCACGAAATGATGGGCCAATGACCTCACAAACCGTTTACCTGATCCGCCATGGTCAAGTTGATGGCAACGTTCTGAACCTGGGCCGTCGCGTCACGGTGGCAGCTTTCAACCACATGATCGACCATTTGCCGCACGAGTCGATCAACGAAGCCGGCATCGCCCAGGTGAAGGCCATCGCGCCCGCGATTGCCAGTTTTCGCCTGTCCTGCCTGTATGCCAGCCCGCTCCGACGGGCCCAACAGACGGCGGACATCCTGGCAGCGGAGACCGGCCTGCCCGTCATCACCCGCGATGACCTGTTCGAGCTGCTCCCGGCCCGGTTGTCTGGTCCGCCCGACCGAACCTATACCATGCGGGGGGCCTACGTCCGATCCGGCATCCGGCTTTGTGCCCCCTGGACACGCGACACCGAAACGATCTACCGGGCCTTCCGCCGCGTGCGCCGGGCCTGGCAGGCCATGACCAGCGAAACCAGAGGCGATTTTGGCATCGTCGGGCACCAGGGTATCTTCCGCCTCCTGTTCGTGTGGATACACCTGTCGCCCCGCTGGCGTCTGGTCAAAGGCGATACCCGCAACACCGGCATCTCTATCGTCACCCGGCAGGGTTGACGACGGCCCCCGTCCCTTTCACCCCCCATTTGGATACGGCTCCAGTCTCATCTATAATCGCCTGTAATCGCCGACCGGGTCACCTGGGAAGTGCCGGAAACCGGCTACTACTGGATCGGGGTCTGGACAGCGGCAGGGGGGACCACGACCGTCACCACCACCTGCCGCTGAGATGTGACCAGGGCTCCTATGTGGGCATGGTTTGACCGTCTGCCCCGGTGGGCGCGGCGTTCCAACCCCATCGTGCAACTGCACCTGCGCGCCCGGCGCGGCGGCGACTCGGTCAACATGCAGGCCGTCGTGCAGTTATACAGCGTGCAGGTCATCCTGCTCTTGCTGTCCATCCCGGTGCCCTCGCTGTACAACATCGGCTCCGCGCCAGCCACTTCGCTGCTGGTCGTCCTCGCTGTGGCGATGTTCACCTACGCCCACACGATACTGGCCTGGCTGGTCGCGCCCTTCGGGCTGTTGCTGTACGCCTACGCGCTGGCAGCCATCAGCCGGTCGGCGGTGAAACACGTCTTCGACGAGCGACAGGGCCAGACTCTTCCCCTCC
>DAOTXK010000189.1:0-2096 GCA_034435395.1 Anaerolineae bacterium | reverse complement strand
GGTCAGCGGCGTCCGCGAGCGCGACCGCAAGCGCCGCGTTCGGCGGCGGCGGAGCGGCGGGGAGTGGGCCTGGGTGGTGGTGGCGCTGGCGCTCTTTGGCGTGACGCTGGTGGTCAGCATGAGCGTGTTCGTCATCCTGCGCAGCAGCCGGGGCAGCACCGTGGCCGAAACCGACGGCTTGGCGACCGCCGAAGCCACGGCGGTGGTGATCGTGCCGACGGTCGTGCCCGGCGTGGCGGTGGCCGGTCCCGGCGGCGGGCCGGGCAACGAGCCGCAGGCCAACGAGCAGGGCGTGGTCATCGAACCCTGGGACGGCCAGGAGCGGTTCACCGTGCTGCTGATGGGCTGGGACCGGCGGCCCGGCGACTCGGCGACCGGCGCTTACCGCACCGACACCATGATGGTGATCAGCCTGGACCCGGTGAACGACCAGATCGGCGTGCTGAGCATCCCGCGCGATCTGTACGTCCGCATCCCCGGCTACAGCCAGTACCAGCGCGTCAATTCCGCCTACGTGTATGGCGAATTACAGCGCCCCGGCTACGGGCCGCAACTGGCCATGCAAACCGTGATGCTCAACCTGGGCATCCGCGTTCACGACTACATCATCGTGGACTTCAACACCTTCATCACCGTGGTGGACGCCATCGGCGGCATCGACATCAACGTGCCGCAAACCATCAACGACCCGCTGTACCCGGACATGCACTACGGCTATGACCCGTTTTACCTCCCGGCCGGCCCCCAACACCTGGACGGCCAGACGGCGCTCAAATACGCCCGCACCCGGCATGGGTCCAGCGACTTTCGCCGGGCCGAACGCCAGCAGCAGGTGATCATGGCCATCCGCGACCGGGTGCTCAGCCTGGAGAACCTGCCGCAACTGCTGTTGAGCGCGCCGACCATCTGGTCCAGCGTGCAGGACGGCGTCAAAACCGGGCTGTCCTTCGAGCAGATTCTGCGGCTGGCCTGGTACGCCAAAGACATCCCGGCGGGCAACATCCACACCGGCGTGGTGGACGAGGGTTACGTCACCTTCTACACCACGCCGCACGGCGAATCGGTGGTGATCCCGAACAACTACACCCTCGGCAGCCTGATGGTCGAGGTCTTCGGGCCGGATTACAGCGAGTAGCGGCCCTGCCCGCTCACAACCTGGCCAGGAGTGTCCGCGCGCGTAACTCCTCAATTATAAAACACTAACTTTTTTCTTACTCCACGTGCCCGCCGCACTTGTTATAATGTCAGTTCATTTAGCCTGGCCTCCTTCATCATCAGGAGCGCGCATCACCGATGTCGATGCTGCAGCGGATCGTTGAAGCGCTGAAGTCCCGGCACCGCCCGGCGGCGCTGCCCTACCTGGTGCCCGGTCTGTGGGTGGATGGCCGGTCGCTCACCAAACAGGCCGTCAACCCCTACGAATTTTACGCCCATCGCCTGCAAGAAATCCTGGATATGCCGCCCCAATCGCTGGTCCGGGGGCGGGAAGACGACGACTGGTCGCCGCGAGCCATCGTCTACAACCTGTTCCCGCGCGTGACGGCGGCCTACAACCACGCCGACGACGGCCAGCTCCGCACCAAACCCCGCCCAGACGGCTGGCGGGAGACCGGCACGCTGCTCAAGGCGACCGCGCTGCTGCCTTACATTCGCGGCATGGGTTTCAACACCGTCCACCTGCTGCCGATCACGTCCGTCGGCCAGGATGGCAAAAAGGGCACGCTCGGCTCGCCTTACGGCATCCGCAATCCCTACGTCCTGGACGATAACCTGGCGGAACCGGCGCTGGACGTCAGCGCGGAAGAGTTGTTTGTGGCCTTTGTGGAGGCGGCCCACCACCTGGGCATGCGGGTGGTGATGGAATTTGTGCTGCGCACCGCCGCCAGGGACGCCGACTGGATCGGGGAGCATCCAGAATGGTTCTACTGGATTCGGGCGGACGTGCCTGACCGCGCGCCGGGCAGCACCGACCCTGCCGCTTTCGGCTCCCCGATCTTCGACCCCGGCACGCTGGCGGTGATCAAACGGAAGGTGGAAGCAGGCGACTTCCAGGACCTCCCCGCGCCCCCGGCCTCCTACCGCGCCCTGTTCACCCC
>DAOTXK010000188.1:0-3819 GCA_034435395.1 Anaerolineae bacterium | reverse complement strand
GGCCGAACTGGATGGCGAGGGCTGGCGGCTGTTCGCCAACCTGCCGCCGGGTTACGAAAGCCCGGCAGGGGTCACGGCGCGCGCCGTCCGGCTGATCAACCGCCTGCGCCGCCGCTACCAGGACGGCGAGGTGGCCGTTGTCACCCACGGCGATGTGGTGCTGGCAGTGCGCTTTTGGGTGGAGGGCATCCCCTTCACCGACGATACCAAAAACGCGGCTGGCCTCTACCCGGCGACGGCCTCGATCACCACGCTGACCTTCCCCCTATCTAACAATGGGACGGCGGGAGCCAGCGCTGACAAGCCGGCGATGACCTACCACCGGCCTTACTGACCGACCGCCCCTACCGCGACAGGCCGCACACCGCCACATCGCACGCGATGGGCAGGCCCGCCGCCGCCCACTGGCGCATCCCACCCTCGACCTCGGTCACGCGGCTGAAGCCCGCCTCCCGCAGGTACTCGGCGGCGATCTGGCTGCGGTTGCCGGTGCGGCAGACCACGATGATGGTGTCGTCTTTGTTCAGCTCGGTCTCCGCCCGACTCTCCAACTCGTCCAGCGGGATCAGGATGGCTGCTGGCGAATGGCCGTCCTGGGACCATTCCTCCGGCGTGCGCACGTCCAGCAGCACGACGTTCTGGCCGCTCTCCAGCCGGGAGTGGGCGTCGCGGGGGCTGATGGTGGGGGGCAGCGATTCGCCCGCGCACCCGGCCAGGACGCTCAGCATCAGCAGGGCGGGGACGATCCAACGCGACAGGCGCATCTTGTTTCCTCCTTGGTGAAGGCACGCCGACGATTGTTGCCAATCCGGCGCGGAAAGGCAAGCGCGGCGCATGGTCCCGGCGGAACGTCGGACCGCAGTCCGACGCCACGCCCTCGCTGGCCGTAGCGGCGGCATGAATGCCGACGCCTGATCGGGCGACCCTTCTCCGGCCCGTTTTGGGGTATATTTAGCGGTGATTCGGCGGCGCGACGGCCATCCGTCCCCTGACCTGGCGGCGGTCGGCTGTCGAGCGGCGGGCCAGCCACGATCTGCCCCGTCCGACGCCGACGCCTGGAATCTGATATGCAGAAAGCGGACCGACCATGACCGAGCGACTCATCTACCTCGATTACAACGCCACCACCCCCGTCAGGCGGGAAGTGGTCGAGGCCATGCTGCCCTACCTGGACGAGCACTTCGGCAACCCGTCCAGCAGCCATCCTTACGGCGTCCGGGCCAGGCGGGCGGTGGAGGAGGCCCGCGCCCAGGTGGCGGCGCTGCTGGGCGGCACGCCGGAGGAGATCATCTTCACCAGCGGCGGCAGCGAGGCCAACAACCACGCCATCAAGGGCGTGGCGGAGAGCTACCGGGCGCGTGGACGGCACATCATCACCAGCGCCGTCGAGCACCCCGCCGTCAGCGAGCCGTGCGAGTACCTGGACGCGCACGGCTATCGCCTCACCGTCCTGCCGGTGGACGAATTCGGGCGCGTCGACCCCGCCGACGTGGCGGCGGCCATCACGCCGGAGACGATCCTGGTGACGATCATGCACGCCAACAACGAGGTCGGCACCCTCCAGCCCATCGCAGCGATCGCGGCCATCGCCCACGAACACGGCGCGCTGGTCCACACCGACGCCGCCCAGTCGGTGGGCAGGATTCCGGTGAAGGTGAACGACCTCGGCGCGGACCTGCTTTCGGTGGCCGGGCACAAGCTTTACGCGCCCAAGGGGGTCGGCGCGCTGTACGTCCGGGCCGGGGTGAAGCTGGCCAAGTTCATACACGGCGCGGCCCACGAAGCCGACCGGCGGGCCGGGACGGAGAATGTGCCGGGGATCGTGGCGCTGGGGGAGGCCGCCGCCCTCGCCGCCCGCGACCTGGAGGCGAACATGGGCCACCTGCGGGCCATGCGCGACCGGCGCGGCGCGGCGCTGCGGGGGGCCTTCCCGCCCAGCCAGATGCGCTTCCATTCGCCGACCACCGGCTGCCTGCCCAACACGCTCAGCGTCGGCTTCCGGGGCGTGGAGGCCAATGCGCTGCTGGAGGCCATCGGCGACCGGGTGGCGGCCTCGGCGGGGGCGGCCTGCCACTCGGACGCGATCACCCTCTCGCACGTGCTGGCGGCCATGCGCGTGCCGGTCGAATATGCCATGGGCACGCTGCGGCTCTCCGTGGGGACGCCGACCACGCCGGAGGAAATCGACGCGGCGGCGGAGGCCATCATCGCCGCTGTCCGGCGGTTGATGCCAGAGGCGGCGGGTTAGAGGGCGGCGGGCCGTAGACGAAGGGCCGTCCGCCAGGGGTCAGGTGGGGGGAGCGATCCATGACCAGCCTCATCAGCCGCATCCGGGGCGCGGTCAAACGTGAGCACGCCGAGCAGTACCTGTTGTTGATGCTGCTCAGCTTCGCCGCCTCGGTGACGGCCACGCGGCTGTTCCTGCAGATCACCGGCTACCCGCAGCTTGGCAGCCGCGAGCTGCACATCGCCCATGTGCTGTGGGGCGGGCTGCTGCTGTTCCTGGCGGCGCTGCTGCCGCTGGTCGTCGCCAACCGCTGGGCCTACACCGTCGGCGCGCTGGCGGGCGGGATCGGGGCCGGGCTGTTCATCGACGAGGTGGGCAAGTTCATCACCCAGAGCAACGACTACTTTTATCCTTTCGCCGCGCCCATCATCTACGCCTTTTTTCTGCTCATCGTGCTGCTCTACCTGCGGGTGCGCCGCCCGGCCTCCCGCGATCCCCGCGCCGAGTTATACCGCGCCCTGGATGGCCTGATGGAGGTGCTGGACCACGACCTTGATCCCGGCGAGCGCGCCGACCTGGAGGCCCGGCTGGAGGGCGTGGCGGCGGGGTCCCCCTACGTCGATCACCAGCGGCTGGCGGCGGCGCTGCTTAACTTCTTCCGCTCGGAGGCGGTCCCCATCGTCCCCGACCGGCCCACCGTCTGGGAGCGAATCCAGGGAGGGCTGGCGGCGGTGGAGGGGTGGCTGGGCCGCCGCCGCTGGAAGGCTGCCCTGGGCGTGGGCATGGCGGCCTTTGGCTTGCTGGCTGGGGGGCGGTTGATCGTCTCCCTGCTGGCCCTGTTCCTGCCGGGCATGCTGGAGCGGCTGGCCCTCGATCTGCTGACCCGTGAGACGCTGGTCCGGGGGGCCACCAGCCTGACCTGGTACCTGGTGCGCATGAGCCTGGAAGGGCTGGTGGGGGCGCTGTTGCTGGCGGGCAGCCTGCTGATGCCCTTCCGCTACGAGCGGATCGGCGTGCGGCTGGGGGGCTACGGCCTGCTGATCGCCCTGACCACGGTCAATCTGCTGGTATTTTACTTCGACCAGTTCGGCACGATCGCCACCTCGGCAGTCCAGTTTGCCCTGCTGGTCGGCCTGCTGCGCTACCAGCGGCGGTATCTCAGCGCCCCGGCGGAGGAGAGCCTCCCGCCTGGCGCAGAGCCGTCCCCCTGAAATCGTTCAGAGGCTTCGCCCATGCCCACCCTGACGACGGCCCTGCTGTTCGCGGCGGCGGCCATCTCGCTGAATCTGACCCCCGGCCCCGATATGCTGTACGTCCTGGCCCGCAGCCTGGGGGGCGGGCGGGGGGCGGGGATCGTCTCCGCGCTGGGGCTGAGCGTCGGCTATCTGGTGTATACCCTGCTGGCGGCGTCCGGCCTGGCCGCGCTGCTGCTGGCCTATCCCGCCGCCTACCACGTCGTCCGGGTCGCCGGGGCGGCTTACCTGGTTTACCTCGGCCTGCGGACCGCGCTGACCCGGCCCGCCGCCGGGCCAGCCGATCGCCCCCCGCCGGCGGGTCAGCCAGGGCCTCCGGTCGACCCGGCCCCGCTGTGG
>DAOTXK010000187.1:0-13407 GCA_034435395.1 Anaerolineae bacterium | reverse complement strand
GCGCCGACCTGGGTAGCGGCGCGATGAATCGCGACGAAGGGCGTCGGCATTCATGCCGCCGCTACATCGGCGAGCGTCTATCCTCCGCCTGGCCGTAGCGGCGCGGGGAATCGCGACGCCATCGGACCGTCGGCATCCATGCCGCCGCTACCGGCCCTGGCGACCTTTGCCGATGCGCTCTGCCCCCTCCCCCGGAAAAGATACCCGCACCAGTGGCCGCCCGTTACCACACGCCGGGCAGCAGGCGGTAGCGCGTCTGCTGCGCGTAGTCGGCGTAGCCCGGCAGCTCGTCTAACAGCGTGCGATCCTCCAGCGCCGTGCGGATGATCAGCAGCACGGCCACCAGCCCGCCCGGAATCAGCGTCCACAGCGAGCCGAGGGCCAGCGCCGAGGCCAGGTTATAGATGATCTGGCCGGCATAACCCGGATGGCGCATGTAACGGTATGGGCCGCCGGTGATCGTGGTGTGCCCCCGCTCTTTCTGGATGCGGACAAAGCGGGCGTAGAACCTGTTCACCGCCGCCGCCCAGATGCTCAGCAGGTAACCCAGCGCGCCGATGGTCAGCGCGGCCAGCGCCAGCCACAGTGGCACCTCCGGCGACCAGCCGTACCGTTTGTCCAGCGCGGCCACGATCAGCAGGCCCAGCGGGTGGACGAGGCTGCCGACGGCGGCGAGCAGCTTATCCCATGTCTTGACATCCGCCTTGAGCTGCGTGCGTTCCTCGACATACGCCCGGTCCAGCGGGACGGCCAGCAGGCCGATCACGATGATGGTCACATATGTGCCGAGGTAAGCCCACCCCAGCCCCCAATCCAGGTGGCCGGATAGACCGAACAGGATCGCCCCCAGCACGACAACATAGGCAACGATGACCGGTATCCGGCGCAGAATATCGCCCTTGCTCAACGGTTCGCTGGAGGGTGGGGCCGATGTCCCGGTATTATTCATGGCACTTTCTCACTGTTCCGTCTGATTTTAGACCGGCGGCTACCACACGCCCGGCAGCAGGCGGTAGCGCGTGCGTTGTGTATATTCGGCGTAGCCCGGCAGCTCGTCTAACAGCGTGCGATCCTCCAGCGCCGTGCGGACGACCAGCAGGATCATCACCAGCGCCGCCGGGATGAGCGCCCAGAGCGAGCCCAGCATCAGTGCCGTAGCCAGCCAGTTGGTGATATAGCCGACATAACCCGGATGGCGCACGTAACGGTATGGGCCGCCGGTGGCGACGGCGTGGCCGCGGTCGTCCTGGATGCGCACCACAGACGAGAAGAATCGGTTGGCTACTATCGACCAGCCCACCAGCGCGTACCCCAGCACTGCGAGCACCAGCGCCGCCAGGTGAACGGCCAGGGGCAGCACAGGCGACCAGTTGTAACGTTCGTCCAGCCCGGCCACGGCGAGCATCGCCATCCCGGTGATGACGATGAGCCAGCCCAGCACGCGGTCCCGGCGCTCGCCCTTCCCGATCTCGCCGCGCTCGGCGATCAATTCCGGGCTGCGCGGCAGGATGATGAGGGTGATGAGGATGACGGTGCCCGCGTACACGCCGACGAAGGCCCACGCCCACACCCAGTCCAGGCGGCCCGCCGCGACGAACAGGAGCCCCGCCTGGACTGACAGACCGATCACGATCTGCCATCCTCGTTTGCGAATCCGGCTTCCCAGGTCGGGGGCTTCGCGGGGCTGTTTCGCAGGCGTGCTGGCGTTCATCGTCATCCTCCTCAACCGCAACTGACTATCGGGCCTCTGGCGGCTACCACACGCCCGGCAGCAGGCGGTAGCGCGTCTGCTGCGCGTAGTCGGCGTAGCCCGGCAGCTCGTCTAACAGCGTGCGATCCTCCAGCGCCGTGCGGACGACGGTCGCCGCCGCCATCAGCGCCGCCGGGATCAGCGCCCACCACGAGCCGAGCATCAGCGGCGAGACCAGAGTAGACAGGATGCCGCCCGCGTAGCCCGGATGGCGCACGAAGCGGTACGGGCCATCGGTAACCACGGAATGTTCCCGGTCCTTCTGGATGCGCACGACGGCGGAAAAGAAACGATTGGCGACAAACGCCCAGGTGGCGAAGGCCCATCCCAGCGCCAGGACCACCGTCCCGGCGATCTGGACCCCCTGAGGGAACGCCGCCGACCAGCCGTAACGCACATCCAGCCCGGCCACGATTAACATCGCCAGCGGGCCGATCCCGACGACCAGCGGGATAAGAACCTGGTCCCAGCTTTTGGCGTCCGGCGCTTCCAGCGACCGGGCGCGCTCGGCCAGTAACTCCGGGTGGCGACGCCAGGCGATCACCCGGCTGATGGCCGTGGCGGCGAGCGCCAGGCCGACGTAACCCCACGCCCATCCCCAGTCCAGGCGGCCCGCCGCCAGGAACAACACCACTGGCGTCAGGAGCAGGTAGAGGGCAAACCGGAGCGCCGCTTTCCCCCAGTGAACCTCCGGGGTAGCGTCCCCGTTTGCTGGCTGAACCGATGGATTGCCGTTCATGGTTCCCTTCTCTCTCTGGCATTACTGCCTATCTGGTAAATCTTGGCGATCCCCCGCTGCCATCGGCCCTTTCGAGCATGGCGCGGCGGTGAACAACCGGGGGTGGCGGCTACCAGATGGGCGGCAGCAGGCGGTAGCGCCCGCGCCGGGCGTAGTCCTGGTAGCCGGGCAGTTCTTCCAGCAGCATCCGGTCCTCCAGCGCCGTGCGGACGACCAGCAGGATCATCACCAGAGCCGCCGGGATCAGCGCCCACCATGAGCCGAGCATCAGCGGGATGGCCAGGGTGAAGACCATTACTCCCACATAACCCGGATGCCGCACGTAGTGGTACGGCCCACCGGTGGCCACGGTATGACCCCGATCATGCTGGATGCGGACAAACCGCCCAAAGAACCGGTTCGACGCCAGCAGAAACGTCCGAAACGGAAAGCCAGTCCCGTTGACGGGGTGGCCTGACTGGCCTTCCAATGAATTGGCGTTCATTTTTCGCCCACCTCAACCCCCTTCGAGTTTTAGGCCCGCCTCACGCTGCCCACTGTAAACCCATTGTAGACCGGTTAAAGCTCGCCATCCCCCCACTTATTGGGGGAGGAAGCCCCCGCCCATGCCCCAGAGAGAAACGCCGTCTGTCTCTCGTCGCCCGCGGCCGGCGGTCACCCTGAAAATCGTTCTGAAACTTATTGACAGCCGTCTCACTTTCGGCTAAGATGATATGAGAGCCTTCCCAGATTTATGGTGTTATTGCCGGTATCGTTTGGGCATTTTCGCCAGAAATCGGCCACAAACGCCCGTTTTTATGCCCAAAATTCGCGGGAGCGCTCCCCAAATTGGGGCTTCCCAACCGGGACCATCATGAGCTCACGATTGAATCTGGAAGATATCGCCCGCCTGGCCGGGGTTTCCCGGTCGACGGTCTCGCGAGTCATCAACAACCATCCCTACGTCCGCGACGACACCCGCCACAAAGTCCTGCAAGTGATTCGCGAAAATAACTTCCGGCCCAACCTGGCCGCCCGCGCCCTGGTCACCCAGCAGACGCGGGTGCTCAGCCTGGTCATCCCCCAGGCGGTGGCCACCACCTTCATCGACCCCTATTTCTCCATCCTGATTCAGAGCATCATGGTCCGGGCCGGGCAGCACGACTACGCGGTGATGCTGTGGGTCGGCGATGGCACGGAGGAACAGGGCCGCTTTTGTGACCGCATCCTGAACAACAGCTTTTTTGATGGGGTGCTCATCACCACCACCGTCGACAACGACCCGCTGATCCCCCGCTTGGTGCAGGCGGGTTTCCCCTTTGTGGTGATCGGCCCCCCCAGCCGGGAAGGCCTGAACTACCTGGACGTGGACAATCTGCGCGGGGCCCAGATGGCCGTCGCCCACCTGATCCGGTTGGGCCGGGAGCGCATCGGCATGATCACCGGCCCGCTGAAGCTGCTGGCGGCCCGCGACCGGCTGCGGGCCTACCGCCTGGCCCTGGAGCGCGACGGCCGGCCCATCGACTCCGATCTCATCGTCGAAGGCAACTACACGGAAAACAGCGGCTACCAGGGCATGAAAACGCTCCTCCGCCACCAGGTGGACGCCGTCTTCGCTGCCAACGATATGATGGCCCTGGGCGCGATCCGCGCCATCCAGGAGAGCGGGCTGCGCGTGCCGGACGACATCAGCGTGATCGGCTTTGACGATCTGCCCAACGCCAGCGCCTCCAACCCACCCCTGACCACGGTCCGCCAGCCGGTCGAGCGGCTGGGCGAGCTGGCCATCCAGGCCCTGATCGATCTGTGCGGCGGCGTCCTGGAAACGCCGTACCAGGCCGTGTTACCCGTCGAACTGGTGGTGCGGGAAACCTGCGGGGCCACCCATGTTTGAGCGGGCCGCCCCGCCGCCCGCGCCGAGGAATTCGAGCAAGGAGAAGGAGAGAGCCATGCCCTGCCCAACCCGTCAGTCCGCCCGGCCATTACGCTGGCCGTATGGCCCCCTCCCGGAGGAAGAGACCGGCCACCGGGCTGCCGCCGACCATCTATCAACCGGCCCGGCTTTCCGGCGGCGTCCCGCCAGCCCAGCAGTGGCGTCTTCATCAACAACTACCCATCCTTACTGGGCGAGGAATCGCGTGGTCATCAGCGTCCGTGGTGTGGAAAGGAGGTGAGCAGCCGGGAAAAATAGCGTCTTCAGTGGTGTCCGTTTGCACATGCACCGATGTTTTCAACGTCCCACTCACCGAACTGTGTTAACTAGGAAGAGGGATGACCCATGTCACGCAAACTGATTGCTTTGAGTCTCGCCCTGATCCTGCTCCTGGGGGCGCTCCCCACCTTGGCGCAGGAACCCGTCAAGATCGTATGGTTCGTCGGCCTGGGGACCGGCGCCCAGCCGGAACAGCAGGAGATGCAGCAGGCGGTCGTCGATCGGTTTAACGAGATGCAAGACGACATCGTGCTGGAGCTGCAAATCGCCCCTGAGTACGAAGCGGCCCGCGACACCATTGCCACCCTGATCGCCGCCGGGCAAAGCCCGGACATCGTCGGCCCGGTCGGCACCACCGGGGCCAATGCCTTCAAGGGCTTCTATCTGGACCTGGAGCCGCTGGTGGAGGCCACCGGCTATGACCTCACCCAGTTCCCGGAAGCCGCCGTAGACTTTTACCGCACCGATGAAGGCCTGGTCGGCCTGCCGTTCGGCACGTTCCCGGAGTTCCTGTGGTACCGCCCGGCGATGTTTGACGAGGCCGGGCTGGACTATCCGCCGGCGGCCTATGGCGAGCCGTATGCGGACGGCGACGAGTGGAGCTACGACAAGATCCGCGAGCTGGGCCTGCTGCTGACGGTGGACGCCAACGGCAATGACGCCACCATGGAGGAGTTCGACCCCGAAAACGTGGTCCAGTGGGGCTTCGTCATTCAGTGGAGCGACCCGCTGGGCTATCCCATCCGCTTCGAGCCGAACCGCATCGTGGATGATGAAGGCAACGCGCAGATGCCTGAGGCGTGGCGCGAGTTCTTCCACTGGTACTACGACGGCATCTGGGTCGATCACTTCATCCCCAACGGCGCGCAGGTGGGCAGCGACCTGCTGGGGGCGGGCAACCCGTTCTCGTCCGGTAACGTGGCCATGGCCGTCACCCACCTGTGGTACACCTGCTGCATCGCCGACGACCAGTGGCAGGCAGCCGCCATGCCCTCCCACAACGGGCGGGTGGTGGCCAAGCTGCATGCCGACACCTTCCGCATCCTGAACACCAGCCAGCATCCCGAAGAAGCCTTCGAAGTCCTCACCTACCTGATCGGCGATGCGGCGCTGGACCTGCTGTCGGTCTACGGCGGCATGCCGGCCCGCCCGGAGGATACGGAAGCCTACTTCGCCGCCCTCGATGAGAAGTATCCGCAGGGCGTGAACTGGGACGTGGTGGTGGACAGCCTGAACTACCCGGACAACCCCAGCCACGAGTCGTGGATGCCCAACTTCAACAAGGCGCAGGACCGTCTGCTCACCTTCCGCAACTACATTGAAAACACGCCGGACCTGGACATCGACGCCGAGCTGGACACCCTGGTCGCCGACCTGCAGGCCATCTTCGACGAAGTAGCCGAAGACTAGCCCTGCTGGCTGGCCTGCTGGCTTGACGCCCAGACCAGAGTAGAATAAGGTAAGATCGGGTGAGCAGCCGTCAGCCGAGACGACTGCTCACCCACCTCCGAGACCGACGTACAGGGTGAACTGCGCCCTGAGGAGTTGACTATCATGACCAGTGTCGGCCAATCCCATCCTCAAGCGGCCGCCAAAACCGCCGAAACCGCCGAAAAAATCAGGAGAAGGAGACGCCCCCTGTCGCTGCTGCGCCAGCAGCAAATCTGGGGCTGGATTTTCCTCTCCCCCTGGATCTTCGGCTTCTTCGCCTTCACCCTGTTGCCCATCGCCGCCTCCCTGCTCTTCTCGTTCACCGACTACACCGTGCTGCGCCCCGCCGAGATGCAGTGGGTGGGGCTGGCCAACTACCGCCAGTTGTTCACCGATCCCCGCATCCCCCCGGCGTTGGGGGCGACGGTGAAATTCGCGCTGATCGCCCTGCCGCTGTCGATTATCCTGCCGATCGCCGTGGCGTCGCTGGTGAACTCCGAATGGCTGGCGGGCAAGCGGTTCTTCCGCACCCTGTTTTACATGCCCTATATGGTGCCGGTGGTGTCCTCCGTCTACATCTGGCGGGGCGTCCTGAACAGCGAGACCGGCTGGTTAAATCGGGTGCTGGGCCTGGTCGGGATTGTCGGCCCCAACTGGCTCAACGACATCGGCTGGATCTACCCGGCCCTCAATATCATCGGCATCTGGGGCGTGGGCAACGCCATGCTGTACACCCTGGCGGGCATGCAGACCGTGCCGACGGAGCTTTACGAAGCCGCCCGCGTGGATGGGGCCGGGCCGTTTATGCGGTTCCGCAAAATCACCTTCCCCATGATCTCGCCGGTGGTCTTCTATAACCTGGTGTTATCCGTGATCGGGCTGTGGCGCTATTTTGAGACGCCCTACATCCTCAGCAACGGCGGGACCGGTCAACCCGGCGACTCCACCTACTTCATCAACATCCACCTCTACAAAACCGCCTTCACCTTCCAGCAGATGGGGTACGGCGCGGCCATCACCTGGATGTTGTTCGCCCTGGCCTTTGGTTCGACCCTGATCCTCTTTGCCACCCGGCGCTACTGGGTCTTTTACGCGAGCGAGGACTGACGATCATGGCTGCACAGGCACCTGCATATATCACCTCCCCCCACTTTTATGGGCAGCTGCGGAAGTTCGCCGCCACCGCCACCATCACCCTGTTCGGCTCGCTGGCCCTGATGCTGTTTTTGTTTCCCTTCGCCTACGGCTTCGTGACGGCGTTTAAGGACAAAGAGCAGATCGTCGCCGGGGCCACCGGCCCGATCCTGCCGATGGACCCGGTCCAGTACGTGTACGAGGGTCAGGCCTACGACATCTACAACGTGCCCACCGAGGAGGGCATGCAGCAATGGGCGCTGATCAGGAAGGGCCGCCAGCAGAGCGAGTTCATCGATCCCGATGACCCCGATCGCGGCCCGATCGTGTGGGAAGGGATGTGGCGGCAGCTGGAACCGGTCCTGGAATTCAGCCCGCGCTGGAACTTCACGGCGGCCTGGGAAGGGGTGGACTTCCCCCGCCTGTTCCGGAATACGCTCGTCATTGCCGTCGTGGGGGCGTTCGGCACCTTGCTGTCGTCGATCTCGGTGGCCTATGCCTTCGCCCGTTTCCCGATCCCGTACAAAAACACGATCTTCCTGGTGCTGATCGCCACCATCGCCCTGCCCACCCAGGTCACGCTGATTCCCACCTATGTTTTCTTTTCGACGATCGGCTGGACGGGGACGTGGCTGCCGCTGATCGTGCCGCACTTTTTCGCCAACGCCTATAACGTGTTCCTGCTGCGGCAGTACTTCCTCGGCCTGCCGCGCGAGATGGACGAGGCGGCCATGATCGACGGGGCGGGACCGTTCAAAATCCTGACGTCCATCATCATCCCCCAGTCATGGCCGGCGATCGTCGCCGTGGGCCTGTTCCACTTTGTGTTCGCCTGGAACGACTACTTTTACCCGCTGATCTATCTGCTGGGCAAGCCGGAGCTGCAACCGATCTCGGTCGGCATCCAGCAGTACAACTTCATCTACGATCAGCAGCCGCACCTCATCCAGGCGACTTCGATCCTGGGCCTGGCCCTGCCGGTGATCATCTTCTTCTTGGCGCAGCGTTACTTCATGCAGGGCGTGGTGATCACCGGGGTCGAGAAGTGACCCGTCCGCCGCTGGCGTGGCATCAGTCACCCAACCGCGATCATCGGCCCCGGTGGTCGCGGTTTCTGCATGGGGGAATGCCGGTGTTTGACTGCCCGCGACCGTATCGGGAGATTCCTGGGAGCTGCCGATGAAACGCACGATTCTGTGTCTGCTTCTGCTGGCCTGCCTGTCGGGCCGGGCGGTCCTGGCCCAGGGGGGCGGGCTGGTGGTGGATGCCGCCGAGGCCCAGGGGCCGATCAGCCCTCTGGTGTATGGCGCGAACTACAGCGCCATCAGCATCGTCGGCCCTGACCTGTACGATGAGGTGGCCGCCTCCGGCCTGACCTTCCTCCGTTTCCCCGGCGGGCGGTGGGGCGACCGCAACAACATGCAGCCGTTTCACATCGACCTGCTGATGATTGTGGCCGATCTGCTGAACGCCGAACCCGGCATCCACGTCCGGCTGGAGAACGGCACCCCGGAAGCGGCGGCGGCGCTGGTCCGCTACACCAACCTTGAAAAAGGGTATGGCGTGCGCTACTGGATGATCGGCAATGAGCCGAACCTGTTTGACGACTATACGACTGAGGACCTCAACCGGGAATGGCGGGCCATCGCCGAAGCCATGCTGGCCGTCGACCCGGATATCATCCTGATGGGGCCGGATATTTCCCAGTACACCGGCGAACCCTCGGTGGACCCCCGCGACCCGGAGGGCCGCGACTGGTTACGGGAGTTCCTGCGGGCCAACGGCGATCTGGTCGATATCGTCTCCGTGCACCGTTATCCGTTCCCGCGCAGCCAGGCCCACCCGGTGACCACCATCGACGACCTGCGCGCCAACACCCGTCAGTGGGACCTCATCCCGGCCCGCCTCCGGGCCACCATCCGGGAGATCACCGGGCGCGACCTGCCCATCGCCTTCACTGAAGTGAACTCCCACTGGAGCGCCGCCATCGGTGGCGAGGCGTCGCCGGATTCGCTCTACAACGCCATCTGGTGGGCGGACGTGTTGGGCCGGTTGATCCGCGAGGGGGTTTTTATCGTCGCTTACTTCGACCTGTACAGCCCCAGCGGGGGCCGGGGCGGCTGGGGGCTGCTGGACCGCTACAACCCCCGTCCCACCTATTACGTCTACCAGCTTTACCAGCGCTTCGGGGACGAGCTGGTCCTGGCGTCATCCGACGACCCGGACGTGTCCATCTACGCCGCCCTTGGCGACGATGGCGCGCTGACCCTGATGGTGGTTAACCTGGGGCCGGAGGCGCAGACCAAACCGCTGCGACTGGACCACTTCACGCCGGGCGGCCCGGCGGAGCGCTGGCTGCTGGACGCCGATCATCTGGCCGAACAACTGGACGATCTGGATATCGCCAGCGACGGCGCGATCACCGTGCCGGGGCAGTCCGTCTCCCTGTTTATCGTGCCCGCCGGGTGATGGCCCGGATGTAGCGGCGGCATGAACCCCGACGCCCGCACCCGATGTGGGACTTTGTCGTAGCGGCGGCATGGATGAAGGTGTAGCGGCGGACTGAGGTCCGACGCGCCCGGCGCAGTGCGCCGCTACGAACCGACGACCCTCTGTAGCGTCGGTATGGGTGTCTTGGTACACTAGGCATAATCGCCGACGAAGCTATACCTAAAGGGAAACCCAAAATGCAGAACCAATACCGAAACACCCTGGTTATTCTGATCATCGTCCTGCTAATGGGGGCAACAGGCACAACGCTTGCACAGGATCATGAGTCAACCTGTAGTGCTGAGACAACGCGGGAGGTTCTGAGCAGTGCGTTGGAGATGGACGACGAGACGTTGGTCACCGCTTACACGGAGCTGGCCCAGCAATTCGCGCGATGTGCCTACACCAACGTGGACGGATCCATCACCTGGACGGGCGATGGCGGCGAGCAGGTTTATCTGGACTATGTGCTTGATCTGCGGCAGGGCGTGAACTACATTGTCGAGTGGGCATATGAATCGCCGGGCGGTTACGAGCGATTCGTCTTGCGTGGTCATTCACTGGTGAACGGTGAAGAGATCGACCTTGTGAATAGTTCTGATGTAGAGGGTAGCCGCGTGTTCAAACTTGAGAGCTGGGATACGGAGGGGGAGTATTTCTTCGAGAACATCATTATGATTGGCGAATGGACTGTGACAATCACACCACTAGGCGGGTAGAGTTGCCGCAACTGGCAGGACCAGCGGGGTAGGCGCTCTCAGTGATTGACCTGCGTGCACAGAATATCAAAACCGACAAAGTGTCGATTTCGTTGTATTGGATGGATGCCTCACGTTCTGAATAGCGGCGGACTGCGGTCCGACGCGCCCGGCGCACCACAGTGCGCCGCTACGAGCCGACGAACCCCATCGCGGGGGCGTGATCCATCGCGCCGCCACGAGCCGACGACCTCGTCGCGGGGGGATAACGCCGTCACTCCCCTCACCCACCCGCCAGGCGCTCCCGCTGGTACCACGCCCAGGTGCGGGCCAGCCCCTCCGGCAGCCCGACCTGCGGGTCAAAGCCCAGCAGGCGGCGGGCCTTGCCGTTGTCGCAGTAGGTGATGGGCGGGTCACTGGCCGGGGCGGGCACATCCTGGATGATGGCCTTCCGCCCGGTCAGCTCCTCCATGATGTCGATAAACTGGGTCATGGTGAAGGGCGCGCCGTAGCCCAGGTTGATGATCTCGTAACCCAGCGGGCACTCCAGCGCGGCGCGGAAGCCGTCCACCGTGTCATCGATATAGGTCCAATCCCGCTTCAACTGGCCGCCGTTGAACAGGGTGATGGCACGCCCCTTGACGATGGCCTCCAGCGTGCGCAGGGGCATCATGTCCGGGCGGCCACGGGGGCCGTAGACGTTAAACAGGCGCAGCACGGTGACGTTGAGGCCGAACAGGTTGTGGTAGGCGTGGGCGATCAACTCGGCGGCCCGCTTGCTGGCCGGGTACGGGGCCAGCGGGCGGTCGGCGGCGGCGGTTTCGGCGAAGGGCACCGGCGTATCGCCGCCGTAAACGGACGAGGTGGAGGCGCTGATGACCAGCTCCACGCCGTTGCGCCGGGCGGCTTCCAGGATGTTGGTCGTGCCCAGCGTGTTGACGGCCACGTAGAGCGGGGCCTGCTCAACGCTGGCGCGGACGTTGGCCATGGCCGCCAGGTGGACGATGCGGCTCACCTGGTGCTCGCGCACGATGGTTTCCATCCGCGCCGCGTCGCGCACGTCGGCCTCGATGATGGTCGCCAGGGGATTATCCGCCAGGGGGCGGACGTTGGCCCGCTTGAGGGCCGGATCGTAGTAGTCGTTGAAGTTGTCCACCACCACCACCCGCCGCCCCTCCTGGGCCAGGGAGACGGCCAGGTGGCTGCCGATGAAGCCCGCCCCGCCGGTGATCAGGAAACTCTCCATGCCTGCCGTTTCTCCCCTCCGCTCCCCGCCAGACCAGGCGGATTATAGATGGAGGCCGGGGGCGGGTCAAACGCAGAGTCGTCAACAGAGGAGCAGCGCCGCGTGGGAGGGGGTGATCACGCAGCGCTGCCGGGGAGAGACGCCGTGCCGGGGAAATGGCACAGCTCACTGTCGCCTACCAGTGTATTACACCTCTGCCGCCGGATTCCCCCAATAATTAGGGTTCGCGGCCCCAGGACACCGCCACGGGGTTTTTGCCACGACGCGCCGGTACGGAGTACACTTTGCGCCGGGGCCGCCATGATCGGGGCCGCCGCAGGGCCGGGGGGGCAGCCGATGCGCGTATTGATGATCACCCAAAAACTCGACCGGGCCGACGAAATCCTGAGCTTCACCCACTACTGGGTGGAAGCGCTGGCGGCGAGGGTCGATCACCTGGTGGTCGTGCCGGTCGCCGCCGGGGATTACGACCTGCCGGATAACGTCACCGTCGAGTCGATGGGCAAGGAGCGCGGCGTCGGGCGCTTCGGGCGGCTGGTCCGCTTCTGGCGCGTCCTGGCCCATCACATCGGCTCGGTGGATGCGCTGTTCTCCCACATGAGTCCGCGTTACGTGCTGGCCGCCGCGCCGCTGGCCGCCCTGCACCGCAAGCCGATCACGCTGTGGTACACGCACCGGGCCGCCAGCCCGGAACTGCGGCTGGCCGTCCGGCTGGTCCGGCACATCGCCACCGCCCACCCGACCAGCTTCCCCCTGCCCGGCCCCAGGGTCCACGTGCTGGGCCACGGCATCGACACCTGGACCTTCGCCCCCGGCGACTCCCCGCCGGAAGAGCCGCCCATGATCGTCAGCCTGGCCCGGCTCTCCCCCATCAAGCGGCATGAGACGCTGATCCGGGCAGCGGCCATCCTGCGCGACAAATACGGCGACCCGCCCGCCCGCTTCGTGATCGCCGGGGGACGCCTGCCCGGCCACCCGCCGGATTACGAGGACTTCCTGGTGGAGGAGATCGACCGGCTGCGCGTGGGTGACCGGGTATCCCTGTGGGGCGCGATCCCCCAGGAGGCGGTGACGGCGGTCTTTCACGATGCCAGCCTGGCCGTCAATTGCAGCCCGCCGGGGCTGTTCGACAAAGCAGTGCTGGAAGGGATGTTGTGCGGCCTGCCGACGGTGGTCGCCAACCCGGCCTTCGACGATCTGCTGGGCCAGTATGCGGACCTGCTGCGGTTCGACGACGGCGCGGACGCCGAAGCCCTGGCTGACCGTCTCCACCGGCTCCTCCAGCTCGCGCCGGAGGAACGGCGGGCCATCGGCCTGGCGCTGGCGGAGCGGACCGCCGAGGCCCACAGCCTGGAGGGATTGATGGACCGGCTGGTCAGGCTGCTGGCCGTCTGAGAAGTTTGGACATGGCCGCCGAACGCTCGAAACCCAAAACTCACCATTCCGAAATATCGGTCTGTTACCTGGGCGCGTTTGACCCGACCTATCCCCGCAACCGCATCATCCGCGCCGGGCTGGAGGCGCGCGGCGTCAGGGTCTCCCTGGCCCCCCTGCCGAGGGGACTCAACTTCCGGCAGACGCTGCCCCGGCTGTGGGAGACCATGCGCCGGGAAGCCCAACGCTGTGATGCCCTGATCGTGGCCGAGTTTAACCAGCTCCTGGCCCCGCTGGCGGTTGGGCTGGGCCGCCTGCTGGGCAAGCCGGTGATCGTGGACTACACCGTGGGGC
>DAOTXK010000186.1:0-4518 GCA_034435395.1 Anaerolineae bacterium | reverse complement strand
TAGAGGGACAGCGCCTGCCCGCTCAGGTGAATGTCATCCTCAGCGTCGGACTCTCTCCGGAAGCGGTCGCCACCTTCTACGGCGAGACGCTGGCGGGCGACGACTGGACATCCCTGACGGGCCAGCGAGGGCTGGAGGGCGGCTTTGTCGACCGCGCCTTCAGCAACCTGGCCTTCTGCCATGGCGACGAAACGCTGGTCAACATCAGCGCCAACGCCCTGCCCGATGGCACGACCGACGTCCGTCTCTACCTCCAGCTGGACGGCTCGCCCGCCCTGTGCGATGCGACCCCGCCGATGGAGGCCCTGGACGCGGCCTTCGCCCTGCTCCCCCAGCTCCGCGCGCCGGAGGGCACCGCGGTTCGCCGGGGTCTTGGCGGCGGCGGGGGCAGCGGCGGTCCGGGAATGCGGCGCTCAGCCTCCAACGAGGCCGTGCTGGCCAGCGAGATGCCGGTCGGCGATCTGATCGAACGGTACAACGACCAGTTGCTGGCAGCCGGCTGGCGGCACGTCACCACCGAGGCGGCAGACGGCTTCGCCTGGAGCGGCTGGACCATCACCGACGACGGCGTCCTGTGGAGCGGCGTGCTGACGCTGGCGGCCAATCCCGCCGTGGCGGGCGAATACTACGCCCGCGTGCAGGTGGAAGAGGTCGTCGAGCTGTAGGTGGCCGCCCGACTGCGACCCCTGAGGACTGACGCCATGCCCCTGGTCGGATTCGCGCCACCAGGGGCTTCAGACGGGAATCCGACGGCCTTAATCATCTGAGAGGCTGTTTGCCGAGGCGCTGAACCTCCACTCGTCGGCATCGGCACAGACCGTCGTTGTTTCCCTCATATCCTATGGTCTCCAGGCTGACGGCTGACCGCTGACGGCTGACCGCTGACGGCTGACTGCTAACCGCCAACCAGCCGCCAGTCGAGCGCGCTGTAACGTTGGGCGACGCGGTCGTTTTTCACCGCAATGGCGACTGCCTTGCGCGTCCCCACCAGCACCACCAGCTGCCGGGCGCGGGTGACGGCGGTGTACAGCAGGTTGCGCTGGAGCATCATGTAGTGCTGCGTCAGGACGGGCATCACCACCGCCGGGTACTCGCTGCCCTGACTCTTGTGTACGGAGATGGCGTAGGCATGCACCAACTCATCGCCCTCCGACCAGTCGTAAGTCACCCGCCGCCCGTCGATCACCACCGTCATCGACTGTTCCTCGAAGTCGAAGCTCTGCACCCGCCCGATGTCCCCGTTGTAAACCTCTTTCTCATAATTGTTGCGGGTCTGCATCACCTTGTCGCCCACGCGGAACAGCCGCCCCATGATCCGGCGCTCGGCGGGCCGCCCCGGCGGGTTGAGCGCCGCCTGTAGGGCCTGGTTAAGCGCGTCCACCCCTGCTGGCCCCCGATACATCGGCACCAGCACCTGGATGTCGTCCACCGGGTGGTAGCCGAAGCGGCCCGGCAGCCGGTTCTGCACGATGTCCACCACCAGCTCGGCGGCGGCTTCCGGCTCCTCCGCGCTGAAGAAAAAGAAATCATCCCCGGCGTTCCGCGTGTCCGGCTGCTGGCCCCGGTTGATGCGGTGGGCGTTGGCGATGATCAGGCTGCTGCCGCCCAACCTGTTGGGCGCCTGCCGGAAGATCACCTCCAGTCGCGTGACCGGCACGACGCCGCTCCGGATCAGGTCGCGCAGCACGTCGCCCGCGCCCACACTGGGGAGCTGGTCCACGTCGCCCACCAGCAGCAGGTGCGTCTCCGGCGCGATGGCCCGCAGCAGGCTGTAAAACAGCGCCAGGTCGATCATTGAAGCTTCGTCCACGATGATCATGTCGGCGTCCAGTGGATTGTCCTCGTGGTAGGTGAACCCTTCGCCGGGGCTGAAGCCCAGCAG
Source organism: Anaerolineae bacterium (assembly GCA_034435395.1). Lineage (GTDB taxonomy): Bacteria > Chloroflexota > Anaerolineae > Aggregatilineales > Ch27 > DAOTXK01. The sequence goes on along the minus strand of DAOTXK010000186.1, from coordinate 2,636 downwards.
GCGGTGGATGGTCTGGGCGGGCTGGTCGGTGGCCTCGGATAGCCGCTTGGCCGCCCGCCCGGTGGGGCTGCACAGCAGGAAGCGGTGCCCCGTCCGCCGCAGCGCCGCGATCACCGTCCGCAATGTCGTGGTTTTGCCGGTGCCGGGACCGCCGGTCAGGATGCTGACCTTGCTCGTCAGCGCCTGCCGGACGGCGTCCTGCTGCTGCGCAGTCAGTTCCACCTGCGATTCGCCGCTCAACGCCGCCAGGAGCGGCCCCCAGCGGGCCTGCCGCATATCGGCCAGGCGGCTCCCTGGATGATCCAACATCTGGCGGAGCTGCCGCGCCGACCCGACCTCCGAGTGGTACATCGAGGGCAGGTAGACGGCTTCCCGTTCCGCTGTCTGAGCCTGCGATTCCCGAACTGCGCCCGGCACTGGCTCAATCATCACCTCGCCGGAAGCGTGCAGCCGGTCGATGGCTCCCTCCACGCCGCCCACATCGTCCACGCGCAGCAGTTCCACCGCCTTCTCCACCAGCTCATGGCGCGGCAGGAAGACATGCCCGTCGTTGGTGGCCTCGTTGAGCGCGTAGATCACGCCCGCCGCCATGCGGTGCGGCGAATCCTCCGGCAGACCCAGGTCGCGCGCGATCTTGTCCGCCGTCAGGAAGCCGATGCCCCAGATGTCGCGGGCCAGCCGGTACGGATTCTCCCGCACCCGGTCGATGGCCTCGTCGCCGTAGGCTTTTTTAATTTTGATCGCCAGCGCCGTGGAGACGTGGTGCCCCTGCAAAAACAGCATGACCTCCTTGACCGCCTGCTGCTCCTGCCACGCCCGTTTGATCATCGCCGTGCGCTTGGGGCCGATGTCCGGCACTTCCAGCAGCCGGTCGGGGTAGCGGTCCAGCATGTCCAGCGTCTCCAGCCCGAAGTAGCCGACGATCTTCTCCGCCGTCTTGGGGCCGATGCCCTTGATCAGGCCGCTGCCCAGGTAACGGCGGAGGCCCTCGACGGTGGCCGGCAGAGTCTGTTTGACGCTCTCGGCGCGGAACTGCCGCCCGTAGCGCGGATCGGTGACCCACTGCCCGCTAAAGGCCACCGATTCGCCCGGTTGCAGCTCCGGCAGCGTCCCCACCACCGTGACCAGCCCGTCGCGCGGCCCACCCAGGCGGAGCTGCTCCGGCCTCAACCGCAGCACGGTGTAGCCAGTCTCCTCGTTATAGAACGTGATCCGCTCGACCGTGCCTTTGAGGGTTTCTGAGAAAGTCCCGCTAGTCATTCCGCATACTCATTCATCTTTTCTAACCAATGAACTCCCTACCACGCAATAATCAGGTTCGTCAACAATCATATCCCAGCGAAATGGAGCTACTATGCAAAAGCCGCTCTTTTCTGAATCCGAAGGAGGAACCTGTGGATATTCAGTCATTGGCTCACACCACAAGGGAAGAGTGACCAGCCGATTAGAGGTATCGATTTTCCAATAAGGAATACCCTCAACAACCTCGCACTGGAAAGAATGCCTGAAAGGCAATCTGATACGATAATCAAGAAAACTTATTTCTAGATGATCCGGAGTACCTTCACGAGTGGAAACAAACAGGCTAAACAAAGGCTCCTCAAAGGATTCGCCAGATTCAACGAGAACACAGGTGTCTCTGTGTTCTGCAAAGTCGAGTCTGTCATCGACCTTTTTCTCGAAAGAGGTCCTAATATACTCGCGAACGGGATCAAGATACGACTGAAGGATGTATCGATATCCCAGTCTGTCGAATGCTAACAGATATGCAGAAGTCAACCAACCAACACGTATGAGCCGCCACGTTAGCCGATAGTCCTTGTTGTGCAACCAATCGAAAATACGATGCGGAAAAACCATGATAGAGCGGCCTCGCTTGCCATCGAGCTTTTTCATTTCTCCAAGTTTCTTAGGATCGTCACGAAGGATACGATTTCGCAGCAGGAGACTATCGTCCCCTGTTCTTTCAACGTCTGCTTCATAATTCACCCAAAGCCGACCTGGATCGCCAATCATTATTCGACGTCGGCTCAGCTTACCTGTCTCCTCTTCCCTTCTGACCTGCTCAAATTCTTGCATCATGGCGTCGCCATGGCCGCCAGCCTTAGTGTTGCATTTTGTACAGAGAAGCACTTGCTGATGCCTGGCTGTCTCGCTACTTTGCCGCATTAAACGCGGCCAGACGTGACCCGTGTCTAATTTTTTAGCCTCAAGATCATCATCAAGATCATCGCGGGAGAAGACCTCGAAACATATCGGACAGACAAATACTTCCCCTGCATTGGGACATACACTCTTCAGGTCTTCCAAATGACGAGCAAAGAGATTCCGCGCATGTTCTTTTGACATGGTTACGCCCCCATTCATTTCCATCGATGTTACTGTACTCGATCCGCCGTCTTCATCCCCGCTGCCAGCCCCATCTCGCTACCTCCCGCCTCGCTGGCCGCCTGCCGCTGGCCGCTGGCCGCCTGCCGCTGGCCGCCTATCTCTGCTCCCCCTCTTAAGGACAACCCAACCATCCCCTACCCCGTCACCTCCACCACCCACTCCCGGCACTCGGCCACCGCCGCGTCCAGCTCCCAGCGCTGGACCACCTCGCCCCGGAAAGACTCAAGCACCGGGCGGAGCAGGGC
>DAOTXK010000185.1:0-3223 GCA_034435395.1 Anaerolineae bacterium | reverse complement strand
GGCATCGTAGTACAGGGCGAAGCAGTCGCCGCCGATCCCGGTGGACATCGGTTCCACCACATTGAGAACGGCAGCCATCGCCACTGCCGCATCTGCCGCTGTGCCGCCCTGGCGGAGAATGTCCAGGCCGGCGGTGGCGGCCAGGGGCTGGCTGGTGGCGGCCATGGCCCGGCTGGCCAGGACGGGGGAACGGCGGGATGTATAGTTTGTCTGGTGGACAGGCATATGTCTGAACTCCGATCCGGCACCCTGCGATCAGGCAGTTACCTTACACCTTATCATACTCCGGCCGGCCCGAAAAGGGGATCACGAGCACGGCGGAGGTCGCCCATCGCGGCGGATTCCATGGGGCGGCCAGGCGTGGGGTAAAGAGGCTGTTCAGCAGCCTGGCGCGGTATAATGACGGGTTGTCGTAGGGTTTCGTTTTCTCGGAGAAGGATCATGATTCATTACTGTCCACAATGCGGCATCAGGACGGTCAGGCGCGAAGACGGCGGGCGCGAACGGGATGTTTGCCCGATGTGTGGGTGGGTGCATTATGCCGAGACAGCCGTGGGGGTAGGGGCCCTGGTGCTGCGGGGCGAGCGGGTCCTGCTGGTGGAACGGGGCATCCCGCCGGTGGGCCGTTGGACGCTGCCCAGCGGCTGGATCGAGCAGGAGGATAACCTGGCGACGGCAGTGGTGCGGGAGCTTAAAGAGGAAACCGGTCTGGATGGCAGGCCGGTGGGCATCATCTGCCTGCGGAATATCCCTCAGGCGGCGCGCAACGAGTTTTACATCTGCTTTCTGTGCGAGGTTGACCCCGATGCCGAGCCGATTCCAGACGGCATCGAATCGACGCAGGCGCGTTTCGTCCGGTCTGATGAATTCGATGCCATCGACCTCTCGCCTTTTTCACGGTATGTGATCGAACGGTATATGTCCCGGCGGCCTCGGCCCTGGCCGCTGGCCGAAGATTTTCCCTACGGCAATGCCTATCCCAACATCTCGATTTTTGCGGCGTTCTGATGGCTCCCTCTCATGAAGGGCGGCCCCCGCGACTGCCCCCATGATTGAAGGTTCACGGCGGGGGAAGCCGGGCGATGGGTCACGGGGGGCCAAGGTGAGATTCTTGAAATGCGTGGCGATATTATGATACATTTCTAATGTCGCATATCTTGTCAGGAGAGGGGGGTGCTCCATGTTGAAGCAGTCGGATATTGAAGGCCGCCTGCGGCTGTTCCGTTACGGCCTGGTGGTGATGGTTGTCGTCGCCTTTCTGATCAGCCTGGTGATGTTTCTGGTGATCAGGCAGGCGCTGGTGAGCAACCTGACCCCCGAGCTGGCCGCGCAAGTGCCGGGCCTGGAGGTCTACCTGGGCATTCTGGTTCTGGTCGTTGTGATCGCTGTCGTGCTGGCCGTGATCGCTTATTTCGCCTATCACTACGCCCTTACCAGGAAGCTGCCGTTCGGCCTGCTTGACCGCAGCGCCAAGGGGGAGTGAGCCGGTCAGCGTCACGCCTGGCTTTAAGCGCACACGGGGTCTGTCGGGGTGACCAGCCAGACCTCGTTTTTTTGCGGAGGACCTCGCGGGGGGCGAGAAGGTTGTTGAGGGAGCCAGTTTGGGGCATACTTGAGCAGGCATCACTGACCAGGGAATCGAAGAAAGGATGACCGTCAATGGCGGGCTATGAAGTGAGCCAACCACGGCCAGATGTCGTTCGTGTGGCTTTTCTGGAGGCATGGGATGCCAAACGAGACTCCGAACCCATGTTCCGGGAAGTGCTGGCCCGCCTGGATGCGGCGGAAGTTCCGGTGACGCTCCTGGTTGTGGCCGGGGTCCACCGCCCCATTTACGAGGACAAAGCCCTCCAACCGGCGCGCGGCATCCTGTACCATGACAGCATCAAAAAGATGGTCATTGTGGCGGAGCAGGCCGAACTGGCGGTGGCCCACATGAACGCCACCCGTGCCGAGCGCGGCATGCCGCCGATCCCGATGTTCGCGTTTAGGAGTGAAGGTGAGGCTCTCGCGGAGCTGATCTGACGCGGCTGGCTCCTCACCGACAATCGGCTTTTGGTAGCGGATGCCCCGGCTGCCTTCCTGCGGCGGACGGGGCAATTTATTCCCTGGAAGACGAGGTGGCGAACAGCCATCAGCGGGCGATTCAGCTGGTCGAGGTTCGTTCCCGCACGCGCAGCGACCCCATGGCGGTCACGGGGTGGACCTGCTGGCTGACGAAGCGGGTATTCTCGTCGGGCAGAATACTGAGGATGGCGCATTGAATCCGCCACTGGTCGCGCTGGCCGATCATGTAGAGGATGGATTGGGCGGGGATGATCGTCTCCGACAGGGCAAAGCCGATGTGGTCCCCCCGCACCACTTCCAGGCCGCGCACGATCAGGCGCGGATCGAAGTAGTACCTGGGCCCGCTCGCCGGCGTGATGGGCTGGCCGTCGATCCTGAACTGCCCTGGCGCAAAGTTGACCATGATAGCCAGGTTGTCCCGGTTGATCTGTTCCATCGCTTCCAGACGGCCCAGGTTGGCGATGGCCAGGTGAACGGCATCGGCAATGGCCATGTAGGTCTGCTCCTCCAGTCGGTCGTCAGGCAGTTGAACCATCTGATCGAAGAACGGAGGCGCTTCGAAGCTGGCGGCCTGCCAGCGCCATTGCAGGACGTATTCCCCGTGGGAGTCGCGGATCGTCAGCGCCACATGGGCGCGATTGACGCGGGCGCGCAGGCCGGTGATGTCGTAAGCGGCGTGGCTGGAAAGGGTGCTGGCGACAAACGGGGGGATCAGAAAGAATCGATAGGGCGAATCCGTCTCTTCCACCCATTCCCAGCTGGCGATAAAGCGCCGCTCGCTCACGATGGCGAAGCGCGTCGATTCCGGCGTGATCACGCACAGAATCGGGCCACTGGTCCAGCTTTGTGCCCATCCCAGACCCAGGCGCATGATTGGTGGGTTTAACCTGATCGGTTGATTCATGGGAGTCGCTTATCTGGCCGGTCCGTGCCCCTAGTATAGTGGAATTGATAAACTGTGAAAGTCGGCTGCCGGATGAATCTGCGATCCCGACTTTCATTATTGAATTTTACCCCAGAATCGTTTAAATTGAGACATGCTTTAGGGGTACAAAATACCCAGGCAGGCATTCACTTTTCGAGGAGAGACGGTCGGCAATGACTGGGGCGTGTTTGGGGCGGGCGGTCAGGTGGATGATGTGGGGGGAGCTTATCC
>DAOTXK010000184.1:0-37702 GCA_034435395.1 Anaerolineae bacterium | reverse complement strand
GGGATGCCCTGCCCCGGCGACGCGAATGAGGAACCGGGCGGCGCGGGTGGCAGCCAGCCAGGCTGCGTGGGGGCGGCGTGCTCATCATCGGGCACGCGCGGCAGGTGCGGCATCGTCGGCTCAGAATCGGGCGGGGATGAAAACTGGTCGGCCATACACCACACTCACCTGTTCCAACAAGGCTAGTCTCTCTATTGTACCGATCTTGCGGCCATCCACCTAATGACCCGGCCAGGGGTCAGGAGAAGCCGTCCGGCCAGGGGGCCGCGCCGCCCCTCAACGAGCCGGTGTAGCGGCGAACTGCGGTCCGCCGCCGCGCCCAACGGTCGGTCACGCTTCCACCCGGAACGCGCTACAATGGTTCCCCGGCAACAGGAGGATATCGCCCATCATGCGCCATCCACCCAACCACTGGCGGCTGGTCATCACCCCGGGCTGCGACGGGGCCTACAATATGGCCCTCGATCAGGCCATTTTAGAGCAGGTTGGCGCGGGAAACTCGCCGCCCACCCTACGATTGTTCGCCTGGAACCCGCCGTGTCTTTCCCTGGGGCAGGGCCAGGTGGCCAGCGACGTGGACCTGAGCCGCATCCGGGCGCGCGGCTGGACGATCGTGCGGCGACCCACCGGCGGACGGGCCATCCTGCATACCGACGAGATCACCTACAGCGTGGCCCTGCCCGCCGACCATCCCCTCGTCCAGGGCGACATCGTCACCAGCTACCGCCGGCTGAGCGCCGCCCTGCTGGCCGCGCTGGAGCGGCTGGGACTCCAGGCGCAGGCGGATAAGCGGGCCGGGCGCGCCCCCGCAGGTGCCAAAGGCCCGGTGTGCTTCGAGGTGCCGTCCGATTACGAGATCACGGCGGACGGGCGCAAGCTGATCGGCAGCGCCCAGGTGCGCAAGTTCGGCGGCGTGTTGCAGCACGGCAGTCTGCCGCTGGAGGGCGACGTGGCCCGCATCTGCGACGCGCTGGCCTTCCCCGGCGAGGACGTGCGGGAGGAGGTCCGCCAGCGGGTCCGCCAGCGGGCCACCACGCTGGCGCGTGCGCTCGATCGGGCCGTGTCCTGGGAGGAAGCCGCCTCGGCGCTGGTCGGGGCCTTCCGGGCCACGTTTGACCTGGACCTGCGGGGTCCGGAGCCGCCCTCCCCGGCGGAGGAGGCGCGCGCCGCCCAGCTGGTCGCGGCCCAGTACGGCGCGGACGCCTGGACGTTCCGGCTGTGAGCGGCGCGGCGGGGAATCTTAACTTCGGACGGGAATCGTCGGGGGGGCGCGCTGGCCGCCCCGAACCCCCAATCCCAGACGTGGGTGATGCCGGTTTGTTTGTTGAGGAGTGCTCGCCCGCTGCCCCGGACGCCCTACGTCCTGTGCAAGCGCATGACCAGTTGCGATAGCTGCTTGAAGCCCACCGGCTTGACGAACACAAAGTCGGCCTGGTCGTGCAGCGCGGCGGCGGCGCGGGCATCGGCGCTGGTGACGATCACGGGCGTCCCGGCCAGCCGCGCCTCCGACCGTATCTGGCGCAGCAGTTCCAGGCCGGAGACTCCCGGCAGGTGCAGGTCCAGGATCACGGCGCTGGGCACAAATTCTTGCAGCCGGGCGCGGGCCTGAGCGCCGTCCTGGGCGACCACCGGCGTCGCCTTGGCCAGACGCACCGATTCGGCGAAGATATGGGCCTGGTCGGCATCGTCCTCCACGATGAGGACGCGTGGCTCAAATAACATCGGTCATCCTGTCGTTGGCGTCGATTTTAAGAGCGGCAGTCTGACGGTGAAGGTGCTGCCCTGGCCGACCTGGCTGGACAGCGTGATCTCGCCGTCCATCAGTCCGGCTAACTGCCGGACGATGTACAGCCCCAGGCCGCTGCCTTTATGGCGCGGGCGTCCTTCCAGACCGTTCACCTGCCAGAAGGCGTCGAAGATGTGGGCCTGCGCCTCCGGCGGGATGCCGGGGCCGCTGTCGCTGACCTCAATCGCCCAGTGCTCGTCGTCCGGGCGGAAGAGGCGCATCTTCACCCATCCCTTTTCAGTGAACTTAACGGCGTTGCCCACCAGGTTGTTGGCGATCTGCTCCAGGCGGGCCAGGTCGCCGACCAGCGGGTCGGGCACGTCATCGGCCACGAGGGTGATCACATCCAGTCCCTTGCGGTGAGCCTGCCCGTTGACCATGGACTCGACGGACTCAATCAGCTCTTGCGGCGGGAAGGGGCCGATCTCCAGGTCCATCTTGCCGGCGTCGAGCTGGGCCGAATCCAGCAAATTATTGACAAAAGCCAGCAGTTGCTCGGCGTTGCTGGTGAGGCGGTCCAGCGTTTCCTGCTGCTGGTCGGTGATCGGGCCGTACAGCCCTTCGCGCATGATCTCCGCGTAGCCCAGGATGGAGCTGAGCGGCGTGCGCAGATCGTGACTGACGGTGGCCAGGATATGGGACTTCAGCCGGGAGGCGGCCAGCGCTTCGTCGCGGGCCTCGGCCAGACTCTCGATGGTGGCCCGGAGCCGGGCGGTCATGGCGTTGAACGCGTCCGCCAGCAGGCGTGTCTCGTCGCCGCTGCGGACGGTCACCGTGGGGGTGAGGTCGCCCTCGGTTAAGCGCCGGGAAGCCTCGGTCAGGCGGCGCAGGGGGCCGGTGATGGATCGGCTGATGACCCAGGCCAGCAGCGCCCCGGTGACGATGGCCGCCCCCGCCACGCTGACCACCTGATCGCGGGCGGCCGCGATCTTCGCCTGGAGCGGCGCGGTGGACAGGCGGATGCTGAGCGCGCCCAGCCGTTGCTGGCCGCTGGTCACCGCCCGCCCGGCCAGCAGCGCGTCGGCTTCCCACACATAGACGGGGGTCTCGCTCTGCAACAGTTGCTGCTCGAACGGATCGGCTTCCTGCCCGAAGGTCAGCGTCGGCGGCGCGGGGGCATCGGCGATGATCCGCCCGGCGGGGTCGTAAGCGCGCCCTCCGATGAAAAGCCCGGCATCCGCCGCGCTCAGCCCTTCCATGATGTCGGTGATGGCGGCGGCGTCCTGCCGGTAAAAGGCGTCGTCAGCCGCAGCCGTCAGGGTATCCAGGATCAGCCGGGCCTGCTCCTCCCACTCGGCGCGGAGGAACTGGCGATCCTGCTCGGCGGACAGCAGGGCCAGGCCGACCCCGGTGATCATCACCAGGGCCGTCATGGCCAGGGCCAGTTTGAGGCCCAGCGGCCAGCGTCTCCAATCCAGCAGGCGCATACGATTATCGATCCTGAATGGACTCGTGCCAGCGCGGGCGAATGGTAAGTGGTGATCGTCGGTCTGAGTGTGATGGAATCCAGGCTAAATGTATTATAAAAGGAATCCCTGACGGCCCTGAAAAATTTATGCCTTTTTTAGAATCAGAGCGCTCCCAGGCCGGGAATATGCGGGGTCAACCGAAGGGTGCGGAAAATTCCTCGCTGCCCGGCGCGGAGTGTCCCGCCACTGCCTCCACGGCTCTATTCTTTGGCGGGCAATTGCCTACTGTCCGGCGTACAATGTCCCCAGCCTGTAATTGGAGAGGGAGGTGTGCCTGTGAACTACGGACTCTACCTGCCGAACTTCGGCATCTACGGCGACGCGCGGGTGCTGGCTGACCTGGCCCGTGCGGCGGAAGCTGCCGGATGGGACGGCTTCTTCATCTGGGATCACATCGCGCCGGAGGACCCTGCGCTGCCGGCGGTCGATCCCTGGGTGGCGCTGACCGCCATCGCCATGAGCACATCACGCCTTCGTCTCGGCACTACCGTCACACCGCTGCCGCGCCGGCGTCCCTGGAAAGTGGCCCGCGAGACCGTCTCGGTGGATCGGCTCTCCGGCGGGCGGCTGATCCTGGGCGTGGGCATCGGGCTGGGCCAGGGCGAGTGGGACTACCTGGGCGAGGAGCCGGACCAGAAGGTCCGTGGCGCGATGCTGGACGAAGCGCTGGACATACTCCTCGGCCTGTGGAGCGGCGAGCCGTTTCGTTACGAGGGCCAGCATTACCACATCGAACATGCCCAGTTTCGACCGACGCCGGTCCAGCAGCCGCGTATCCCGGTGTGGGTGGGCGGCTTCTGGCCGAACAAGGCCCCCTTCCGACGGATGGCCCGCTGGGACGGCATGTTCCCGTTATTTGAAGCTCACGGGCCGGAGCAGATACTGTTGCTCCAGGAGGCAGTGGCCTTTGTCCAGGCCCAGCGCACAACCGCCGGCCTGGACGGCCCGTTTGACGTGGTTAACCTGGGGGTCACGCCGGGAGATAATCCAGCAGAATCGGCGGGGCGCGTCCAGGCGGCGGCGGAGGCGGGCGTGACGTGGTGGCTGGAGCTGCTGATGCCGGAGGTGTATGGATTTGATCCGGGCGACGCCGCAGCGCTGGCGGTCATCCAGCAGCGTATCCGGCAAGGCCCGCCGCCCGTGTGATCAACGGGGGCCTGGGGAGGCGGTGCAGCGGGTGCAGCCCTAGGCCCGGTAATATCAAACGCCCCCGGCGGGCGAGGGCGTTTGTGGATGGGTCAGTTGGCGACGTGCTATAACTTGACCACGTCGGTGGCCTGGAGCCCCTTGGGGGTCTCCACGATGCTGAATTCCACGCGCTCACCTTCTTCCAGGTTGCGGAAGCCATCGCCGACGATGGCCGAATAATGTACGAAGACATCCGGCCCGTCCTCGCGGGACAGGAAACCGTAGCCCTTGGTCGTGTTGAACCACTTCACAGCGCCGACAATACGTTCCGCCATTCTTTCATGCTCCTTACATACGTATGGCTTGAGACTGGCGCAGGGGCGGTACGCAAAACGCCCGGAACACCGGGCGCTATCCATATGACCGCGCATATGATGCTGCCTGCGTCCTGCGGGCCACACTATAGCCGTTTTCGGGCCGCCTGTCAACGATTTCGCGGAATGCGCCGGGCTGATTCAGAGAGAAAAGTGGTCCGGATGAACCAGCCCTGGGACACCTGCCACCGCCAATTCTGGACGATCGTCTTGGCATTTTTCCCCGGTCGATTCTAAACTCGCCGTGTTTGCGATCCGCTGTCCGTTGGAGGGGCCGCCGTCCTATGCCGCCGGAAAACACCCCGTCCCCAGAACCGCCATCGACCCTGCGGCGCGTCTGGCGATCGATCCGGCGCGAGCCGCTCTGGCCGGAGGATGAGCGGGGCCGCGTGCGCCTGGCCGCCAGCGACCTGATCCTGCACCTGCATCCGCCGCGAGTCCCGGCGCGCTCCCTGCGGCTGACCTACACCTTCGGCCTGGGCGGGATGGCCATCCTGCTGCTGGTGGTGCAGGTGCTGACCGGCGTGCTGCTGATGTTCGCCTACACGCCATCGCCGGAAGCGGCCTATAACAGCCTGGTGGCCCTGCAAACGGAAGTTTACTTTGGCCAGCTCATCCGCAACCTGCACCACTGGAGCGCCAATCTGCTGCTGATCGTGGTCTTTCTGCACCTGTTGCGGGTGTTTTATACGGCGGCCTTCCGCCATCCCCGTCAATTCAACTGGCAGTTGGGGCTGGCCCTGTTGGGGCTGGCCGTCGTGGCCAACTTCACCGGCTACCTGCTGCCCTGGGACCAGCTTTCCTACTGGGCGGTGACGGTCGGGACCAGCCTGATCAGCTATATCCCGCTGGTCGGCGAGCCGATCAAACGTCTGTTGCTGGGCGGCCCGGAAGTGAACGCCACCACACTGAGCAATTTTTACGCCCTGCATGTCATGCTGATCCCGCTCGGTTTCCTGGTTACCGGGGCCTTTCACATCTGGCGTGTGCGCAAGGATAAGTTCACCATCCCCCGCCGCATCGGGGAGGAGCCGACTCCCCGGCGGCTGGAGATGGTGACCACCATCCCTCACCTGGTGGCGAAGGAACTCATCGTCGCCCTGGTGGTCCTGGCCCTGCTGCTGACCTGGTCCACCTTCGTGGATGCGCCGCTGCTCGACGCCGCCGATCCCAACCAGCCCCCCAACCCGACCCGCGCCGCCTGGTACTTCCTCGGCATCCAGGAATTGCTGCTGCACTTCCACCCCACGTTTGGCGCGTTTCTGATCCCGGCGATCACCATCGGGGCGCTGATCGCGCTGCCCTACCTGCGCGACGATGCCGACACGACCGGCATCTGGTTCCGCTCCTGGCGGGGGCGCTGGCTGGCGGTCCTGAGTCTGGTTTTGGGCGCGGGGGCGACGGCGGCCCTGGTGATCCTGGCCGAGCGCGGCCTGACGCCCCAGGCGGCGTTGCCTTTCCTGCCCGCCTGGCTCGGCAATGGGCTGATCCCGCTGGGGGTCGCCATGCTGGCGGTGTACGGTTATGCCAGGGCGGTGCGGCGGCTCGGCGCGAATCCGGGCGAGACCCGGCTGGCGATTTTTACCCTGCTGCTGGCGGTTTTCCTCACCCTGACCGCCATCGGTCTCTTCTTCCGGGGGCCGGATATGGCGCTGGTCCTGCCCTGGGAGGCCGCCCCATGAGCGAACGGCCTGCCCCCCGGCCAGATTGTCCCTCTGAACCCGGACCTGGGGCCACGCGCCGCGACTTCCTCAAGCTGGCCTGGGGCGCGCTGGGCACCGCCGCCGCCGTCGGGGCGGGGTATGTCACCCTGCGCTTTCTGGCCTCGCGGGTGGGCCAGGGCGACTTCGGCGGGCCGGTGACCGCCGGACTCATTGACGATTTCCCGCCGGGCACGGTGACGCCCTTCCCCGCCGGTCAGTTTTACCTGGTGCGGGGCGATGACGGCGGCTTCCTGGCCCTGTACCGCAAGTGCACCCATCTGGACTGCGTGGTGCTGTGGGACGAGGAGGGCCGCCGCTTCCACTGCCCGTGTCACGGCTCCCGGTTCGAGCCGGACGGCGCAGTGCTCAATCCGCCCGCGCCGCGCCCGCTGGCCCGCTTCCCGGTCACGTTTGGGGATGGCAAGGTCATCGTCGATACCGGCGCGCTGATCGAGCGCCCTACTGTCGGCCCGGACGAGATCGCCTATCCCACGCCCGAACCAGGAGTCACGCCGTGACGCGCACGATGAGGGTGATCGGGCTGCTGGCAACGGCTGTGATCGTCGCCATGCTGCTCATCAACATCGTCCGCGAGCCGGGCCGCCAGGAGATGGCCCTGGCCGCCTACCGCGCCGCCGCCGTCGACCGGGGCATGACCACCTACGCCCTGCACTGTGCCCGCTGTCACGGGGCGCGGGGGGAGGGACTGGGCGTCTACCGGGCGCTGGACCAGGAATTCGTCCGCCGCCAGGATGTCCGGCTGCTGTTTAACACCGTCGAGCGCGGGCGTTATGCCACTGACATGGCTGCCTTCGGCCTCAACGAGGGCGGGGCGCTCTCCCACGGGCAGATCGACACCCTGGTCCTGCTGCTGCAATATGGCGATTGGGACGCCATCGAACGGCGGGTGGCCGATCTGGGGATGATGCCCACCGAGGCGGACATCCTGGCCGCCATGGGGCCGGACCTCTCCCTCCCCATCGATGAAGCGGGCGACGGCGAGACGCTGGCCCTGGCGCGGAACCTGTTCGCCGGGCACTGCGTGGAGTGCCACGGCGAGGACGGCGGCGGCACCGCCGATGCCCCCGCCCTCAATGACCCCTATGTGCGCAACATGCCCACCGCCCAGCTTTATGAGATCGTCACCATCGGCGTGCGCAACACCAAGATGGAGGGCTTCCAGGGGAAACTTTCCCCTGATGAGATCGCGGCGCTGATCTACCTGCTCCATCACTGGGGCGACGATTCCCCCGGCCCACCGGCGGAACCGACGCCGGACCTGGCCGCCCTGGCCGAGGGCCACGACGGGCGGCTGCTGTTTGAGACGTGGTGCGCCATCTGCCACGGCGGACGCGGCGAAGGCGGCTCCATTGCGCCCTCGCTCAACGACATCCCCTTCCTGCCCGCCGACTTTATCACCAGCCGGGTGCGCGGCGGCAAAAACGCCATGCCTCCCTTCCCGGAGGAGAATGTCTCGCCGGGCGAGCTGGCCGCCATCATCCTCTATGCTCAGGAGAACATCATCGGCGCTGGCCTGCCCGTCTACCCGCCGGACGTGCTGGCCACCGCCCGCGACCTCTACCTCCTGCGCTGCGCCGAGTGTCACGGGCCGCAGGGCGAGGGCACCCCGGCGGATGGGCCGCCCCTCAACACCTCCCCGCCCATGCGGGCCGTCCAGATCATCAACTTCGTGCGCGTGGGGTCAGCGCAGACCCCGCCCATCCCCCCCAGCGAAGTGCCGGACGACGAGCTGGACCTGATCGTGGCCTACCTGCACAGCCTGGCGCGGTGAGGCGGCGTCTCCGGCGGCCCCCGCGCCGGACGCCTATCACGGCAATTGATGATTTGTGACACTTCCATAATAGCGATTGGGGTCGTTACACTGGGGCCAGTAATGAGGCCCGTCGTATGCCCGTCGCCGGAACGCCACCCTCGCTGATGGTTGTCCCGGCGCTGCCGTTCCCATACGGCGAACGTTCTTTCTTGGGACCGGCGACGCGCCGCCGGGGCGCGCCAGGGCCGGTCAGCGCGATCCATCCCGTCATCGGGTCAGCAGGCGGTGCTTCATGCGTGTCTGCCGGTTGTCCAGTCCGTCAGCGACCGGGTACTTACCGGGTGTTGGCGGCGTCTCCACAGCCACCGCCGCTGGGCGCTCTTCCGTGAGGTGTCCCCCGCCGTTGGTGGCCACATACAGAGGGAGCATATGGCGAATTCAGAAGTTCTCACCCATGACGTGATCGTCGTCGGCGCCGGCCTGGCCGGGACTTGGGCAGCGCTGGCCGCCAGTCAGGGGGGCGTCAGGGACATCGGCGTGCTGTCCAAGGTTCATCCCCTTCGGTCCCACAGCGGGGCGGCCCAGGGAGGGATCGCCGCCGCGCTCAACAACGTGCGTCCGGTGGCCGGGACCGGCCCGCGTGGCCCGCTGGAGCAGATTCCGCCCGGCGAGGAGCCGATTGATAGCTGGGAGCTGCACCTGTTCGACACCATCAAAGGGTCGGACTGGCTGGGCGACCAGGACGCCATCGCCATCATGGTCCAGGAGGCCATCGACATCGTTTACGAGTACGAGCACATGGGCTGCGTCTTCAGCCGGACGCCGGACGGGCGCATCGCCCAGCGGCGCTTCGGCGGGCACAGCGCCCCCCGTGCCAACTACGCCGCCGACTGGACCGGGCATGTCCTGCTGCACACCATTCACGAGCAGGCCCGCAAGCACGGCGTCAAGTTCTACAGCGAATGGTACTGCCTGGACCTGATCGTCGAGGACAATGTGTGTAAGGGCATCGTCGCCCTGGACATCCTGACCGGCCAGCTATACACCATGCGGGCCAGGGCAGTGATGTTTGGGACGGGCGGTTATGGCCGGGCCTGGGCCATCACCTCCAACGCCCACGCCAACACCGGCGACGGCGTGGCCATCGCCTACCAGGCCGGCGTGCCCCTCATGGACATGGAATTTGTCCAGTTCCATCCCACCGGCCTGTACCAGCACGGCATCCTGCTCAGCGAAGCCTGCCGGGGCGAGGGCGGCTACCTGATCAACAAGGACGGCGAGCGCTTCATGGAGAAGTACGCGCCGGACCGGATGGAGCTGGCCCCTCGCGACCTGGTCAGCCGCTCCGAGCAGACCGAGATCGACGAAGGGCGCGGCATCGGCGACGACGGCCAGGGCATTTACCTGGACCTCCGCCACCTGGGCCGCGAGAAAATCCTGGAACGGCTGCCCCAGGTGCGGGATATCGCCCTCAACTTCGCCGGGGTTGATGTCATCGACGCGCCCGTGCCCATCCAGCCGACGGCGCATTACAGCATGGGCGGCATCCCCACCAATGCCGACGGCCAGGTGATCGCCGACGCGGATGGCACGCCAGTGGTCGGCTTTTACGCCGCCGGGGAGTGCGCCTGTATCAGCGTGCACGGCGCTAACCGGTTGGGCACCAACAGCCTGCTGGATGCCTCGGTGTTTGGCCGTCGGGCCGGGCGGGCCATGGCCGCGTTTGTGAAAGACGGAGCCGCGCTACCGCCGATCACGGGCGACCCGGCGGCGCGCACCCGCCAGCGAATCCAGCACCTGATGGCCGAGCCAGCAGGCGGCAGGGCCGAGTCCTGGGCGGCGATCGCCCGTGAGCTTAAGCAGACCATGACCGATCACGTCGGCATCTACCGCGACGAGGCCGGGCTTAAGGCCGCGCTGGCGACCATCAAGGCGTTGCAGGCGCGCTTCCCGGACGTCCGGGTGATGGACAAAAGCGCCCGCTTTAACACCGATGTGCTGGGCGCGTTGGAGACCGGCCATCTGCTCACCTTCAGCGAAGTGGTGGCCGCCAGCGCCCTGGCCCGCACCGAGAGCCGGGGTGCGCACTACCGCACGGACTACCCCCGGCGGGATGACGAGAACTGGCTGCATCACACCCTGGCTCACAAAAATGGCGACGGGCTGCCGGCCTTGAGTGCCAAAGCTGTGGTCATCGACTGGGAGAAATACCCGCCCCAGGAACGCAAATACTGACGACGAGCGGCCAGCGGGAGGCCAGCAGCCCAACAGGGACGATATGGCCGCCAATGCCCTCGCCAACCGCCGACGGCTGAACGCCCCTCACCGAACGCCGTGTTCACAGGAGAAAGTCCTATCCATGTCCAGCAACGGTTCCACCCGAACGATCACCGTGCGCGTCCAGCGCTTTAACCCGGATAACGACCGGAAGCCTTACTTCGACGAGTTTAAGCTGCCGCTCCGGCCCGCCACCACCGTCCTCGACGCGCTGCACACCATCAAAGAGACGCAGGATGGCAGCCTGACCTTCCGGCGCTCCTGCCGCCACGCCATCTGCGGCAGCTGCGCCATGAACGTCAACGGCAAAAACATGCTGGTCTGCGAGACGCCGCTCACCGAGCACCTCGACCGCCAGGGTCGCATCACCATCCGCCCCCTGCCTTACCTGCCGATCATTAAAGACCTGGTGGTGGATCGGACCAGCTTCTGGGAGCAGTACCTGCGGGTCAAACCCTGGCTGATCCCGCCGGAGAACATCCCGGAGAAGGAATTCCGCATGAGTCCGGAGGAAGTGGCGGCCCTGCACGACGCCGAGAAGTGCATCATGTGCGGGGCGTGTTATTCCGCCTGCCAGGTGATCGCCCTGACCAAACAATACATCGGGCCGCACGCCCTGCTGAAGGCTTTCCTGCGCATCCTCGATCCGCGCGATAGCGCCCCCGGCGAGCGGCTGGCCGACCTGGCGGGGAGGGACGGCGTTTACCGCTGCCACACCATCTTCAACTGCATCGACGCCTGCCCCAAAGAGCTGAACCCCACCCAGGCCATCGAGACGCTGCGTAAGCTGGCCCAAAAGCGGCGGGCCTTCGAGGCCGCCCGGCGCGAGCGTCAGGCGTCGCTTGACCAGCCGATCCCGGCCAAGTGACGGGTCTGATCCCGAAAGGAGCATCCGCATGTACCGAACCACGGGATTTATCAGCTTCTTTCTGCGCCGCCTGACCGGCGTGGCGCTGGTCATCTACCTCGGCCTGCACATCCTGGCCATTGGCTCGGTCAACGGCGGCCCGGAGTCGTTTGACAGCACCATGAACTTCCTGCAATCGGATATCTTTAAGCTGGCGGAGATCGGGCTGCTGGCGGCGGTGATCTACCACGCCTTCGATGGCATCCGGCTGCTGATCGTGCACTATCTGGACGTGACCGAATACCGCAAAAGCCTGTTTTACGCCGCCTTCGCCGTCTCGGTCATCCTGACCATCGCTGGCGGTCTGCCCATCTTATTGTTCATGCTGGAAGGTTAGGAGGAGGCCATGCGGAACTCCGGGATGCGTATTTTTCAGATGCAGCGCCTCAGCGCCATCGCCCTGCTGTTTTTCCTCACCATCCACATGATCGTGGTGCACTATCCGCCGTTTCACATCAACTTCACCCGCATCCTGGCGCGGCTGGAGCAGCCATTGTGGAAGGCCATCGACATCGCCTTCCTGTTGGTGGTGCTGGTGCACGCCCTGGCCGGGGCGTATGTGGTCCTGACGGATGTGGAGCGCTTTGACCGCTACCGCCGGGCGCTGGCGATCATCGCCCTGGTCCTGGGGGTGATGGGGTTCATCTACGGCGCGCAGACCATCATCGCCTTCCGGCTGCCCGCCGAGGCCGCCGCCGGTCTGGTCCCCTGACCCTGACGGACGCCCCGTAGCCGTAGCGTCGGCAGGGGTGCCGACAACAGCTTGAGGCGAATCGGGCGGCGCTATTCCTCGCGCCGCTACCCCACCTCCAATTGACCCCCTGGCGTCGGCAGGGGTGCCGTCACCCCGCGCGGGCGGTTTTTGCGCGTCTGGCGCGGCGGGTATATAGTGCTGTCGTTTCCTCATTGCGCCCTCGCCGCAGCCCTCTATTATCGGATCAGGTTTTTGCATCTGACCTGTTGAGGTGGAGCGATGCGTCAGGATTATCCCCGATTCGCTGCCCGGATTCGCCAGCGCCGGATCCGGGCGACCGTCATCTTCCTGGTAGTGATGGCCGGGACTATCGCCTATGTCGCCCTCACGTGGCTGAACAACGAGAGCCGAATCGCCGACTGCGTGGCCCAGGGCCAGACCCGACAGCAGTGCAGCCGCGGCCTGGGCACCGAGTGGGTGCAGGTTTCGAACATCGCGGCGGTGGTTGGCGGCGGAGCTTTGGTCAGCTTCTACTGGTACTGGCGGGGCCTTGATAAACAGAAGACCCAGCATCCGGGGTACGAGCCGTACTGGCTGGAACACACCACCATCGATCAGATCAACCGGCGGGATCGGTGGCTGCTGATCGCCTACCTTGGCGGGTGCATCGCGCTCGGCCTGTTCCTGCTGATTTTTGTGCCCAACAACACCCAGCCGTTCGGCGAGCGTCTGGCGCGGACGGCGCTGGTCATCGGCTTTTTCCTGCTGCTGTTTGGGCCATTTTACGCCTACGGCCGGCGTCACTTCCATCGCCAGCGGGAGAAGCTGGTGGCGTACCACGCCTCGCGCGCCGAAACCGGCGACGATCAGGCAGCGCCCTCAACCGACTGATGCCCGTCCGGTCTCCGGCGCGGCTGAGCGTCTGCCGGGCGTAAAGCCGCTATCTTACGCGCTTATTTTCCTGACCAGAGCGTGCCATTGGCTGCTGCCTGGTGCTGGCCTGCCGCCGGGGCGCTGGTACAATTGTCGGCTGCTGGCCTGGCGCGGCTCTGCGCCGGGGAAAGGGGATGGGGTGATGAAAGTGGCGGTTATTGGCGGCGGTTCCACGTATACGCCGGAACTGGTCAACGGCTTCCTGGCGCGCGCAGATCGGTTTCCCCTGACCGAACTGTGGCTGATGGACATCCTGCCGGAGCGGCTGGAGATCGTCGGCGGTTTTGCCCGGCGGATGGTCAGGGCGGCGGGCGCGCCCTTCGCAGTGCACCTGACGACCGACCTGCGCCAGGCGGTGCGCGGCGCGCGTTACGTCATCACCCAGCTGCGCGTCGGCGGGATGCCGGCCCGCCGCGCCGACGAATATCTGGGGCGGCGGCACGGCCTGGTCGGCCAGGAGACCACCGGCGTCGGCGGCATGGCCAAGGCCCTGCGCACCATCCCCGTCATTTTGCGAATCGCCGGGGATATGCGCGCGCTGGCCGAGCCGGGCGCGCTGCTGGTCAATTTCACCAATCCGGCGGGCCTGGTCACGCAGGCGCTCGCCCACTACGCGCCGGACGTGCCCGCGGTGGGCGTGTGCAACGCCCCCTACCACGCCAAGATGGGTTTCCTGCGGCTGCTTAAGGAACGTGCCGGGCTGGACATCGCGCCGGAGCGGGCGGAGTTGGACACGCTGGGCCTCAACCACCTGACCTGGCATCGCGGCCTCACTGTGGATGGGGAGGACCTGTGGCCGACGGTGATGGCGGCGTATATCGCCGAGCAGAAGGCCAGCCCACACCCCGCCTGGGACATCCCCACCCTGGCATCGCTCCAGATGATCCCCAACTACTACCTGGAATATTTTTACTACACCGACCGGAAGATCGCCGCTCAGGAGCAGTGGCCGCCGTCGCGGGCCGAGCAGGTCATGGCCATCGAGGAGCGCCTGCTCCAGCAGTACGCCGAGCCGGACCGCGTCCAGCCGCCGGAAGACCTGATGCAGCGCGGCGGCGCTTATTATTCGACGGTGGCCACGCAGTTGCTCAACGCCCACCATAACGACCTGGGGGAGACCCACGTCGCCAACGTCCGGCAGGGCGGCGCGGTGCCGGGCTGGCCGGAGGACTGGGTGTTGGAGATGCCCTGCCGGGTCAGCCGGGCGGGCGTCCAGCCGCTCCCGGCGGAGCCGCTGCCGCCAGTCTGCTTCGGGCTGGTGGCCCAGGTCAAACAGTACGAGCTGCTGACCGTTGAGGCGGCGGTGCACGGCGACCGGAACGCCGCCTACCAAGCGCTGCTGGCCCACCCCCTCGGCCCGTCGGCGGATCGGGTCCAGGCCGTGCTGGACGACCTGCTGGAGACGCACCGGGACTTTCTGCCGCAGTTTTTCGCCTAGCGGATTGGGCGGCCGGGGCCTGTCCCTGCCGCGCCAGCTGGCTTGCCCGGCGGCGGCCCCGACCCGGCCCTCATTTCGCCGTCCACGGCTTCGTCTGGATGGAGGCGTAGCGGAAGGCCAGCTCCGGCTCGGCGGGCTGGAGTCGTCGGGGCGGCAGGCCAGCGACGATCGCTTCCAGGTCATCCACCACCATCTCCCCGATCTCCCACAGCGCCTCCCGGACCGACCCCGCCCGATGCGCCGACAGCACCGCGCCTTCCGCCCGCCGGATCGGATGGTCGGGATCAAGCGGCTCATGGGGGAACACGTCCACCGCCGCCTTAAAGCGCCCGGCCAGCACCAGGTCGGTCAGGGCCTCGAAGTCGACCACGTGAGCGCGGCTCACCAGCACCAGCACCGCCCCCGGCTGGATGCGCTCCAGTTCGGCGCGGCCCAGGAAGTGCCGGTTCTCCACGCTGGGGACGGCCAGCACAAAGATCACCCAGGAGGTCGCCAGCAGTTCCTCCAGGCTGACCGGCGTCACCCCCTGGCTGCGCAGGTAGCCGGGGCTGAGCCAGGGATCATAGACGCTGATCGGGCAGCCGAACGACTCGATCAGCGGGCGCAGGGCGCGGGCCAGGCTCCCGAAGCCGATGAAGCCGACCCGCCGCCCATACAGCATGAAGGTGCCGACGTTGCCCCGGTGCTGCCACTGCTCCTGCCCGGCCCGGAAGGCCCGGTCCCCGGCGCAGATGTCCCGGCTACAGGCCAGCGCCAGCCCCAGGCTCATCTCCGCCACGGCCCGCGCGAAGGCCGGGGCCGCCGACAACACGCGGATGCGGCGGTCGAAACACCGGTCGTAGTCCAGCGGTGGGAAGCCGCCGGACACGTCCAGGATGGCGCGCAGCTTCCCCGCCTGATCGAGAATCTCGCCCCCATGCCGCCACCGCGTGCAGACCACGGCCACCGCCTCCGGGAGCGCCTGGGCGAACGCTTCTGACGGCATCGGCTCATCCTGGCCCCACACCACGGTGACGGTGCGGTACAGCCGCTCCCTGTCCGCTGGTGAAAAAATCTCGTCCATTGTGCGGAAGTGCGGATCGACGATCACTACCGGTTTATCAGCCATCATCCCCCCTCGTGTTGCCCACACTCTATCCGACCCTGGCCCACCGGCGCGCCGCCGCCGATCAACGGGCCACGGGTGACGGACACCATCGCTGATTTTCCTCCACTCACCACACCTCGCCATTCTCCAGGCCGAGGATCAACCGTGCCCCGCGCTCCAGGCCCTGCGGCGCAAGCACCGCCGTGATGGCCGCCTCGCCCGGCAGGTCGCCCTCCCACGCCCCCCAGGACTGCCCGCCGTCGCGCGAGACCAGCAGCTCGCCCCCGTGCAGCACCAGGGCGTCCGGCGTGGCCGGGAACCGGGGCGACAGGAGGATGGCGTTCACCGCCTGGTGGATGGCGTCCGCGCCCAGGCGGGTCCAGGTGCGGCCCCGGTCGTCTGACCGGTAAAGGCCATGCTCCTCCGTGCCGCCGAACAGCACGCCGTCATGGGCGAAGTTCGGCGACATCGCCAGGCTGATCACCGGCGCGCAATCGATGGGGAAGCCGACCTCCCGCCAGGCCCGGCCCCCGTTGGTGCTGCGGAAGATGCCGGTTTCCACCCCGGCGAACAGGCATTCGTCACGGGCGAAGGCCGGCGAGATGGCCAGGGCCAGGACGTGCAGGTCCAGCAGGCCGAAATTCCACGGCTCCCACCGCCGGCCCCGGTCTGCCGAACGGAAGATGCCGTCCTCCAGCGTCCCGGCCAGCAGCGTGCCATCTTCCACAAAATGGGGCGAGATGACCAGCGACGAGACCATTGGCGGCGGGCTGCCCAGCCCGGCGACCTGCCAGCTCTCGCCGCCGTCGCTGGAGCGCAGAATGGCCCCCTTGACCCCGGCGCACACGCTCCGGTCGGAGGCAAAATCCGGCGACACAACGACCGCTGTGGTCGCCACCGGGCCTTCCACCGCCAGCCCGCCATAGGCCCCCTGCCAGCTTTGGCCGCCGTCCAGGGATCGGTACAGGCCCGTGAGGCGCGCCGCAAACCAGACGGCGGTCTGGGGGTCGCTGGCGGAGGCCGGGGCCACGGCCAGCGCGTTGACGAAATCCTGTGTCTCAGACGACTCCATGCTCCGCTTTCCCTCGTCGTATGGCTCAGTCCGTGAGATCAAACCGCCAGGTCTGGGGCGGCTGTTTGGAGTTCCGGGCATCCTGGGCGGGCTGGGACTCCGGGTGCCCCCCGGTGAGGGACGCCCTTTCGGCGCTAGGGTTGGTAGACGGTCGGTCGTTTCTTGTGATGGACCATCACATCGACGGTCAGGGCCAGCGCCGCGCTGGCGATGGCGCTGTGGATGACGGCCTTCTGCACGGCGGCCACGTCGAAGATGCCCGCCTGGGCCATGTCAACGACCTGCTCGGCGGCGGCGTCGAAGCCGTGCCCCGGCCCGGCCAGCCTGATCTGGGCCATCACCTCGCTGGAGTCATAACCGGCATTGGCGATGATGGTCCGCATCGGGACTTCCAGCGCCTGGAGCAGGATGTGCCAGGCCGCCCGCTCGTCGGCATCGGCGCTGGCCTGGAGCCGTTCCTGCAAGGCCGGGCGAGCCGCCAGCAGGGATGAGCCGCCGCCGGGCACGATCCCCTCAGCGATGGCCCCCCGCAGCGCTTCCGCCGTCCGCTCGGCCAGCGCCTTGCGGGCTTCGACCTCGCGCTCGCTGGCCCCGCCGATCCACAGCGTGGCCGAGCCGCCCATCAGCCGACCGATGCGCAGTTGCAGCCTGGCGCGCTCCTCTTTTTCCGCCCGCTGGTGGGCGGCGCGGAGCCGGGCGATGTGCTCCCGCAGCTGGCGCGGATCGCCCTGGCCGCCGACGATGCCAAAGTTGCGCAGGCTGGCCCACACCCGGCGCGCCCGCCCCAGGTCCCCGGCTTGCACCTGGCCCAGGCTGTCCCCGGCCCCCTTGAGGAAGGGACGCCCCCCGGTCAGGACGGCCAGGTCGTGCAGCGCGCCCATCTGGTCGCTGCCGATCCCCGGCGTTTTCACCGCCATCAGCCGGAGCTTGTCCGGATCGTTGTTGCGCAGCAGAAAGCCGATGACCACGTCGGATAGTTTGCCCGCCACCACCAGGAGCGATTGGAAGCCGCCCTTCAACGCCGCCACCATGGCGGGCATCAGCTGGCGCGGGTCCTCGATGGTCAGATCGGTGATCAGGATGGCGGCATTTTCCAGGTCGGTCTGGAGGCGCTCCCAGTCGGCGATCATCTCCCGCGACAGCACGCCGCCGTCCCAGTACATGCCCTCCACGTACTGGCGGGCCAGTTCCCGGCCCTGTCCCTTCCGCAGTTCCAGCCGCCCATACTGGCCGATCACGTCGAAGATCTCGCCCAGCATCGCCGCCAGCGGCGGGTCATAACAGATCGACTCGGCCAGTCGAGCCAGTTGTTCCGCGCCGTCCACCGGCGTGACCGCCGCCTCCAGCGCTTCCAGGATCACGCCGATGCCCTGTTCCAGGTAATGGCGGAGCCGCTGGGCGTTGCCCCCGGCGGCCAGGTAGCGCAGCCCTTCGTTATAGATCGCCTGGAAGAGGACGGCGGCGGTAGCGGTGCCGTCGCCCACCTTCTCGTGAAGTTGCCACAACATCTGGCGGGTGAACATCGCGCCGACATCCTCGTCCCGGTCCGGCAGTTCGATGATCCGCCGGGCGATCACGCCGCCGGTGTCCAGCAGCTCAATGCTCGCTTTGAGGTTCTCCTGGATGGCCACGGTGCGCGGGCGCGGCCCCAGCGTGGGGCGGATGGCGTCGACGATCTGGTTGATGCCGCGCTGCATCTGGCGGTGGGTCGCGGGTTGGAAAACGAGTGGTTTGGGTCGCTTGCCGGTCATGCCCCTCTATCCCCTGACTGCGCTGGCCAGGACGCCCCGCCTGAACGGGCGTCAGAGACAATATATACCACAACCAGGGGGGTGTTTAACAGGAGAATCGCGGGATGGGCCGCCCGAACGGGGCCGATTCCTGCTAACCACTTCGCTGTGGGTTAGTCGGTAAAACTGAACCGCCAGGTCGCCAAGAGCGCCGAGTTCTATAAGGTTCTGGGGTTTCGCCTTTTTTGCCTACTGGGAAATTGGCGAAACTCCAGTGCATTATCGCCCGGCTCTTGACAAGTAGCACGCGGGTTGTTCCGAACCGTGTGGGATGCCCATCCGGTGGGTCGCAGATCATTGGGGGATTGTGTATACTTACAGCGGCTTGCACAGGTGTTTACAGCGGTTGACGTGCGCCCCGAAGGTGCTGCGTCCACAATCCGTGAAAGCCGACTCGAAACAACAGGGATGGGGGAAAGAGCAAGGCTTACGGGACGTGCTACAGGAAGCCGGCATTACTACCTCATCCCAATCCGCCTATGATGCTGAAACTGTCCGTTAAAATGGGGCAAGGTCAGGTTGCCTTCTTCAAGGAGAAAGGTAGAAATCTAAAGAGCCATAGATAGTTTTGCCCGATGCAGTGAAGTGAAAAAAGGAACGAATCATGCCCGCAAACGCACAAACCGCTGGTCAGGAAGCTGAAAAAAAAGATTTCCTGAGTCGTCTGAGTCGCCTGAGTCTTCGTAACAAGGTGATCGGCGTCGCAGTGCTGGTGTTTCTGGCATTGCTGGTTATCTCGATCCCTGGGGATCACAATGAGCTGCTCGCCCGCCAGGAGAGGGTTGAGGCCGCGCAGACAGCCTTTGATTTAGCCCTTCCGGCAGTCGGTCCCATAATGGAAAGCGTCAAGGCTTTTCTTGACGACACTGAGACGGACCTGTCTAGTGATCGGTTATATACCGGGCTTTCGAATACATTGACCACGTTTAACCGCGAAAATGTCGCAGTTGCAAATCAATTTCAGGCAGTTGTAACGTTCCATAGTAATGTCCATTCTCTACTGGATACCGTGCCTGAACTGGATACGGACGAGTTTCGGACAATAGTCGCCGAGATGGATACAACGCTGAGCGTGGCCTTCCTCGCGTTGATGGAGTTGAACGTCTCCATTGACGAATACAACGCTTACCACAACTGGATAAGCGCAAGCCTTGCCGGAGTGTTGTTTGGCCTGCCAGAAGGTTACGCTGATCCGGTCCCGGCCAGAAGTCGACTGGATCTCACAGCGTTCGAATAGCCGAGCAAAAGGAACCACTGAAGTACCAAGACAAGCGGGTTGATCTTACCCATTAACCCACTTGTCTACCTCTTTGTTCCCTTATTACTGGAGTTTCGCCTTTCTACGCCAAAGTCAGTAAGCGTCTGGCTTGAATCTGCTGCCAGCCGGACAGCAAATTCAGGCCGAACACTGGCTGTTTTTGGGCAAAAAAGGCGAAAGTCCAGTCAGGTTGTGGGGCCTCCCTGGCGGCTAGAAACAGGTGAGGGCGCTCCCGCCCGGCCTGGGTCGTGAGGGGGGAGCGCCCGTCGCCGGGCAGCCGGTCAGGGGACGTGCCGACAGACGCGCCCCCGTCCTGCTTATTCGACGGTCACGCTCTTGGCCAGGTTGCGCGGTTTGTCCACGTCCAGGCCGCGCCACACCGCGATGTGGTAGGCCAGCAGTTGCAGCGGGATGACACAGACAACCGGGCTGAGCAGGTAGGGCACTTCCGGCACGTAGAGGACGTGATCGGCCTTCTGGGCAATCAGCCCGTCGCCTTCTGTCGCCACCGCGATCACGATCCCGCCCCGCGCTTTGGCCTGCTCGATCTGGCTCAACATCTTCTCGTAGACGTGGTCCTGGAGCGCGATAGCCAGCACCGGCATGTTCTCGCTGATCAGGGCGATGGGGCCGTGTTTCATCTCGCCTGCCGGGTAGCCCTCGGCGTGGATATAGCTGATCTCCTTGAGCTTGAGCGCCCCTTCCAGCGCGATGGGATAGTTGATGCCCCGGCCCAGGTACAGGAAGTTCTCGTAGTTAGCCAGTTGGGCCGCCAGTTCGGCGTACCGTTGGTCGTTATCCAGCACATGGCCGACGAGATCGGGCAGCCGGGCCAGGCCGGCCGCGTGCTGGCGGCTCTCGTCCGCGCTCAGCGTGCCGCGCAGCTGGCCCAGGTGCAGTGCCAGCAGGTACTGGTCCAGCAGGCTGGCGGTGAAGGCTTTGGTGGAAGCCACGCCGATCTCCGGCCCGGCCTGCATGGTGATGAATCCGTCGGCCAGGCGCATGGCCTGGCTGCCGATGACATTGACGATGCTCCATACTTGGGCCTTTTTCTCCCGCGCCTCCTCGATGGCGGCCAGCGTGTCCACCGTCTCGCCGCTCTGGGTGATCGCCAGGATGACCGCGTCGCCGTTGATGACCGGGTTACGATAGCGGAACTCGCTGGCGTAATCCACCTCTACCGGGATGCGGGCCAGTTCCTCGATCAGGAACTTGCCGACCAGGGCGCTGTAGGCGCTGGTGCCGCAGGCCACCGTCACGATCTTGCTGATGCGCCCGGCCTCCTCCGGCGTCAGGTGGAGGTCGGCCAGCGTGACCTGTCCGGTCTCGAAGTCGATGCGGCCTCGCAGCGTATCGGTCAGGGCGCGGGCCTGCTCAAAAATCTCCTTCTGCATGAAGTGTTTGTATTCGCCCAGCTCGGCGCTCATCGGGTTCCAGTCGATGGTGACCAGGCGGGCCAGCACCGGGTGCCCATCGAGCGTCTGCACCATATACCCGTCCGCCGTGACCGTCGCCATCTGCCGGCTCTCCAGGAAGACCAGCCGCCGCGTGTGCTCCAGGATGGCCGGGATGTCCGAGGCCAGGAAGTTCTCGTCCTCCCCCAGGCCGATGGCCACGCCGCCCGCATTGCCGATGCGGGTGGCCACCAGCCGGTCGGCTTCCCGCGTGCTCATGGCCACGATGGCGTGCGCGCCCCGCAGGTGCTGCACGGCCCGGCGGGTGGCCTCGGTCAGGTCGTGGCCGCCGTTCAGGTAGCGCTCGATCAGGTGAACGATCACCTCGGTGTCGGTGTCGGAGCTGAACACCGCGCCCTCGGCAATCAGGTCGTCTTTCAATTCCAGGTAGTTTTCGACGATGCCGTTGTGCACCACCACGACATCGCCGTTCATGCCGATGTGCGGGTGCGCGTTGCGCGGGCTGGGCTGGCCGTGGGTGGCCCAGCGGGTGTGCCCGATGCCAATCGACCCGCAGACCGGGTTTTCCTCGACCAGGCGGGCCAGGTTATCCAGCTTGCCCACATCGCGGCGCAGGGCGATGTGCCCGTCCTCGATGACGGCCAGCCCTGCCGAATCATAGCCCCGATATTCCAGGCGCTTGAGACCTTCCAGGATGAGGGGGGCGGCGTCTCTGGAACCAACGTAGCCGACAATGCCACACATGGGATATCCCTCCAGTTTTGGGTTCGGTGTGTCCACGGTTTACAGGCGCTCGTTGCCGGCGCGGCGACGCCCCGGTCAGGGGACCGGAGGCCAGAACCCACCTGGGGCAGGCGTCAGCGCTGCCCATGCCCAGGGGGCACCGGATCATGGCCTGGCGTCAGGCGCGGTTGAGCGCTATCACATGCTGGCGGTTTGTCCCGCCCGTTGCCGGACGGTTTTGGCGCCCGCTTTAACGGCTGGGGTAGCCCTGGAGGGACAATAGGACGGTGATAAGCGCCCTGGCGGCATCCGCTGAACCCTCGATTTTCCGTAAGGTGCGGCTCGCCCGCACCGACGTTAGCCCTGCCCCGCGGCAGGAACCGCCACCTCGTCAGCCTGTGGCCGTGGGGAAGTCTGGCCCAGGCTCATGCGCTGTTGTCCCTCGTGCTGTGGTCACGTCAATAGGCGCGGCTCCTTTCCTGTTCGCTCGTGCCCATCATTATAGGCGATAGCCGGCTGCCCGGCCATGATGGAACTGCCCGAATCCTGATGGGCAGTTTTATGGATGTGTTGGCCTGCACTTACCATTATACTTATCCCCGGTCGGAAACTGGCGCGATATTTGTGAATTTTTTGTGAAAAATGCCCGGCTCACCCTGACCACCCAAAACGCCGGGCCGTCCACACGCCTGGCTCAGTCTGGGGGCAGGCT
This sequence comes from Anaerolineae bacterium, assembly GCA_034435395.1. Taxonomy (GTDB): domain Bacteria; phylum Chloroflexota; class Anaerolineae; order Aggregatilineales; family Ch27; genus DAOTXK01. The sequence continues at coordinate 15,162 of DAOTXK010000184.1, read as the reverse complement.
GTCAGACAGCCGATTTTCGGGGGCGGTTCTCCATAAAGAGAGAAGCTGTGTTACACTCTGGCGAGCGGCTATCCGCCTTCCTGTAAGGGTCTCCCATCTGGATAGGAGACGAGACGTTTCTGCGCCATTCATCGCTGAGTGGCTGCCGCCAGGTTCTCTGCATGAAAGCCCATCCCCTCATCACCTCGCTCAAAAGTCTGCGCGGGAACCCGCGCGGGTGTGTCTACACCGAACCCTTGTGGGGCGTTCCCTACAACCTGTACGCTCCGTATGTGTCCGTCTATATGGTGGCTATCGGGCTGGCCGACCAACAAATCGGTCTGATTCTCAGCGTCAGTTGGGGTTTCCAGATCGTTCTGGCCCTGTTAAGCGGCGCGGTGACCGACAAGCTGGGACGCCGCCGCACGACCCTGCTCTTTGACATCCTGGCCTGGTCGATTCCGTCCCTGATCGCGGCGGTGGCGCAAAACTTCTGGTATTTCCTGGCCGCGGGCATCATCAACAGCATCTGGCGCATCACCCACAATTCCTGGACCTGCCTGCTGGTGGAGGATGCCGAACCCGGCCAATTGGCGGATATTTACACCTGGATCTACATCGCCAATCTCCTGGTGGGATTTGTCGCCCCGCTGACAGGCGCGTTGGTTCGCACCTTTTCGCTCGTCTCCACCATGCGTGGGTTGTATGTTTTTGCGGTGTTCATGTTCACGCTCAAAGCCTGCGTGACCTATCGGATGACCGAGGAGACCGCTCAGGGCAAGGTCCGCCTGCACGAGACGCGCAATCAAAGCATGTTCCACGTCTTGCGGGGGTACAAAGGCGTTTTATACGAGTTGCTCCGTACCCCGCCGACCCTGTACACGGCTGGCATCATGCTCGTGATCAGCATTTCCAGCCTGATCAGTGGCAACTTTTGGGCCATCCTTGTGACGGAGAAACTGCACATCCCTGTCGAGACTATTGCCGTTTTCCCCTTTATCAAATCCGCCATCATGCTGGCGTTTTTCTTTGTCGTCATGCCGCACCTCAACAAAATGCCCCTCAATATGCCGATGATGGTCGGGTTTCTCGGCCTGATCGCCAGTCAGGTGGTGTTGATCACGACCCCCGAACAGGGATATCCTTTTCTGATCTTGAATGTTTTTCTGGAAGCGTGCAGTTTTGCCGCCGTCAGCCCGCTCGTCGACCGGATGGCGGTGTTGACCATCAGCGCGAAGGAACGCGCCCGTATTCAGTCGATTCTGTACGTGGGCATCATCCTGTTCACGTCACCGTTTGGCACGATTGCCGGCACGCTCTCCGGCATCAACAAGGATTTGCCGTTTATGCTGAACATCGTCCTGTTTGCGGTGGGCGCGGCGCTGGCGTATGGGGCGGGGTCACGCAAGCGCCTGGCCGCCGAAGCAGCCGAAGTCTAGTCCGAGTATGCCTCAGCTTCCCAACCACCGCGCGCAGGCGACGTTGCTCCGCTGCGTGCTCGCGGCGGCTGAACGCGACCGTTGGCCGCTTCCCCGGGGCGGTTCTCCACCAAAAGAGAGCCTGTGTTACGCTCTGGGAAGAGGTTATCCACATCCTGCAAGAGTCTCCGCGGGGGGATAGAAGACGCGAAGCTCTCTCACGCGATCGTTGGCGGCCCTTCGTGCATTACGTGTTATAATAACGGTGAATACATGATTTTCTGTATTCTCCTCGACTGGTCTTCTGACCACGGGGCCAGGAGAGCCATCAGATTGACGGGTCTCAGTGACACTTTTTAAGGAGGAGGACATGAAACTCAGTGCCCCCAAGCAGATCACCTGGATCGTCGCCCTGATCCTGGGGATAATCGGGGTCGTGGGAGCCTTGGTGACAACCCTCGGGTTCATCACCACCTATGCTATCTGGTTCGTGGTCGTGGGGTTAGCCCTCATGCTGGTAGCCACGATGGTGGAGGGCTTGTAGTTCTATTGCTGTAATCACTGCAAATAGATCAAGGGCGCAGGCGGCAGTCGTGTGGTCGGCCCCGCACAGGTTGTCGCCTGCGTCCATTGTCGGCACAGGTCAGGCCGCAGCCGTTGGCGGCGAGGCGCGCCGGTAGAGGTGCGCCTGATGACAGTCGTGAAAGACTTCACGCTGCTATCCCCAGACTGGTAGCGGCGCGATGAGTCGCGCCGTGTGGCCGCGCACGGCTGCACCGCAGGCTGTCGGTGGTTGCGCCGTTCCGTGTGTTATACTCAGGATAGTGGCAACTTGACAGGAGTTATCACCCATGGCAACCACTGATCCCGCTGTGGTGAGCGCCGTCTCAGGGCAGGTCGTGGCGACCGGCGTCTCGTTTGAGACCTATCTGGAAAAATACGCGGCGGACTTCCACGAATGGGTGCAGGGGGGCGTGGTAAAAATGGCGCCTGTGTCAAGTAAACACGACCAGATAACCTTTTACCTGAGACTCTTGCTGGAAACCTACTTTGAGATGAAACCGTTGGGGCAGGTTGCTTCTTCGCCATTTGTGATGCGCCTGCCGGGGACCGTCTCCGCCAGAGAACCAGATATTCAGGTGATTCTGAACACTAACCCCAGCGAGCGAACAGATACTTATATGGACGGTCCCGCCGACATCTGCATTGAAGTCGTGTCGCCGGAAAGTGTGGAGCGCGATCACGGCGAAAAATTCGCGGAATACGAGAAGGGTGGCGTGCGGGAATACTGGATCATCGATCCCCTGCGGGATGAAGGCCGCTTTTATCGGCTGGATGAGGCCGGGCGTTACCGCCGTCACGCCGAAGATGAGGCGGGCCACTACCGCACGCCGCAGCTTCCCGGCCTGGCGCTGCACGTGCCGACGCTGTGGCAGGACAGTCTGCCCGGCCCCGGCGCGACCGTTCAGGCCGTGGGGGCCATGCTCCAGGAGCGTTAAGGTCCTGACCAAGGATTCACGGACCAGGGATTTGGACAGACAGGGGGCTTAAGCCCCTTGTTTGATGATTTTTGGATGGGTCTACAGATATTTCTCCACCGCCCAGCCGCCGACCCGGACGATGGAGTCGGGGGGGATCAGGCCGCCTTCCGGGGTGAAGGTCAGCGCGTGGCGGCCCGTCAGGACATCCACCACGTCGCCCATCAGGTCGGCCAGCGCCACCGGGCGGTCCAGGGTTTGGGCGATCTGCTGGGGATGCCTGTCGTCCAGGCTGATGCCGCTGGGATGGTCAAACATCAGGCGCGGCAGGATCACGACCTCGCCCAGGTCGCGGCCCTGTAACTGCGCGATCACGTCCCCGGCCATCATCAGCCCGGCCACGGTGATCGTCTCGCCCAGCCGGGTGTTGACGATAGGGACCACCTCCAGCCGCGCGCCGGTGTCCGCGGCGAGTTCGGCGGCGGCCCGTTCCAGGATCGGCGCGAACAGCCTCCCCGTGACCAGCGTCAGATGGTTCTTGGGCAGGGGCGAGTCATGACTCGCCCCTACCCCATTGCCCCGGACCTCCTCCTTGCGCACCGTCGCCCACTCGTCCAGGAAATGGCGGACCATGCCCAGGCCGTTCTCCTGGAGGCCCTCCAGGTCGTCGTAGGCGGCCAGCGGCGGGACTTCGCGCCCGGTGATCAGGTACCACTCGTCGGTGGGGTAGACGAAACGGACGCCGAACCGGTCGAGATATGCCGCCTGCCAGCGGTGGCAGGCGTCCAGCACGGCCCTGGCCTCGGCGGGGGTGTTGGTCCGCTGGCCGTACCTGTGGTGCCGGGTCAGCCCCACCGGGACCACGCTCACGCTCTGCACGGTGGGCCACAGCGCCGCCAGCTCGCGGACGCTCTGTTCCATATGGAGGCCATCGTTGACCCCCGGCGTGATCACCAGTTGCGTGTGAACGGTGATGTGATACGCGCCCAATTCCTGAATCTGCTCCCGCACGTCCGGCGCGTCCGGGTTGCGCAGGATCGCCCGCCGCAGCGCCCGATCGGTGGCATGCACGGAGACGTACAGCGGGCTGAGGCGCTGGGTTTTGATCCGCCACCAGTCGTGCTCGGAGAGGTTGGTCAGCGTGACGTAGTGGCCGAACAGGAAAGAATAGCGGTAGTCGTCGTCTTTGATGTACAGCGTGCGCCGCATGCGGGGGGCCATCTGCAACACGAAGCAGAATTCGCACCGGTTGTTGCAGCGGCGGATGTCGATATCAAAGGTCGGATGGGCGAATTCCAGGCCGAGCGGCTGGCCCTCGGCCCGGTCGCCCGCCAGCGAGAGCACCGCCTCGCCGCGCCGCACGGCCAGCTCGACCCGGTCCTCGGCGGCGTAATACTGCACATCGATCACGTCGTCGCAGGGGACGCCGTTGACGGTCAGCAGGTCGTCGCCGGGGCGGATGCCCAACTGGTCCGCCAGGCTGCCCGGCGCGACGGCCACGATGCGGCCGGCGGACTGCGGCGATGGGGTCATGGCAGGAACTCCAGATAATCGGTCGTCATCTGGCTCAGGTCGGCGTAGACGCCCCGCATGGACTCCGGCAGCAGGACGGCCAGCTGGTACATCATCTCGTCCATCATCCGGCGCAGCTCTTCGCGGGGGAAACGTTTGCGCCCGCCCGTGCGCAGCCGGAACCCCCGCCCATAGGTGATGTGCACCGGCGTGCGCCGCCAGGGGATGAACAGGTCCTTGAGCCAGGTCTCGATGTCATAAATGGCGACGGGCACGATGACCGGCGGCGGGTCGGCCCTGGTGGCGATGTAGGCCAGCCCGTCCCGGGGGCGGATCAGGGCGTGGGTGCGCGTGCCCTCCGGCGCGATCAGCGTCAGCTCGCCCGCCTTGAGCAGTTCCAGCGTGACCCGCAGCGCATTACGGTCCACTTCGCCCCGCCGCACGGGGAATGCCCCCCAGCTGCGGGCGAAGACGCCGATCAGCGGATGCCAGAAATTTTCGATCTTACTCATCGGCACCGGGAAGCGGGGGCGGGTCATCCCCATCACGGCCACCGGATCGGCGGCCGTCGTGTGATTGATCATCAGGATGGCCGGGCCGCTCGCCGGGATGTTGTCCAGCCCTTCTACGGTGACATCCCACAGCAGCGTGCGGACGATCCGGTCGAACAGCACGTCGCGGATGAAGTGGCGGCGCGATTTAAAAACTTCTCGCTGGCGTTCCACCCAGCTATCCGCGGGTACATCCGTCATGGCCGGTTCTTTCTCTCCTTCCCGGCGCGTCTCCTGGATCGGCGGGGAGGCCGGTCCGTCCGGCGGGAGGATCGCCCGCCCGTCGCCGGGCGCTCGCGGCGGCGGGACCGGCCCTGCTCACCGCTCACCGCGCGCTTGAGCGCCCGCACTTCAACGGCCTCCAGGATGCGCCACTCGCCTGGTTTGAGGTGGCCGAGCTTCAGGGGGCCGATGGCGGTGCGGATCAGGCGCTCGACCGCCAGCCCCAGCGCCGCCGCCGTCCGCCGAATCTGGCGCTTGCGGCCCTCGCCCATCTCGATCTCCAGCCAGGTCGCTTCGTCCAGCCGCCGCCAGACGCGCACCTGGCAGGGCGCGGTCGGGCCGTCGTCGAGCTGGATGCCCGCCGCCCACCGCTTTAACTGATCCGGGGAAGGGTGTCCCCGGACCAGCGCCCGGTAGGTTTTGGTGTGGCCGTAGCGGGGGTGGGTGAGCCGCTGCGTGAGGTCGCCGTCATTGGTCAGCAGGATCAGCCCCTCGCTGTCGGCGTCCAGCCGCCCCGCCGGGTACAGCCGCTCCGCCACCGGCACCAGGTCCAGCACCGTCGGGCGTTGGTCCTGGCGTTGGGCGCTGGCCGTGCTGACCACGCCCGCCGGTTTGTGGAGCGCAATGTACACCGGCGCGGCCTGGTCCGCCGCGATGGCCTCGCCGTCCACGCGGATGGTGTCGCGGGCGGGATCGGCCTTAGCGCCGACCTCGGCTTTGACCCCGTTGATCGTCACCCGCCCCTGGCGGATCAGGTCTTCGCAGGCGCGGCGGGACGCGACCCCGGCGCGGGCCAGGATTTTTTGGATGCGTTCTTCGCTCATGGCGTCTTATCGGTCCCGTTTGCTCTCTATGATACAACACCATCTGGCCGGGTGGGGAACGGTTGGTCTGGCGGCATTCAGCCGGGCCGCCGACGTCTGACCAGCCGCCATAGCCGCCCGGCGATCCGGCGGTGCAGGGCCGGGGCCATGAAGCTGGTTCGGGCGATGTGGGCGTCGTAAGCGGCGTGGCGGGCGATGGCCGGAGGGTGCTCCAGGGGGAACAGCGCCGCTGCCGACGGCTGGTTGGCCAGCGGGTGATCGCGCCGGGTGTGGGTGGCCTCCGGGCCGAAGCCGATGTTGGTCACCAGGTTCACCCCCGGCACCACGGACAGCCCCTCCCGCGCCAGGCAGGCGAAGGCCCACTGGTAGTCCCAGGTGTTGATCTGGCCGCTGGCGACCCCGTCCCATACCGCCTGCCAGTACTGGCGCTCCCGCCGGTGAGCGAACCGGGCCAGGTAAACGCGTTTATCCGCCGCGCCGGTCCAGCCGCGCAGGTCGGCGTCGTAGAACACCCAGGCCCGCCGCCAGCTGGCCCACCCCCACACGCGGGGATAACGCGAGAACAGATAGCTGTTGGCGGCGGCCCAGCCGGGGGCCGGGTTGAAGCCGCCGATGTGCATGACCTGCGGCTGGTCCCGGTAGCGCGCCAGCATCTCCTGGCAGAACCGGAAAAACGTCGGGTGCGGCAGGCAGTCATCTTCCAGGATGATGGCCTCTTCCGCCTGGGCGAAGACCCACTCCAGGCCGCTGGCCAGGCGGCGTTTGAGGCCCAGGTTGGCCGCCGCGAAGTCCGTGATCACCTCGCAGTCCCAGTCCACCGCCGCCACGACCGCCCGCGTGGCCGCGCATTCGTCGGCTTCCTGCGGGGCGCGCGGGCCATCCGCCACCAGGAACAGGCGCGGCGGACGGGCGGCGGCGATGGCGGCGAAGACCCGGCGGGTGGCGGCGGGCCGTTTGAAGATAAACAGGGCCACTGGCGTGCGGAGGACAAATTCCGGCATGGTGCGTTTACCGGCGGGCGCGACCGGCATCGGCGGGCCTGGCCAGGTAGTTGGCGAATGGCGGGATTTCGGCCTGGTCGAAATCGGTGATCGCCGCCAGCTCCCCCCCCGGCGTGATCCGGCTGATGGCGAAGCCCTGCTTGGCGACGGCCCGCAGCACATCCGGGGCGGAGCGGTGGAGGGCGGCCAGCGGCGCGAGCGAAATCTCAAACAGGATCGAGCCGATCCGGCCGGCGCGCAGCATCTCCGCCGCGCCTTCCAGCGCTTCCACCTCAAAACCCTCCACGTCGATCTTCAGCAGGTCGATATGGGCGATGTCCTGCCGCCGGCAGTATGTGTCGAGTGTCACCGCTTCCACCACTTCGCTGCTGGTGGGGGAATAACGACGCTGGCCCTCGGCCATCACCGGCCGGCCCAGCGTGTTCCAGTCGGATAACGCCGGCGGGAACAGGTTGAAGGTGACCTGGCCGTCCGTCTTAAACACGGCGGCGCGGTTCAGCGTGACGATATCGCCCAGGCCGGCCTGGGCCACGTTTTCTTGCAGGCGGCGGAAGGTATAGGACGCTGGCTCGAAGGCGTGGATGTGGCCTGTCTGGCCCAGCAGTCTCCCCACATACAGCGTGAACGCCCCCTTGGCTGCCCCCACATCCAGCACCACCATGCCGGGCCTGACCACTTCCCGCAGCACGGCCAGCGCGCCAGCGTCGTCAAAGTGGGTCCGATGGGTGAAAAACGAGACCAGGTTATCTTCCGGGTACAGGCGGGCGGTGATGCCGTGCCGGTCGGTGTACCAGATCGGGCCGCGCCTCCTGATCCACCAGGCCCGGAAGGTGGAGATGGTCAGCCGCAACCGGCGCTGGATGACGCGCCCCGCTTTTTTAAACAGAGTCGTCAGGGTCATGGTTGGGACCGCCACCCCATTTCATCCGCCAGTTTTTGCCGAGTCGTTCAGTGGCTGCTTACACCGGTACAGAATATCATGGCCGGTCAGTTGTTCCACCACCTCGTATGTATCGCGGAGGAACGCCTCGATTTCCTCGCGGAAAAAATAAGCCTCGACCAGCATATACGTCGGTCGGTATCGGTCGAAGTCCAGCCCCTTAAGCACCTGAAGCTCGGAGCCTTCCACGTCCAGCGACAGCAGGTCGATGTGCTGGACCTGCGCTTCGTCCAGGATAGCAGTCAGGGTCCGGGCCGGGACCCGGATTCGGTAGGATTCGGCGTTGGCGAAGGCGCTACCCTGGGCGGTGTAAGCCGCCTCCAGCGCCGGGTCGCGCAGCGCGCCGTTCACCACTGACATCAGGCCGCCGTAGGTCATCTCCACGTAGGGGTGGGGGTAGTCAAACGACACGCAGGCGCAGTTGAACACCCGCGACCGTCGGCGCAGCCGGGCCGCTGCCGTGCATGCGTCGGGGATCGGCTCGATGAGAACCCCCTGCCAGCGGCGGATGGCTTCGAAGTAGTAGGTATTGCTTTGCGAATAGCCGTCGTTGGCTCCCAGTTCCACAAAGAACCCGCCGTCAAAATCCAGATACTTCTCCAGCTTCCGATCCAGATCGTGCAGCGACGGCCTGGAATAGCGGTCGTCTCCCAGGAACTCATACACCCGGCGTCGCAGGTGCCTCAGGCTATTCTTGAGCGGCTTCCGGTTGACCATGAGCCTTGATCCTGGGATCGGGATATAACAGCGCGCGCGTCTGCATTCTACCCAACTGGCGCAGCGGCGGAAACAGCAGGGAGGTGAGATAGGCCGACGCGCCGTAGGATACCGTGGTGGCGATGGCCGCGCCCAGCCCGGCCAGCGCAGGGATCAGGACCAGGTTGGCCGCCACGTTGACCGCTGCCCCCACGAGAGTGGACAACATCGAGTAGACCAGTTTGCTTTCCGCCTGGATGGCCGCCTCCCGGACCAGCCCCAGGCTGACCCACAGCCCCGCCCACATCAGGATGGCCAGCATGGGACCCGCCTCCTGGTAATCCGCGCCGTAAATGCGGATCACCACGCCGGATAAAAAGGTCATCGGGATGGCGATGGCGTAGGAGAGCAGCGCCAGCAGGTTAAACAGCCGTTGCAAACGCGCTTCGTACAGCGTGGGGCTGGATTGCCGGGCCTGCACCACCGCCGGAAAGGCCGAGTTGACGATGGCCGTCGGGATGAAGTACCACATCTCCGAGAGCTGCACGGCCACCGCGTAGATGCCGGCGGCGCGTTTGCCGGCGTCGCCGGGCAGCATGGCCCCCAGCATGGTCTGGTCAATGCGCATGTACAGGACCACAGCCAGCCCGGAGAGGATCAGCGGCCAGCTTTCCCGGAGCAGCCGCCTGGCGATCGCGCCGTCCACCCGCCAGCGGTGTATCGGCTGTCCGGCCCGGTAGATGGTGATGACCTGCCCGGCAGCGTAGGCGACGGTTTCCAGCAGCCCGATCACGGCAAAAACCAGCAGCGGTGCGCCCAGCCCCACGCCGATCAAGCGGGCGGCGCTCACCAGGGAGAAGGACCCCAGGCGGGCGTAGACGGTGTACTTGGACCGGACCTGCGCCTGGAACCACAAATCGATGGCGTCGAACGCCGACAGGATCAGGCCGGCGGACGCCAGCAGCGTCAGCCCCATCATGAGCGTGTCGCCGGGGTACACCACCATGGCGGCCAGGACGATGACCGGGAGCAGCAACACCCCGGCGGCCAGCTTGAGCGCGAAGGTCGTGCCCAGGATTGCCTGGCGGTGCCGGGCGTCGCTCACCAGGTCCCGGATGACGATCTTGTCCAGCCCCAGCCGGATCAGCGGCGCGAACAACGCGGCGAAGGCGATCGCCAGGGCCAGCGCCCCGTACTGCGTCGGCCCCAGGTAGCGGGTGACCACCACATTCACCAGGAAGCCGACGACAATACGTATCGTCTGCCCGCTGACCAGCCAGCCGGTGTTGGCCAGAATCCGGCGCACCTCCATCGAACCGGTCAGATGCCTGTCGATAAGCCCGGAAACATGGCTGGTCAGTTTCAAGGGACAGCATCCTGTTAATCGCCGGGGCGGATCATGACGCCGCCTTGCTCCTCAGGGGGTAACTTCCGCTGCCACCGCGCCCATCTGGCTCACGTCATAGCCGGGCAGCGCCGCCACCGCCGCCCGGAAATCCCGGTCATACAGCAGGTCGAGCGTCGCCTGCACCTGGGGGACTTCGGCGTGTTCGAGCGGCAGGGCCAAGTCGTAGCGCTCCGTCGCCAGCGGGATGAAGTCCAGCTCCAGCGCCCGCGCCGCCGCCAGCACCCCCATCCCGGCGTCCGCCTGCCCGCTCCTGACCGCCGCCGCCACCGCCAGATGGGTGATCTGTTCGTTATCATAGCCGCTGACCTGCTGCGGCGCTATCCCGGCCTCGGCCAGCAGGTGGTCGAACAGCAGGCGCGTCCCCGCCCCGCGCTGGCGGTTCACATAGGATACGTCCTCGCGGGCCAGGTCGGCGACGCCGGTGATGCCCCTGGGATTACCTTTGGGCAGGATCAGGCCCTGCTCGCGCCCGACCAGTGTGATCAGCCGCACCGGGCGGTCCGGCACGTATCTTTTCACCCAGCTGACGTTATATTCGCCGGTGGCCACGTCCAGCAGATGGCAGCCCGCCAGGTGGGCCTGCCCGCGCCGCAGGGCGATCAGGCCGCCCAGGCTGCCCACGTGCGCGCTCACCAGCCGGAATTCCGGCTGCCTCTCGGCCAGGAATTGCGCCAGCAGGTCCAGTGTCAGGTCATGGCTGCCGATGATCAGGGCCGTGTGGGCGATCTGGCGCGGCGGGCGGTAGAGGTGCACAGTCGCCCGGTCCCCGGCGTTGTGCCCTTCGCTGAAGCGCGGAATCCTCACCAGCCCGTCCGCCCGCACCAGCGAGGTGATCACCCCCGCCCCGCGCCCCAGCGGCGTGACCAGCACCCGCTCGCCCACCTGGCCGACCGTCACCCGCAGGAATTCGTCGTCGCCCGTCGGGCTGAGCACCTTGCGCGTCAGTTCGCCCTCGATGGTCGGCGCGGGATCGGGCGGCCGGCCCAGCCATCGGTCCAGCAGCGGCCTGACGAACAGCTCGCCGGTCAGCGCTGCCGAGACCGGGTAGCCGGGCACGCCGATCACCGGGACGGTGTGCCGGTCCACGCGCAGCAGGCCCATGATCACCGGATGGCCGGGCCGGACGGCGATGCCGTGCACCAGCAGCTCCCCCAGCGATTGCACGACCGCCGCCGTGTGATCCTCGCTGCCCGCCGACGACCCGGCGTTAATCAGGACCAGGTCGGCGTGTCCCAGGACAGCGTCGGCCACCGCCGTGCGGATTTTGCCTTCCTCGTCCGGCACGGGTGGCAGGCGCAGCGCCCGCCCGCCCCACGTCTCGACCTGCGCCGCCAGCACCAGGCTGTTGCTCTCGATCACCTGCCCCGGTTGGAGGGCCTCGCCCGGCCTGACCAGCTCCGACCCCGTCGCCAGGATGGCCACCAGCGGCTTCCGGCGCACCGTGACCGCCGCGTGCCCGCTCCCGGCAATGGCCCCCAGGTCCACCGGGCGCAGGACGTGGTTGGCGGGCAGCACCAGCTCCGTCGCCACCATATCCTCCCCCATCGGGCGGACGTGCTGCCAGGGCGCGACCGGCGCGCGGATCAGCAGGCCGCCCTCGGTCGGCTGGACGTGTTCGATCATGATCACCGCGTCCGCCCAGGGGGGAAGCGGCTGCCCGGTGTTGACCGCCTGCGCCGGGCGTTCGACCCGGTTCGGGGGGCCTTCTTGCAGCCGGACGGGGGCGGTCTCCGTCGCCCCGACCGTGTCCCGCGCCCGGACCGCGTAACCGTCCATGGCGCTGGCGTGGTAGTGCGGCGAGCTGACCCGCGCCCAGACCGGCTCCGCCGTGACCCGTCCCAGCGCCTCCTCCACCGGGACCGATTCGCCCGACAGCGGCCCCCACAGCCCGGCGGCATCCAGGGCGGCGGTGAAGCGCGCCCACGCCTCGTCCATCGGGATGTCATGCAGGTAGATGTCGCGCGAGGAGGTCATTGTCGTCCCTAATCGGGCAAATCAATCAAGATACGTTCAAATAGGCTGTGTTGTTCTTCCGACCAGCCGAAGTTCTGAGTCATCCAGGATTTGCTTTTGACTCTGGGTTCAATCTTGCAGGCCCTCCAAAGATTACGAACTGCTTGGCTATGATCCCCCCCAGCTTCTTGGGCAAGAGCTAGTTTAACAATACCATAGAAGTCGTTTACGCCTGGCTCAGCAAACTGGGTTAAATCCTCAGAGATGTTCTGTTCAATATCTCGGATTTCTTGGAGTCTTCTCAAATTCTCATCTTCTCGCCTTTTCTCAACGAGCCTGTTTACACGCTCTTTGAGAAATAAGATCTGTCCAAGAATGTCATTGTTAGTTGGGTTCAGTTTTTCAGCGTATTTCAGTCTATTGAGCGCATTGTCGAGCAGGTCAAGATCGAACCAATTCTGAGCCGCTTGGAGAAGTTGATGTGCTTCGGAATTGACATCTTGTGTTTCAGCCTCATTCGGTTGGTCAGCGATGGTCAATAATGTTCTACAGAGTTCATCCAAAAGCGTGTCAAAGTTTGACGTTGGCATCTCTGGGTCAGTGTAGTCAAGATGTTGCAAGTCGCTGATTAGTAGTTGAGACCGCCAGCGACAAGGTCGATAAATAATCGGAATTATCCGGATGCCTGCATCGTGGGCGACATGCAGCTCCTTGCGCGCAATACATCTTTCGTTTATCGAATCCGGACTAACAACGAAAACAAAAGCTCGTGATGCCGGAATGGCACTCTCGATGCCGATATCCCACTGTTCCCCGACTTTGAGGTCTTGCTTGTCTAACCATGTCTCGAATCCCCGTTTCAATAATCCCTCGTTTAGCCGCAGAGCGAAGTCACGGTCAATACTCGAATAGCTGATGAAAACGTGTGCCATTTCTCGTTTTCCTCTGCTTCGCAGGGGTGAGGCCATCGTGTCGCCGGAGCGCCTACCGCACGCGGAAGGCGTCGTAGCGGCGGACCAGGTAGCGGCGGACTGTAAGCGAAGCGACGTCCGCCGTAACATTCCTGGGACCGGTATATGCCTTAATGCCCGGCGCGAACGAATACGGGTATGCCTCGTCATCGTCCACCAACCCGGCATGCACCGGGTTTGCCAGGATGTAGCGCTGAATGTCCGCAAGCGCCTCTTGCCGCCGCACAATGTGATCGTAGAAGCCGCGCTGCCAGACCGGGCTTTCGATCCCCCGCTTTTCCAGCTGAACGGTCGTTCGGCGTTTGAGGTGCTGAACGAACACCGACAGAGCAACCGGTTTGGGGTGTAGCGGCGAATTTAATCCGCCTGGTTCTTGCCGTAGGTTTTGTATTGGCTCAGGTCCTTCATAATGCCCTGCCACCACTCTTGGTGTCCGAGACTCATTGTAGCGGCGGACCCTAAGCGAAGCAACGTCCGCCGCGTCCGGCCCTCCCCTGAGGCCCTTGCCCAAGGCATGAAGATTCTAACGCCCAAATCAGAACCTTTGTGCTATAATGTCTGGCTTGTCGCATGTCGCTCGCCGCTGGCCGCTTGTCGCTCGCCGCTGGCCGCTCGCCGCTGGCTGCTTGTCGCTGGCCGCCTGTCGCTGGCCGCCTGTCGCTGGCCGCTGGCCGCCTGCCGCTGGCCGCTTGTCGCTCGCCGCCACTTCCAAGACCGTTGCCTGGGACTCAGCCGCACTCCGCTTCGGCGGCTGGCCGCCGATCCGCCGGGGTGAGGCCGTGGTGGCGGAACAGCACCTGCCATACCCGGAAGGCGGCCTCGATCTGCACATCCAGGTTCATCTTGCTGGTCCCCCGGCGGCGCTCGGCGAAGTGGATCGGCACTTCGTAGATGCGGTAGCCCAGCCGCTCGGCCACATAGGCCAGTTCCGCCAGGAAGATGTAGCCGTTGGAGTGAATCCGGTCCAGCGGGATGCTCTGCAAGGCCCGTCGGCTCCAGGCGCGGAAGCCGCTGGTGGCGTCCTTCACCCGCGTGCGCAGGATCAGGCGGATGTACACCCGGTTGGCCCACCAGCTCAGCAGCTTGCGGTGCCAGCCCCATTCGCTGTCCAGGCTGCCGCCGGGAGTGTAGCGCGACCCGATCACCACCTCGTGGTCGCGGGCGCGGGCCAGCATCTCCGGGAGTTTGTCCGGCGGGTGGGAGAAGTCGCAGTCCATCTGGACGATGAAGTCCGCGCCCATGGCCAGCGCCTGGCGGAAGCCCGCCTGATATGCCTGGCCCAACCCCTCCTTCTGCGCGCGGTGCAGGACGTGCGCCCGACCGGGGTGCGCGTCGGCCAGCTCATCGGCGATCTGGCCGGTGCCGTCCGGCGAGTTGTCGTCGATGACCAGCACCTCCAACCCTTCGACGGGCAGCGCCAGCAGCGCCGTCACCATCGCGGCCAGGTTGTCCGCTTCGTTGTAAGTTGGTAACAGGACGATGGTTTTTGTCATTTACAATCCCCCCGCCATGGATTCCCTGGGGCTTCCATTGTCCCCCTGGGTCAGCCAGCCGGGGAGTATACCCCCCTGTGGCCCTCAGTCCCAGGCCCGGATGGGGAACATCCTGGCATGGCGCGCCATTCCATGGGTGATTCCTGGACGCCGTGTAACAAATTTCCTATGATTAGCAAAAAATGTGGTACATTTACAGCGATGACCGGCGTCGCAGGAGCGCACCGCCCATGATCCTCGTCATCGATAATTACGACAGCTTCACCTACAACCTGGTCCAGTTGATGGGCGAGTTGGGGGCGGAGCTGTGCGTGGTCCGCAACGACCAGATCACGCTCGATCAGATCAAAGCCATGGCCCCGGAGCGGGTGGTGATCTCGCCCGGCCCCGGCACGCCGGATGACGGCGGAGTCTCGCTGGAGGTGATCGCCGAGCTGGGCCAGTCGACCCCGATCCTGGGGGTGTGCCTGGGTCACCAGTGCATCGGCCAGGCTTATGGGGGGCGGGTGGTTCGCGCCCCGCGCCTGATGCACGGCAAAACCAGCCTGATCTACCACAAGGAAACCCTGTTTTTCACCGGCGTGCCCAGCCCTTTTGAGGCCACACGCTACCACAGCCTGATAGTGGAGGAGCCGTTGCCTGACGCCCTTGAAGCGACCGCCTTCACCGACCAGGGCGAGATCATGGCGCTGCGGCACAAGGCATACCCGGTGATC
>DAOTXK010000183.1:0-3818 GCA_034435395.1 Anaerolineae bacterium | reverse complement strand
GGGGTGAGGAGTGGCGGGAGTCGTAGCGGCGGACTGGGGTCCGACGCCGCGCACGGCGTTGCCCGTCGCTGCCCGTCGCTGCTCACAGCGACGCTACGGCGACGCTACGGTGGCGCACGTCGCTGCCCCCAGCGACGCGACGAAACCTGGGCTACAATCGGTCTCGAGCTTATGGAGCCTGATATGCCTCAAGACAGAGTGGGAATCCAGTATAAAACCTACGGCAAACGCCGTTCCATCCGGCTGGAAGGCTGGGACTACACGACGAGTTGCGTGTATCATGTCACACTAACCACGCACAGACGGGTGGTGTTCTTCAATGTGCCGGTGCGGGTCGGTGCCTTCGTCGATGCCCTGCGCCTGCAAACGGCGCGCATGCACTACGTGGTGTATGCCTTCTGTGTGATGCCCGATCATGTGCATGTGCTCTGCCAGCCGAACGCCGAGCGTCCGATCTCGCTGATCAGTTTTGACCAACAACTCAAGTCTGGCGCTTCGCGCCGTTTGCATCTGCTGGGCGCGGCGGAACGCATCTGGCAGCGCGGTTTTTACGATCATATTCTGCGTCAGGAAGAAGACATTGCCGAAGTGGTCAACTACATCCTGGCCAATCCGGTGCGGGCGGGACTGACCACGGACTACGCCGCTTATCCATATTCGTATGCTACCGGGATCAAAAACTATCTCGGCCCCAAGAACGTTGTGCGGTTGCCCGAGTCTAAACCTGCGGGGTGACTGCGCCGCACCGCTTCGTAGCGCTTGCCCGTCGCTGCTCGTCGCTGCTCACAGCGACGCTACGGCGGCGCTACGGCGGTTCGGTGTTACGGAGATTCGACGCCGCCCGCCGTTACCGGGCGTCCAGGTCCGTGCCCCGCGCGATGATGATGCCCATGATGATCGACAGCGCCATGGCCGCCAGGCCGCATAACCCCCACTCCGCCGGCAACCCCCAGACGTTGATCACCAGGAACTGGATGACCAGCAGCAGCACGATGCCGATCCCCAGCCCGATCAGGCCGCCCTGGACGTGGCGCGGCAGCACGCCGAAGATTTCCTGGAACAGGCTCCCCTGTTTCCTGGCCCGCTCGCCCTTCCACTCGACTTTGAGGGCCCCGCCAGGGTCGCGGTCGGCGAGTTGTTTGGCGCGCAGGCGCTCCAGGCGCTCCCGTTCGTCGTCGCTCATGGTTTTTTCTCCGGCGGCTGGTGGGTGGGCGCTGGCCTCAGTGTAACACAGGTTAAGGCGGCGCGCCGGGCGGCAATCGGCCAAGGTGTTTGGTCATCCTGAGGGCGCGTCTACGGCAGCGGACGCAGGGCCGCACGGGGTTCAAAACTCCCGTGCTGATTGATGATAAGCCCGCTAAAGGGGCTATTGCCGCCGATCCCGGCCCCTTCAGTGCGCTTTGACGGCTCAGCCAGCGGCTTTGAGCCGCTGGAGACTTCCGGATGATATCACCAGGCGCGATCAGGCGGTACACTAGGCGGCGGTGACCGCCCGGTTGTTCGACGCCTGCCGGGTGGCCGGTGTGGACTGAGGCTGATAGCGAGCGGGTCCGTGAAATCCTGGAGCGCCGCCAAAATATCCCGGCACTGGGGAGTCTCCGACGCCTGGCGGGTGTACGTCATCCTGCTGCTGGGGGTGGGCGGCTTCGGCTTCTCGGCCATTTTCGCCCGCGCCGCCGACGCGCCGGGCCTGATCGTGGCCGTGTGGCGGGTGTCGGTGGCCGCCCTGTTGCTGGCGGTCCCTTTCGCCTGGCAGCCACCGGCGCTGCGCCGCCTGGACCGCGCCACCCTGCGCCGGGGCCTGCTTGGCGGGACCATCTTCGCCATCAGCGTGGCCAGTTTCCATATCGGCCTGGATTACACCCCCGCCGCCAACGCCGCCTTCTTGGCCAACATCGCGCCGGTGTGGGTCGGTCTGATCACGCTGCTGGTGCTGCGGCAGGCCCTGCCGCGCCGGTTCTGGCCGGGGGTGAGCGTGGCGCTGGCCGGGGCGGCGCTGATCGTCTTTGGCGGGGGCGGCCTGACCGGTCTCCAGGCAGGCGACCTGATCGTGCTGGCCAACAGCCTGATCTGGGCGACCTATCAGGTGTACACCGCCCAGTCGCGGATTCACACCGGGGCGCTGACCTGGGTGTGGCTGATCGTGACGGTATCCGCCCTGTGGCTGATCCCGCTGGCGCTGCTGCTCGGCTACCGGCTGGCTCCCTACAGCCGGGAGACGACGCTCAACATGCTGGGGGCGGGCGTGGTGGCCCAGGCGGGCGGCTTCCTGGCCTTCAATTACGTATTGGGCCGCCTGCCCGCCGCGCGCGTGTCGGTGGTGAACCTGTTGCAGCCGGTGGTGACGGCCATCGGCGCGGCCCTCCTGCTGGGGGAGGCGTTCGGCGGCTGGCGGCTGGCGGGCGGGGCGCTGATCCTGGCGGGCGTCTATCTGGTCACCATGCCGGATCGGGCGCGGGGGAGCGAGACGTGAGGGCTATTGGCCGCAGTCAACAGCCGTTTCCGGGGCTGTGGCGTCCCCCTGGGGGGAGCCAAACTGCCGTTGCAGCCACCACCCCCAGGCGATCAGGCGGCTTCCCAGCCCGGCCAGCAGGCGGCGGCCAACGCCAGGACGGGGACCGCGGGCGGCCAGGGCCTGCCGGACCAGCCGCCGCTGTTCGGCGGTCCGCAATAGTTCTTTCCGGCGCTGTTCTTCGTAAAAAATCTGGTCCCAGAACATCGCTCATCCCCTATTGACAGCGTCCATTTAACCGGCTATATTCGTTACGATGGTTATACAATAGCACAGGTGTTCGGATTTGTCAAGAGGAGGCGCGGCCCGCCCACGGGCCTGGGGGGCCGGATCATGGCGGCCCACCGGTCCGCCCGCCTTGGTCGGCAGACCCGCCTCCTGGCAGAGGGATCGGGGTTTTTTATGAACGGGGCCGAAACCGGTCAACCGACGTTCGACCTGGGAGCGGGACGGCTGTGCCTGGACTTCGCCAATACGGCGGACTGGCACCGCAGCGCCCGGCCAGAAGAGCGCCTGAGAAGTTACGCCGACCTGCTGGCCTGGGGCCGACAGGCCGCCGCCCTGACCGCCGGGGAGGCGGAGCGCCTCCTCCGCGCCGCCCAGCGCCGCCCAGCGGACGCCGCCGACGTTCTCCGCCGGGCCGTCGCCCTGCGCGAGGCGATCTACCGCCTCTTTTCAGCGCTGGCCGCCGGACGCCCGCCCGCCGACGCTGACCTGGCCGTCCTCAACGCCGCGCTGGCGGAAGCGCTGCCCCGTCTGCGGCTGGCCGCCTCGGAGGAGGGTTTCGTCTGGACATGGGCGGGCGACGCGGATGCCCTCGACGCCGTGCTGTGGCCGGTCGCCCGCTCGGCGGCGGAGCTGCTGACCGCCGATGAGCGGGACCGGGTGCGCGAGTGCGCCGACGACAACTGCGGCTGGCTGTTCCTGGATATGAGCCGCAACCGCAGCCGTCGCTGGTGCAGCATGGAGGGCTGCGGCAACCGGGCCAAAGCCCGCCGCTACTATGCCCGTAAGAAACGGGCCGCCCGTCAACAGCGGGCCGCCCGCCAGGCTGGCTCGTCACCAGCGGGCCGCCCGTCAACAGCGGGCCGCACACCACAGAACTGAGGGGCGATGACGACCACCGATACCGGCGTGACGGCGGCCGCCGTCCTGCCAAAAACTGCGCGCGCCTATGCCTCCCTGCTGCTGGGCGTGCTGTGCATCGGTTTTTCCGGCATCTTCGCCCGCTCGGCGGACGCGCCGGGCATCGTAATGGCGGTGTGGCGCGTGGGGACGGCCACGGCGGTGCTGGCCATCCCTTTCC
>DAOTXK010000182.1:0-23613 GCA_034435395.1 Anaerolineae bacterium | reverse complement strand
TAGGCGGCCAGGGCCATAGCGGGTTGGTAAGTGCGGTTGGCACTTATCGTGGTGCGCCAGTTTTCCGAGTTAGCGCCGCTCGGCTTGCCGCACGGTCTCTGTCCTTCCCCGTCGATGCCTGTCATCCCCCTTTCAATCATCTGCTCCTATTATACCACATCCTCCACAAAGCCATGCGCCAGATTTTTGTTAGAATCCGACGTGGTCTTCACCCCAAGACAGGGTATGATAATTATATGAGCATCGGACAATTAATCATTGTGAAATTAGGGACAAGCACGCTGACCGGGGGCACCAACCGTTTGTCTCGCCCGGCCATGCTGGAGATCATCCGGCAGATCGTGTGGCTGCGGCGGGAGGGGCAACGGATCGTGCTGGTATCCTCCGGGGCGATGGCGGCGGGACGGGAATTGCTCGGCCACCCTACCCTGCCCAATCACCTGCCCGCCAAGCAGATGCTCGCCTCGGTCGGCCAGCGTTACCTGATGGAGGTTTACGGGGCGCTGTTCGGGCTGTATGATGTGCATATCGGGCAGGTCCTGCTCACCCATGACGACCTGGCCCACCGCACGCGCTACCTGAACGCCCGGAACACCCTGAGCACCCTGCTGGACTATGACATCGTGCCCATCATCAACGAAAACGATACGGTCGCGGTCGAAGAAATCAAAGTCGGCGATAACGACAACCTGTCCGCCCAAATCGCGGCCCTGCTGGATGCCGATCTCCTCATCCTGCTGACGGACCAGGAGGGCCTCTACGACCGTGATCCCCGGCTCCACGCTGACGCGCAGCTCATCCCCCGCGTGGAAACCATCGACGAGCACATCTGGTCACTGGCAGGCGGCACCACCAATGGACTGGCAACCGGCGGGATGCGCACCAAAATCCAGGCCGCTCAACTGGCCACCCGCAGCGGGACGCGCACCGTGATCGCGCATGGGCGCACGCCGGATGTGCTGGTGCGGATCGTGCGCGGCGAGCCTTTGGGGACCGTCTTCACCACCATCGTCGATCACCTGGAAAGCCGCAAGCGCTGGCTCCTGGCGGAGCGTCCGCAGGGGACGCTGACCGTGGACAGCGGGGCAGCCCAGGTATTGCGGGAAGGCCGATCCAGCCTGCTGCCCGTGGGCATCCGGGCCGTGCACGGCGAGTTCGAGCGCGGCGATGTGGTGCAGGTCGTGGCCCAGGGGGGACAGGCGCTCGCTCAAGGGCTGGCCAACTACGGCGGCGCGGAACTGACCCGGTTATGCGGGCACCGTTCTCAGGAGATCGTCGACATTCTGGGTTACACTTACGGCGATGAGGCCATTCACCGGGATAACCTGGTTCTGATCGCCGGCATTGGCTGAGGCGTGGCGGGGCCGCCAGGAGGAAAGACATGGACGTGGACATGCAGGCCATCGGACGGGGAGCCAGAGCAGCCGCCCGCTTTCTCCACAAGGTGGACACAGCGGCTAAAAACGCGGCCCTGGTCGCCATCGCCGATGCCATCGACGATAACCAGGACGCCATCCTGGCCGCCAATGCCGCCGACCTCGCCGATGGCCAGGCCGCCGGGCTGAGCGCCGCTCTGCTGGACCGGCTCAACCTGCGCGGGCGGCTGCCCGGCGTCGCGGCGGATGTGCGCCGGGTGGCCGAACTGCCGGACCCCGTGGGCGTGGAATTTGATGCGCGCACATTGCCGAACGGTCTTCAGGTCCGCAAGCGACGGGTGCCCATCGGGGTGCTCGGCGTGATCTACGAATCGCGGCCCAACGTGACGGTCGACGTGGCCGCGCTGGCCCTCAAAACCGGCAACGCCGTGATCCTGCGCGGCGGCTCGGAGACGCTGCGCAGCAACATCGCCCTGGTGGATGCCATCCGTCAGGCCCTGGAGCGGTGCGGTTTTCCGGCGGAGACCGTGCAGCTCATCCGCGAGACCGACCGGCGCTACGTGGGCGAGTTGTTGCGGCTGAGCGACTACGTGGACCTGATCATCCCGCGCGGCGGCAGCGCCCTGCATGCCTTCTGCCGCGAGCACAGCACCATCCCGGTCGTCACGGGCGGGATCGGCATCTGCCACCTGTACGTCGATGAGACGGCGAACCTTCCTGCGGCACTGGACGTGATCCAGAACGCCAAGGTACAGCGACCGTCGGTGTGCAACGCCCTGGATACACTGCTGGTGCAGGAGAGCATCGCCGCGACGTTTGTGCCGCAGGTGGTGGAACGTCTGACCCAGGACGGCGTCGAATGCCGCGTGGACGAAAAAAGCGCCGCCCTGCTGAATCCCGGCGGTCGTTTCAGACTCGCTGGAGAAAACGACTGGGACACCGAATGGCTGGACCTGATCCTGGGCATCCGCGTGGTGCCGGACCTGGACGCGGCCATCGCCCACATCCAGGCCCACAGCACCGGCCATTCCGACGGCATCCTGACCGCCGATCCGGCGGCGATGGAGCGCTTTTTGAACGAGATCGACTCGGCGGCGGTTTACGTCAACGCCTCAACGCGCTTCACCGATGGCGCTCAGTTAGGGCTGGGGGCGGAGATCGCCATCAGCACGCAAAAGCTGCATGCGCGCGGCCCCATGGGCTTGGAGGAACTGACCACTTATAAGTGGATCGTCATCGGGCAGTATCACGTCCGGGCATAGGCGGCGTTACCCTGTCCGAAAACAAACACCCCTGGGATTCCCAGAGGTAAGCGCGGCTGAAGATGACCCGCCATGCCGTGTGCTGCCCGTTTTGAACCTGCTTTCGCAGGTGGGTGTCGCACTTTGGACCTCAGCCTTGGCCGTAGCCTAACGCTTCGTATCTCAGATGACGACACCCTTCTTTAATGAGTGTTGGCTCAAAACTTGGGTGCGGCATCACGCGCACGGCAGGTGAAGCCTGTTATACCACTTTTGCCACAATCTGTAAAGGTCGTGTGGTCACGCCGCGCTCCGCCTCTTGAGAGCCGCGCCACAGCCCAGGCGGAACGGTAAAACAGCACGTCATTCAGTCAAACAATCTGGCGATTTCATCGCGGGCCGGGCGCGGCAACAGACCGCCCTGGTACAGCACCTGCGCCGCGCCTGCCGCCATCCGTCCCAGGCGGTAAACGTTTATGCCCGCTGCGGCCAGGGCAGCCATGACCGGCGATTCTGCCGCCTCTTCCACCGTCAGTAGCAGCGCGCCGGAGGCGATCGCGGCCAGCGGATCGAGGTGGTAAAACGCGCACAGCTTTTCCCCTTCTGGGCAGACGGGCCAGCCAGAGACCGTGACTTCGACCGTATGGCCGCTGGCTTCCGCCAGCTCCCAGAGCGCCGTCGCCAGACCGCCCTCCGTGGGATCGTGCATGCTGGTCACGCCGCCCGCCGCCACCGCCGCCTGCGCGTCGCGTAGCACGCTGATCCCCGGATCGGTCAGGTAAGCCGCCGCTCGGTCGAGGAAGGCGTCTCCGAAGTGTGGCAGCAGCTCCTCCCGTTTCTCCCGCGCAATGATCGCCGTCGCTTCGATAGGCACGCCCTTCGTGACCAATACCACGTCGCCCGGTTGCGCGCCGCCCGTGGTCACCAGCGCATCTTTGGCCACCTCGCCCAGCAATGTGCCGACGACAATGGGGCGATCCAATCCGTAGGTGATCTCGGTGTGCCCGCCCACCAGCGTGATATCCAGCGCGCCGCAGGCGGAAACGAACTGATCAAAAATACGCTCGGCCATGGCGGCGTCGGCGCGCCCTCCCGGCAAAAGCGTCGTCGCCATAAACCAGCGCGGCGTCGCCCCTGTGGTCGCCAGATCGTTGACATTGATCTGCACGGCATACCAGCCGATCTGATCGGTGGCAAAGGTGATGGGGTCTGTCTTGGCGACAAGGTAACGGTCGCCCATGTCGATCACGGCGGCATCCTCGCCCACCCGGGGTCCCACGACCACGCGGGGGTCTTGCGGCAGCCTTTCCAGTAGCGACGCCAGCAGCGCTGGTGGTAACTTCCCCAAGGGGAGCGGTTGCAGGGCCATTTACTCATCCCCAATCGGCCAAGGAGTCATCCGGGCAGCATGGTGAGCCATCATTTTACCCCTGCCGTCCGGGACGTAACCAGCCCTGCGCCCCCCACACCGGGCCGATTCTTGCGTTCCTATAATTGAGTGTGGGCCGCTGCTGTGGTAAAATCCAGGACGGTAAGAGGCTCATTCCTGGTAGATCGCACGAGATCGTTATGACGCGCAAGACTTACAACAAAGACACTCCCCCTGGCCGCCGCGAAACCGTCAGTGGACAGGTGATCTGGGAACAGATCGTCGTCCGGCACTCATCGGTATGGCGTCCTCCCACCGATGTTTATGAACTGGAAGGTCAGCTTATTGTCCTGATTGAGATCGCGGGCATGCGCGATGGGGATTTTCATATCGTCTTGCAGGATCAACATCTGATCGTCAGCGGGGTGCGCCGTCAAATGGCTGAACCTGATAGCGTGGCCTATTATCAGATGGAAATCCCACGGGGGGAATTCCGCACCGAGGTACACATTCCCTGGAATATCCAGCGCGACCGGGTCACCGCCATCTACCGCGACGGACTGCTCCGAATCGAATTACCACAGGCCAGAGTGCAACAGGTCCACATTATTAACGTCAGTACCGAAGAAGAAGTGTAGTATAATTCAGCCTATGGCAGACGATACCCACAATCCCGAATCAGACGAACAAGAGATCACCCCTCCCATCAAAATTGATGAGGAAGAGCAAGCCATCAACATCCGGGCGGACGAGCAGCCGGAAACTGAAGCCGACGCCAACCGACTGGACATCCCTGAAGAGTTGCCGATCCTGCCCCTGCGCGGCGTGGTCGTGTATCCGCACACGGCCATTCCCCTGACTGTTGGCCAGAAGCGCTCTATCCGACTGATCGACGATGTCGTCGGCAAAGAGCGGTTGATCGGGCTGGCCGCCGCCCGTGACCCAGACAACGAACTGCCCGGCCCCGGCGAGATTTACGACGTGGGAACGGTGGCCACGGTGCATCGGCTGTTCCGCGCCCCGGATGGCACGATCCGCCTGCTGGTGCAGGGGCTGGAACGCATCAAAATCGAGGCCTACACCGCCACCGAACCCTATCTCGTCGCGCGCGTCTCGCGCAGCCCGGAAGTGGCGGAAAACAGCATCGAAGTCCAGGCTCTCATGCGGACGGTGGTTGATCAGTTTTCCCGGCTGGCGGAGCTGGTCCCCAGCATACCGGGCGAGTTGATCACCTCCATGCTGAACCTGGATGATCCGCTCCACCTGGTTTATGCCATCGCCACCTACATCCGCATCGAGCTGAAGGACAGCCAGGAAATCCTGGAACTGTCGAGCACGAAGGACAAACTCCACCGCCTGATGACCATTCTCAGCAAAGAGCTGGAGGTCCTGGAGCTGGGTCACAAAATCCAGACCGAGGCCCAATCCGAGATGGAGAGGGTCCAGCGGGAGTATTACCTGCGCGAACAGCTCAAGGCCATCCAGCGCGAACTGGGCGAAGCCGATGAGCAGCAGGTGGAGATCGAGGAGTTCCGGACCAAGATCGACGAAGCGGGGATGACGGAAGAAGCCGAAAAAGAGGCGCGCCGCGAGCTTGACCGGATGGCCAAGCTCCCCACGGCGGCGGCGGAATACGGCGTCATCCGCACCTACCTGGATTGGCTGGTCAACCTGCCCTGGAACAAACGCACCGACGACAACCTGGACATCGGCCACGCCCGCGAAGTGCTCGAGGCCGATCATTACGGCCTGGAAGACATCAAGGAGCGTATTCTGGAATTCCTGGCCGTGCGCAAACTGCGCGCCGAACGCGCCAACGAGCTCCTGCCGTCAGGGACGGACTATGTGCGCCGTGACCGTGAAGGCGCGATCCTGTGTTTTGTCGGGCCGCCCGGCGTCGGCAAGACCTCACTAGGCTCGTCGATTGCCCGCGCGATGGGCCGTAAGTTCATCCGCATGAGCCTGGGCGGCATTCGTGATGAGGCGGAGATTCGGGGCTTCCGCCGGACCTACATCGGGGCCATGCCGGGGCGGATCATCCAGACCCTGCGGCGGGTTGAAAGCCGTAATCCGGTGATTATGCTGGATGAGGTGGACAAGCTGGGGCGCGACTTTCGCGGCGACCCGGCCTCCGCCCTGCTGGAAGTGCTTGACCCGGAGCAAAACCACGAGTTTCGCGACCACTACCTGGATGTGGCCTTCGACCTCTCGGAAGTGCTGTTCATCACCACGGCCAACGAACTGGAGCCTATCCCTGGGCCGCTGCGGGACCGCATGGAAATCATCATGCTCAGCGGCTATACCGAGCACGAAAAGGTGCAGATCGCGTTGCAGTACCTGGTGCCGCGCCAGATCCGTGAAAACGGTCTGCATCCGGAGGAAATCACGTTCACCGAAGCGGCGCTGAGTGAGATCATCCGCAACTACACCCGGGAAGCCGGCGTGCGCGAATTGGAGCGGCAGATCGGCCGCGTGGCACGCAAGATTGCCACCGAGATCGCCGAGCATATGGGGGAAAACGGCGCTGGCGAACACATCATCGATGCGGAAACCGCGCGCGAGCTGTTGGGCAAACCGCGCTTCGACTATCAGACGGAGATCGAAGACCGCACCGACCAGCCTGGTGTCGCCACCGGCCTGGCCTGGACGCCCATGGGTGGCGACGTGCTGTTTGTCGAGGCGGCGTGTATGCCGGGCAGCAAAGGCTTTCAGTTGACCGGACACCTGGGAGACGTGATGCAGGAGAGCGCGCGCGCCGCGCTGAGCTACATCCGTTCACGGGCGGCCAGTCTGGGCCTGCGGGAGGATTTTTTTGAAAAGAATGATATCCACCTGCATGTGCCGGCGGGCGCTGTGCCTAAAGATGGGCCTTCTGCCGGAGTCACGATGGCGACGGCGCTGGCATCGCTGCTGATCGGTCGTCCCGTGCGGTCCAACGTGGCGATGACCGGCGAGATTACCCTGCGGGGGAAAGTGCTGCCTGTCGGCGGCATCAAGGACAAGGTGCTGGCGGCGCACCGTAACGGCATCGATACGGTCATCCTGCCCAGGCGCAACGAACAAGACCTGGACGAGCTGCCGGATGAGGTCCGCGAGACATTAAACTTCATCCTGGTCGACACGATAGACGAGGTCCTGGAAGCCGCGCTGGTACACGCCGAAGATACGGAAGCCCAGCCAGTGCCCGATCCCACCTGAGCGTCTCATCTCATGCCAAGGCGGCCCTCAACAGGCGATGTCCCGCCATCATGAGGAAACGTCTTTTCCTCCCACGACCGGAGATGAGGCCGAATGGTGGTCATCTGGACGGTGACTCAGGTGGCATCAGAGATTATCAGCCACCGCATGCAACCTCAATCAGGAGAGAACATCTTGCCCAAAGTAATGATTGTCGACGATGACCGGACCACGACTTCGCTATTGGAAACCCTGTTGACCATGGATGGTTTTGAGGTGGCGCTGGTCGCGCGAGGGGGAGATGTGCTGCCGACCGCCCGCCGCGAAAAACCGGATATCTTCCTGATCGATCACCATCTGAACGATATGGATGGCCCGGATGTCGTCCGCAAGCTCCGCGCCGATCCGGAGTTCGCGCAGACTCCGATCGTGATCGCGTCCGGGATGAATGTCGCTGAGGAAGCCAGGCGCGCGGGGGCCAACCTGTTCCTGGTCAAACCACTGGAACCGAGCACGCTGGCCCAAACCCTGAACAGTCTGCTCTGAGCCAGTCTGGCTCGTGTCCAGTGCTGTTGATCACCACACGAGTATTATGTAACGGAGAGAGGCCACGTGGCCGCCAAGAAACGAACGGGAAACATGCAATGGTTCCGCATGGACCTACACCTACACACCCCTGCTTCGGCTGATTACCAGGAGCCGGATATCCGATACCTGGACATCCTTCACAAGGCCGAAGTGCGCGATCTCGACATCATCGCCTTCACCGATCACAACACGGTCGGCGGCTACAAAGCGATGATGGAGGAGATCAAAGGACTGAGCTATCTGGAAGAACTGGGCCGCGCCACCCCGGAAGAACAGCGCCGCCTGTCAGAATATCGTCGTCTGTTGGACAAAATCCTGGTGCTGCCGGGGTTTGAGTTCACAGCCACTTTCGGTTTTCATATCCTGGGAATCTTCTCCCCCCAAAGCAGCATCCGCGAAATCGAACATATCCTCCTCAGCCTGCGGGTGCCGGAAGACGTGCTGGACGAAGGCACCTCCAACGTCGGCGCGTCATCGGACGTGCTGACGGCGTATCGGGTGATCAACGAAGCGGGTGGGATCGTCATCGCCGCCCACGCCAATTCCACCCACGGGGTCGCCATGCGCGGCTTCGACTTCGGAGGGCAGACCAAGATCGCCTACACCCAGGACCCGAACCTGCACGCGTTGGAGGTCACCGATCTGGAGCGGCGCGGGCGCGGCTCCACCCAGCGGTTCTTCGACGGCAGCAAGCCGGAATATCCGCGCCGGATGCGCTGCATCCAGGGGTCAGACGCCCACCGCATCAACGCCGATCTGTCGTCCAGCAAGAATCAGAACCTGGGCGTCGGCGATCGGGTGACGGAAGTGCTGCTGCCCAAGCCCACCTTTGCCGCGCTGCTGGAGGTATTCCAGGGCAACGATTTCGCCCGCACGCGCCCCTTCACCATCAACCGCAAACCTTATGACTTCATTCAGGCGGCGCGAGAACAGGGGCCGAGCATTGTCCAGGCTTTCCACGAGAAGGCGACCCGGCGCGGCGGCATGCTCTATGCGATTGTGGCCGACATCTGCGCCATGGCCAACACCAACGGCGGCGTTATTTACGTCGGGTTGAGCGCCGATCCCAAGCAGGAGCCGCTGGGCGTCGGTCAGGCCAAGGCCACAATTGACACCCTGCATGCGGAGATCGAACAGCGGATCACGCCGCCGCTGGATGTTGAGATCGACACCCACCAGACGCAAAACAAGACCATCATCCGTATTCAGGTTCCCAGGGGCGAGGACCCGCCATACGCCATCGATGACAACAAAATTTACGTGCGCGACGAGGCGGAGACCACCCTCGCCGTGCGCGACGAGATCGTGCGGCTGGTGCTCGGCAACAACCGGGAGACCGCGCCCGCTCCCTCCGCCGAATCGGTTGAGCTGCCGTCCCCGCCCGCCGAGACCCCGCCCACCGAACCGCAGGAAGTCGCCGCGCCCAAAACCGGCGTGGAGATCATCGGGACGGAACAGCGCAAAGGTAAGCTCTACCATATGATGCGCGACCTGCGCAACGGCAACATCGTGAAAAACGTCACCCGCTCGTCGGCGCGGCGGCTGTGGCACTATGCCATCCTGGAAAAAGAGAAAAACCCGGTCACGCCTGACCAGGTCACCTGGCGCAAGGACCTGGGGCTGTGGAAGCGCCACAAGCGCGGCGGCACGGTCCGCTACGATCTGGTGCAGCGGACGCCCGACGGGCTGCGCGTCTACTACGGCGTGACCGACGACGGCATGCATGGCCCCTGGCAGGCGTTCATCGAAGAAGACGAGGACTGAAGGGATCGGGGCCGGTCACATCAGAGGCGGGGCGCTGTCCGGGCAGGCCCCGTCCCCTTTTTACCCGGAGACAGCCCATGCGCATCGGCATTCTCACCGTCAGTGACCGCAGCGCGCGCGGCGCACGCCCTGACGCCAGCGGGCCGCTCATCGCCGACATCGTGACGAGCAGGCTGAACGGGGTCACGGTGGTCCGCAGTCACATCCTGCCGGACGAACAGGATGCCATCCGCCAGACGCTGACCGATTGGAGCGACCGGGACGACCTCGACGTGATCCTGACCACCGGCGGGACCGGCTTTGCGCCGCGCGATGTCACGCCGGAGGCCACCCGCGCCGTCATCGACCGGGAGGCCCCCGGCATAGCCGAAGCCCTGCGCGCGGCCAGCTTGCAGAAGACGCCGCATGCCATGTTGAGCCGTGGTGTCTGTGGCCTGCGGGGACGGACGCTGATCGTCAACCTGCCGGGCAGCCCCACGGCGGTCCGCGAGCACCTGGAAGTTCTCCTGCCGGTGCTGCCGCACGCCGTACAACTGCTCCGGCAAGACCCCGCCGCCGAAGAAGGGCATACCTTCCCCCCATGACGATCCACGCCGACCGCCCCACCCGCTGGGAATGGTTAGCCCTGGGCGCGATCCTGCTGCTGGCCGCTGTCCTGCGCCTGGACGCGCCCGGCATCTCCGAGTTCAAGCTGGACGAGGCTCACCTGAGCAAGCTGGCCCTGGACATGGCCCGGGGGCGCGACTTCCCATTGCTGGGAATCGGCTCCTCAGTCGGCATTCCCAACCTGCCGGTCAGCGTATGGCTGTTCGCCCTGCCCTATTGGTTCTCCTCCGATCCGACGATAGCCACGGTATACGTCGGCCTGCTCAACGTGGCCGCGGTAGGGCTGACGTGGTGGCTGGCGCGTCGCTACTTCGGCCCTGGCGCAGGATTGGTCGCTGCCCTGATGCTTGCCGTCAGCCCCTGGGGCGTGATCTACAGCCGCAAAATCTGGGCGCAGAACCTGCTGCCGCCCTTCGTCATCCTGACGGTGGGGACGGGCATGATGGGCGTCCTGGAAAACGAGCGGGGAGGGCGCTGGCTGGTGGCCCATTTTTTCCTGCTGGCGGTCACTGTCCAGATTCACTACGCCGCCCTGGTTTTGATCCCGCTCACCCTGTGGATGCTGTGGCTGGGCCGCCGCAACCTCACTCGCCGGATGACAACGGCCATCGGCGTCGTCGCGGCGCTGGCCGTCGTCGGGAGCGGTGCCTTGTGGCTGATGACCAGAGAGCGAGGAATCGATTGGAGAGCCTTTGGGCAGGGCGGCCTCGGCCTGACAACCGAGGCGCTGTACCACTTCACCATCACCGTCAGCGGCAATGCCATTCACTCCCTGGCCGGGGCGGAAGCCTACCAGGATTACCTGGCCGAGGTGCCGGACATCGTCCTGCTGCAAACGCTGTTCGGCTGGCTGGTAATCCTCTCGGCGGCAGGGGCGGGCTACGCCGCCTGGCGGCGCGGCCCTGGTTTGGGGCGGCGGGTGCGGCTGACGCTGCTGGCGTGGCTGATCCTGCCGGTGGCGCTCTTCTCCGTGACGTGGACGCCGACCTTCCCCCACTATCTGATCCCCCTGATGCCCGCCGCCTATATCCTGTTCGGCGCGGGGGCGTCGGCGGTCTGGCGGATCGTGCGGGGGCGCTCCCCGGCCAGGGGGCGCAGCGCTGCCACCTT
Organism: Anaerolineae bacterium; assembly: GCA_034435395.1. Taxonomy (GTDB): domain Bacteria; phylum Chloroflexota; class Anaerolineae; order Aggregatilineales; family Ch27; genus DAOTXK01. The sequence continues at coordinate 12,382 of DAOTXK010000182.1, read as the reverse complement.
CATCGCCGGACTGCTGCTCGTCTTCGCCGCCATGCAGACCTGGAACACCGCCACCCTGTATGCCTTCCTGGACAGCCATCCGACGCCGGGCGGGTTCGGCACGCCCCTGCACTACCTGCTGGACGTGCGGAATGCCGTCCTGGCCGCCCGGCCGAATGACGTGTTGATCGTCGGCGTCAGCGATGACCCGCGCTTCGACCAGGACGCCGCCGTATGGGAGGTTCTGCTCTACGATGTGGCGTCCGTCCGCCCGCTGGATGGACGCCACACGGCGGTGTATTCGCTGGCTGACGGCCCCCTGGCCCTCCATACGGCGGCGTTTAATCAGCAGGCAGAACCCGCTCTTTCCGCCCCCTGCGCCGGCGATGAGCGGCGCTTCGACCTCCGCCCAGGGGAAGGATACTACGCCGTATGCCCAGCCGCTCCTAACGAGGCCCTGATCGTGCGCGCCCCAGGTCCACCTTACGCCACCTTCGCCAACGGCGCGAGACTGGTATCCGCCGCCATCCTCGCTGGGGACGCGCCCGCCATCCGGCTGGCCTGGGAAGCGGATGGCCCCCTGCCCGGCGATTACCAGGTTTTCAACCATTTGCTGAATGCCGGCGGCCAGCGCATCGGGCAGCGCGACGGGCCGGCCTGGCCGGGGCGGTACTGGCGGGATGGTGAGATCGTCGTGCACGATTTCCCACTGCCCGCCGACATCGATCTCCCCTCGGCGGAAGTGTTACGCGTCGGCATGTACCAGCTGATCGACGGCGCGCCCCAAAACGTCGACATCCTGGACGCGGCGGGCAACCCGGCAGGCCAGTGGGTCGACATCCCGACAGCAGACATCCTGGCTGCCGCTGACGATTAGCCCGCCGTTGTCCAGCCGATGCCACAATCAATCGGCGGCTCAGCCAGCGCCAAGGAGGCTGACGGCATGGCCCAGCGTCCTCCGCAGCAGCGTACCCTCTGGGGATTTGACGGACAGTTCTGGATTCTGGTGATCGGCACGCTGATCAACAGCACCGGCAGCGCGCTCGTTTTCCCATTCATCTCGCTATATATCGGGCGGCGCTTTGGCGTCAGCGAACTGGAAATCGGCGGCGTCTTCACCCTGTATGCCATCATGTCCCTGCTGAGCGGCGCGGTGGGCGGTGCGCTATCCGACCGCTTGGGGCGAAAGGCGGTGATGATCATCGGCCTGGCCTCGGCGATTCTGTTCAGCATGATCATGGCTTTCGCCAGCACGCTGACCGCGATCCTGGTGGCCATCGTGGTCATCGGCCTGCTGTCCCCAGTGTTTGGCCCGGCCGTCAACGCCATGATCGCTGACATGCTGCCCGAGGAACAGCGAGCGCGCGGCTTCGGCCTGATCCGGGTCTCGGCTAACATGGGGGTGGTCATCGGGCCGCTCCTGGGAGGGCTGCTGGCCGACCGGGAAGGCGGCTTCCTGTGGCTGTTCCTGGGCGATGCGCTCACCAGCGCCATTTTTGCGCTGTTCATCATCCTCCTGATCCGGGAGACGAAACCCGCCGCCCCACCGGAACCGGCAGCGGTCGCCGGCTCACGGCGCTGGACGGTGGCGCTGAGACTGTTCGACGGTTACGGACAGGTGATCCGCGACACGCCTTTCCTGCTGTTCTCGCTCACCTATCTGGCCTCCACCATCGTCTACTCGCAGATGAACACCAACCTGGTGCTCTACCTGGACAAAGAGTTCGGCATCAGCGCCAGCCAGTACAGCTCCCTGATCGCCCTCAACGCGGCGATGGTGGTCCTGTTCCAGTTCCCCATCACCGCCTATATCGAGCGCTTCCGTCACACCCCGGTGCTGGCTGCCGGGGCGCTCTGTTATGGGATCGGCTTTGGGATGTTCGGCCACGTGGGGGAAATGTGGTGGTTTGCGCTGGGGATGGCGGTCCTCACCATTGGGGAGATGGTGTTGATTCCGGTGGCGCAGAGTGTGGTGCCGGAGATGGCTCCCGAAGACATGCGCGGGCGTTATATGGGCTTCTACGGCCTGGTGTGGGGACTGAGCTTCGGCATCGGCCCCCTGGGAGGCGGCCTGATTCTGTCCGCCGCCGGGGGCGCGCACCGGCGTCTGCTCTGGCACCTGGCGCTGGGCATCGGCGTCGCCGGAGCGATGGCTTTCCTGAGCCTGGGTCGGTACATGAAACGGCGCGCGGCCCGCATCCGCTGGGCGGAGATGCTGGCGCGCTACGGCAAGCCATCAGGGCCGGAACAAACGCTCACCAAATACGGGGCGACCGGCACGCCGGTGATTCCGGGGACCAAAGCGGAAGGTGGCTAGGCCCTTCCCCGCTCGCGGTCAGTGGCCAGCCCCCGCCTCCACACCGGAAGACGCTTCCGCTGCCCACTGGCGGACGCTGGACGGCAACGGCTGTTGAGGGATGCCGGACTCCTGGATGCGCTCCAACCGCTTGCGCGCACGTTGCAGCCAGCGGATGCGGTCGTCGCTGGGCACCAGTTCATCCGCTTCTTCCAAAACCATCACCGCCAGGTTGACCTGTGAGACATCATCCATCAACATGCGCCCCAGCACATCCAGATAACGGACCTGCCACACGACCACTCCCGCCCGGTACGCCAGGTCAAGCGCCTGGCGGTAATAGCTGATCATCGCTTCGCGGTCGCCACGCGCCTGGGCGGCATAGGCGAGGTTGGCCAGTTGCCGCTCCTGTTCCTCGATGTCGCCCAATTGCTGAGCAATGGCCGCGGCCTGCCGGTGGTATTCCTCGGCGTCTGCCCACTGCCCCATCCGCCCACAGGCAGTGCCCAGATTCCCCAGTACCCGCCCCTGATAATCCAGCCGCCCCTGCCGCTCGAAGACGGCCAGCGCCTCGGTCAGCATGGTGACCGCCTGAGAGTAATCCCCACGATCGAGCTGCGCGTTGCCCAGTTTGGTTTGCACAATTCCCAGGCTGAGTTCATCGCCGGTCGCCTGAAGCGTCTCAATCGCGTTAACATAGGTGCCGATGGCATGGTCAAGCTCCCCGGCCTCCATCTGAACATCACCCAGCAACGCCAGCAGGTGACCGTGCCGCGCGGGGTCCCGCCCCTGCGCCGCCAGATTCTCCGCCCGCGTCGCATAGACAATCGCGTTGTCCAGATCGCCATCATCAAGGCTGACCCCGGCCAACCCTTCCAACGCCACCAGCATCCCCTCCATGTCCTCCACGTCTTCGCCAATGGCCAGGGCCTCGGCAAAGGCCTCCTGCGCTTCCTCAGACCGGTCTTGCTCCAGCAACCGCTGGCCCAACGCGTTCAGGGCGGCTATGGCCTCCTCCCACCGGCCTGCTTCCCGCGCGGCTTCGGCGGCAGCCAGCAGGTCGTCCACCTCGGCACCGAGGAGAATCTGATCGGCCGGCGCACCTCCGGCCTCTATCGCTTCTCCAGCCTCCGATTCCGCCGCCCAGACGGGGGCCGGTTCTGGCCCCGCCTCCTCACCCCGCGCCGGAACTTGGGCGGCGTCCGGCGGCGGGCCTGCCGCCAGCTTACTTTCCAGGGGTTCCAGCGGCAGGGTATCGTAAGCCCCCTCAGCGGGAGGACGCACCTTCCCCGGCGGAGGCGCAGCCGCCGAGGAGACATCCGGAGGCGAGGGGAGCGCCTGCTCATCGGCGAACAGCGGCATCTGGGCCACCGCCGCCGCCTCTTCAGCCAGCGTCCCGCCCGTCAGTTGCTCCAGCAGATGCAGCTCGTAGCCATACCCCCCGGTCGGACCAAATGCCCTGGCAAGCGCCGTCGCCAGCCGTTCCACCGTGGTGATATCGTCGCTGGCAGCCGCATACCGGGCCAGCCCCATGAAGTTATCCATCTCGGCGACAAGAGCAGCCCGTGCCTCGCGGGTTTCGGTGCTGTACTGCTCCGCGTAGGACAACAGGGCCTCCTGCACCCGGGCGACGGTTGTTTCCAGCCGCCCCATATCCCGCAACCAGCTCTGCGCGAACCGATGGATCACCACGTGTAACTGATAACACTTCAGGGGTGTTTGGGACACCACTCGCTGAACCAGGCCGCGCGCCGCCAACATCTCCATGACCCGGACGACCGTCTCGTGGGGCGACAACTGAAGATACTCCAGCAAAGTGCTCGTCGCCCGCCCGGCAAACGTGCTGCCGATGGTCAGCAACATGCCCTGCAGCGCATCGGGCAACTGATGAAAGATGCTGGTTAAGGCCAGCAACGCCCCGGTCAATCCGGAAGTCGTCAGCGCCCCCAGGAACTCTCCCGGCGTCTGCTGTTCGGCCCGTACATGCCGCCCGGCCAGGATAATCGCCAGCGGCTGCCCGCCCAGCGCGTTACAGACTCCCTGAATATCGGCGCGCATGAGGTTGGAAACCTGCTCATAGCCAGCGGTCTGAATGAACAGCGTGGCCGCATCGTCATCGGTCAGCTCACGGATTTCGAAGGGGGTCCAGGGACCAGGGCCAGCGCTTTCATTCGTCAGAATCACCGGCACACCAGGCACGACTTTGCGCACAAAATCGCGCCCCACTTCCAGATCGAGCGCGCCGTCCAACACCACCATCGGCTTGTGCTCGCGATCCAGCAAGGCCGCCACCACATCCATCTGCGACAAAGGGTCAGGGCGGTCGCTGATGGCCCGCTCACCATACGCGCGCCCCAGCCGCACCACCAACTGCGCCAGCGAGTCGCGGTTGACCGACCACCAGAGCACCCCGCCGGGAAAAGTCGTGAAGGCCGCGGCGAGGGTCGCCGCCAGCGCCGACTTGCCGACCCCTTCCGGTCCATGCAACAGGACCGCTGCGCCAGCGCGCATCTGGGCAAAGGTCTGCCCTAATACCTGATTGCGACCAATGATCTGCGGCGGGGGCATGACCGGCAGGCGCTGTGTCTCATGAATAGGGGCTTCAGATGGCGTAAAATGTTCCATAATCGGACGTCCCATCTTTTTCCGCAGGCACACGGGCATCACTAACCGCAGTATAGCAGATCGGCTTCGTTAGGAAAAAGCGCCTGCCGCCATTTGGCTGCCTGGGCAGCATGATCCGCCATATTCGGGGGTGCAGCGACCGGCTGAGCAGGTACAATATACAGATTGTTGTGATCTTGGACCCGATACCACCGAAGGACCGCCAGGGCATTCACAGATGACCGGACGTTATGACTCGACCCGCCAGACCTGGGAAAACATCTGGGACCAGGCCAGCGTCGAAGTTGAGCTGGAGACGCTGACCTACCCTCGCTCGCGAGACCTGATCGCCGCCTACACCCCCTATCTTCCACGCGATGGCCCGATCCTGGAAGCGGGCTGCGGCCTCGCTGCCGTGGTGATCCACCTGCGCCAGCAGGGCTTCCACGCCATCGGCCTGGACTATGCCACCAACGCCCTGCAAAAAGCGCGCGCCTATGACCCCACCCTGGAACTGCAAGCAGGGGATGTACACGCCCTACCTTACGCTTCTGGATCGCTGGCAGGTTATCTATCCTTCGGCGTACTGGAACACTTTGAGCAGGGTATGGGGCCGGCACTGCGGGAAGCGGCGCGCGTGCTGCGTCCGGGCGGCGTGCTGGTGCTCACCATCCCCTACCCCAATATCGTCTGGAAGCTGGTCCAGTGGGGACGCCGTCGGCAGGGTCAGAGCAGCCTGACCGACGACGCGTTCTACGAGAGCACCTACACCCCGCATGACCTGGCCCGCGAGACGGAAGCCGCCGGTTTTGAGATTGTGGAAGTTCGACCGACCGGCCATGACTTCACGCTGTGGGGATTGGGCGGGCCGTTCCGCACCAAAGGTTACTATCGGACCTCGCGGCTGGCCCGCTGGCTGGGGCAAGGGCTGCGAGTCATCGCACCCTGGCCGTTTAACTTCAACACGCTGCTGGTGGGACGGAAAAAATAGGCGTTGGGCACAGCCGGACAGGCCATCGCCCAACGCTCACCACTGCCCACTCATGCCCTTCACGCTGCGGGCTGAGAGTAAACTGCCGCCCCTTCTTATAGGGTCATCTCGCGCAGACGCCTGATCCGCTCGGCAGTATCCGGATGGGTGCGGAACAGGCTCCCCAAACCGGCAGCCGGGCCGCGCAGCGGGTTGATGATGAACAGCTGCGCCGTGGCTGGATTGACCGGCATCGGCGGACGGCTGACCGCCCACCGCTCCATCTTCTCCAGGGCCGAAGCCAGCGGGAGCGGACTGCCCAGGATATGCGCGCCGCCCTCATCCGCGCCGAACTCACGCGAACGCGAGATCGCCAACCGGATGAGCAGCGCCGCCAGCGGGGCCAGAATGATCATCAGCAGGCCGAGCAGCGCTTCCAGGCCGCTGCTATCTCGTCGGCGGGCCCGCCCCCCACCAAACAGCAGCGACCATTGCCCCATCTGGGCCAGCATCGTGATCGCCCCGGCCAGGATGGCCGCGATGCTGGCGATCAGCGTGTCACGGTGTTTGATGTGCGCCAGCTCGTGGGACAACACACCGGCCAGCTCATCCCGGCTTAACAGGCGCATAATGCCCGTGGTCACGGCGACCGCGCTGTGTTGAGGGTCGCGACCGGTGGCAAAAGCGTTAGGCGCGTCGGCGGGGATGATATAGACGCGCGGCTTGGGAAGGTCTGCCTGGGCTGCCAGTGTTTCCACCAGCTGATGCAACTCCGGCGCTTCCGCCGGGCTGACTTCCTGCGCGTTGTTCATGTGCAGGGCAATGCGATCTGAGAACCACCACGCCCCCATGTTCAAAATCACGGCGAAGAGGAAGGCATAAATCATGCCCATCTGCCCGCCGATAGCCCATCCGGCTACCACCAGCAACGCCGTCAGGGCGGCCATCAACATCATCGTCTTGATCGTGTTGTCCATACGCCACACCTGTTGCTCGATCATCCCACTCACCAGTCAACTCTTCTGGTACTTTTTATAGCAGTCTTTCGTTTAAAGAACCTTAATGGGGCGTAAAAGAAACATATGAAACCGGCGCGTCACCGGTCAGGGGGATGGGCTGATGTTCGCCCAGGTATGGGCCGTGCCGCCTGGCGCGGTTAACGCAGGCTCTCGGCGGGGCAATCGGTCAGCTCCACCACCACATCGCTGGCCACCCAGCCCCGGATCACGCCGGTCGCCAGCGCCGCGTCAACCAGGTACCACAGCCGCCCTTCAGCGTCGCGGCTGGCGCGCAACACGGTCATCACCGTCTTTTGAGGCGCTGCCGTGACCAGAGTCGCCCCCAGCCGGGGTTCGCCCCGCAGGTTGACCCCCGATTCGTGGTCCACAAACACCCAGCACAGAATGGGGGTTGGCGTGGCCGTCGGCGAACGGGTGATGGTGGGGGTCAAAGTCCATGTTGGCGTGGACGTAAAGGTCGGCGTGGCCGTCGGCGAATGGGTGATGGTGGGGGTCAAAGTCCATGTTGACGTGGACGTGAGGGTTGGCGTGGCCGTGGCGGTGGGCGTAACCGTCGCCGTCGCTGTCCAGGTGAAGGTGGCGGTAGCTGTAGGGGTAAAAGTGGCCGTGAACGAAGGCGTGAGGGTCGGCGTATAGGACGGGGTGTTGGTCGGCAGGGCCGAAGACACCATCATGGCCGTGGGCGAGGCGGTGTCCGTTGACGCGGGCGTCGGAGTCGACGTGGGTGGCGGAGACGTGCTGGTCGGCCAGGGCGATGAGGTAAACGTGGCGGTAGGCGTGGGCGTGGGTGAGGGCGTGAGGGTCAGCGTTGGAGCTGACAGGGTGGCAATGACCGCCGCCTGAGTCGCGATGATGGCATCCAGCTCAGTCACCTGGGTGGCGTGCCCGGCGGCCTGAGCGGTCACCAATTGCTGCCAGCCCTCGCTTTCGGCAGCGGCCACCACGGCGCTCCGGGTGGCTTCCTGGGCCAGCGCGCTGCGCTCAGCCACGGTGGTGGCCAGGCTTTCCGACTGCGCAGCCATCACCTGGTCCAGTTCGGCCATGTTGGTCGCGACAGCGACAGCCTGTGTGGTCACCGTCGCCTCCCACCCGGCCCGCTCCGTAGCCACCACGGGCACCTGGGCCGTGGCCGTCCCGGCGATCAGGTCCCGGGCCGCCTCCGCCACCGCGAGATCGCCCGCTTGTTGGGTCATCGCCGCGCTGAGGTCAGCCACCTGGGTGGCATAGCCAGCCGCTGCCACCGTCCCCGCCGCCTGCCAGCCAGCCAGTTCCACGGCAAAGTCTTGCGCCGCCTGCGTCGCCGTCGCTACGAAGATCTCCCGCTCGGCAACCGCTGTCGCCAGATCGCGGCCTCCAGCATCGATCGTCGCCAACTGTATCGCCAGGTCGGTCGCCGCCACCGCTTCGACCTCGGCTACAGCATCCGCCCGAATAGTCGCCTCCACCGCCTGCGCCGTGCTGACCGCCTGCTGCGCCACCCGCGCCTGCACGGTGGCCCCGGCGCTAAGGAGGGCATTCTGGGTAGCCAGCGCGTTCCCCGGCCAGGCGGTGAGCGTCACACGGGCCGCCCCGACCCAATCCTCAGCGGCGGCCAGGGCATCCGCCTGCGCCGTCAGATCGCTGGCCTGGGCGGTCAGGGCGTCCGCCTGGGCCGTGAGCGTGACCGGCAGACTGGCATCGCCGCAAGCAGCCGCCAGCAGCAGCAACCCCAACAGCACGGCACCCCGCGCCTGGGCACGAGACATGGCGATCCTGCTCCCTGTAACATCTCTCAGCGGGGCCACTCAAACTTTAGACCGAAACGGGCAAAAACACAAAACAAACCCCGCGCCGACCGCCTCACCGATCATCCGGGCCTTTGAGCACCCGCCAGGCGGTGATGTCCCCGTGTTTCACCCGGCCAATCCGGCCATCGCGCTCCAGCCAGTCCAGGTGGCCGAGCACTTCGCTCAACGCCAGGAACTTCTCCGGTTCGGCAACGCGGGCGAACATCAACTCGGCGATCTCCCACAGGCTGCGTGTTTCGCTGCCCAACAAGGCCAGGATGCGCCCGGCGCGCTCCCGGTGGAAGCGGAGTCGCTCGGCCACCAGGCCGGGCACATCGGCCACCGGAGGGCCATGCCCGCCGTAAGCGATGCGAGGCCCGAGGTCGGCGACGCGTTGCAACTGCGCCATATACTCCAGCAGGCGGCGAGGGCGCTTCTGCCCCGGCTCAGGCGGCTCCACCAGCGCATTCGAACTGACATCGCGCAGCAGGTGGTCGGAAGCCAGCAGAATCCGTTCCCCCGGCTCGTACAGGCAGAGCAGGTCGCCCGCATGGCCGGGCGTATGCAGCACCGTCCAGGACCGGTTCAGCAGATCGACTGCCTCGCCATCATTTAATGTCCGCGCCACCGACGCCGTGCCGTTGCTCAACGCATCCAGCCAGGCGAACAACTGTCCGGTCAGCTCCAGCAAGGGCTGCGGCACGCCCCCCTCCCGCCACACGCCAGCGCTCCACTCCCAAAGGTGGCCGCGCGCTTGCCGGGGTTGCTCGACGTAGGGCACACATCGCTGATGGCACCAGATTTCGGCCCGGCTCTCCGCCGCCAGCCGATCAACCAGGCCGATATGGTCCGTGTGGTGATGGGTGATGAGCACCCGATCCAGGTCGGCGGGCGCTGCCCCCAGGGCCGCCAGCCCGGCCACCAGTGCCTGGTAGGACTGCTCCGAATTAACGCCGGTATCGATGAGCGTCAGTTCATCATCCCGGACAATATAGGCATTGATCCGCCCGATGGGGAACGGCGTCGGTAACGGCAACACCAACAGGCCGGGCAGTGCCGTCGGCAGGGGGGCGGTCATTCGGCGGCCTGGGGACGACTGCGCACCAGGATCGTCCAGTCGCCCCGCTGGCTCACTTTGCCGTCCTGGTTGATCATCTTGACGCCCAGCACAACCTTCCCCCCACCCAGGCGCGGCATAGGCTTTAATTCCTTGACCACGATCTCGCAGTGGATGGTATCCCCAAGATAGGTGGGGAGGCTGTATTTCCACTGGAGCTCCAGAAACGCCATCACCGTGCCTTCCAAGAAGCCAAGCTGATAGCTGAGGCCGATGGCGATGCTGAGGCCGAGCGCCCCGTGGGCAATCCGCTGGCCGAATTCGGTGCGGGCGGCAAACTCCGCGTCGGTATGCAGCGGATTGTAATCCCCCGACAGCCCGGCGAAATTCACCACATCGGCCTCGGTGATGGTCCGTCCCCGCGTGGTCAGCGACTGGCCAAGCTCAAGGTCTTCGAAGAACAATCCGGTGGGCATCAGCGCCTCTCTCCTGTTGGTCACGTCGCACAGCGCGGCAGCGATTGTAGCCTTGCCATCAATGGGGAGCAACAATCCCTATCTCCGAGTACAATGGATGCCCGGAAGCGTGTCCCAGTCATACCACAACAAAGGAGCATATCCTGATGGCCAAGACGTACAAAAGCCCGCCCCCCATGGGCATTGATCCCACCAAGCGCTACGTCGCCACCTTCCATACAGAGCGTGGTGACTTCAAAGCACAGCTTTTTGCCGATAAAGCTCCCAGGACCGTCAACAATTTTGTCTTTCTGGCGCGCGAAGGTTTCTATGACAACACCACCTTCCACCGCGTGATCGAGAATTTTATGGTCCAGGGAGGTTGCCCCCTGGGCACCGGGACCGGCGGCCCCGGTTACCGCTTCGACGACGAACCGGGGGCGCTGGCCCTCAAACACAACGGCCCCGGCATCCTGAGCATGGCCAACGCCGGACCGAATACCAACGGCAGCCAGTTTTTTATCACCCACTTGGCCACCCCTCATCTGGATGGCAAGCACGCCGTCTTTGGCAGGGTCATCGAGGGCATGGACGTGGTGAGGAGCATCCGCCTGCGCGACCCTCGCTCCGATCCGAAGGCCGGCGATAGACTTTTCTCAGTCGCCATCAGCGAGAGTTGACGCCGGTCGCTCACCGCTCCTCAACGGACTCGAGGTTCCACCATGAGGAAGGTCTAAAGCCCATTGCCCCAGCGCACGCTCAAAAAAAGACTGCCTCGCAGCTGAGGCAGTCCTGGTAGTGGGACGTAGAAGACTTGAACTTCTGACCTCTCGGATGTCAACCGAGTGCTCTAGCCAACTGAGCTAACGCCCCACTGTTGTTGCAAGTATACACAAAGGAACCCCTTTTGACAAGTCAGTCATGCCGGGCGGGGAGTGTGGTGAGACGGACCCCGGCTGGCTGGCCCCCTGTAACTTACCGGGTAACTTACTGGCGTCAGCGGTCGAGAAGGATTTCTCAAATCCACCTTTGACAAATAGGCTGCTTGCTGATATACTACCATCCGTCGATGCGGGGTAGAGCAGTGGCAGCTCGTCGGGCTCATAACCCGGAGGTCGCAGGTTCGAATCCTGCCCCCGCTACTCTGATCAGACGCCCTCCCTGGGCGTCTTTTTTGTGAGCAGGGGCTGAGTCTTTGCGTTATAATAGCCAGGTTACTGGGCTTACCACTCGTCGAACGCAAGCGATCAGCAGACCCGGCGGCTTATAAACGCTTGACGATGAACCAGACAGGATGAACACGCAGTCTAAGGGATGCCATCCATGACCGAACAACGCATCATGATCGTCGACGATCACGAAGTAGTGCGGCTGGGACTTAAGGACCTCCTCTCCCACCGACCGGGTCTGGAGGTGGTCGCCGAAGCCCGCACCGCCAAAGAGGCCATCGAGAAAGCGGACATTCACCAGCCCGATGTGATCCTGATGGACATACGGCTGCCGGGGGCCAGCGGCATCGAAGCCTGCCAGGCGATCAAGCAGAAGCACCCACAGATTAAGGTCATCATGTTGACCTCATATGAGGAAGATGAAATGCTGTTCTCAGCCCTCCGCGCCGGGGCGGAAACCTATCTCCTCAAACAGATCGATGGGCAAAGCCTGATCCAGGCGATTGAGGCGGTGGGCCGCGATGAAGTCCTGCTGGACCCCAGCGTGACCAAACGCGTGCTGGACGAGGTGCGCCGCGCCAAGCGGCAGGAAGAGGCGGAGGCGTTCGCCGACCTGACCGCCCAGGAAATGCAGGTCCTGAATCTGGTATCCGAAGGAAAAACCAACCGCGAGATCGCCCAGGCGCTCTTCCTGGGGGAAGGCACCGTGCGCAACTACGTCAGCAACATCCTCAGCAAGCTCAACGTTTCCAACCGGGCGGAAGCCGCCGCTTACGCCGTGCAGCACCACCTTAAGGACTACCTCTAAAGCCCCAGTTGCAGCGAGCACGGCAGGGAGGCCCTGCGCCTCTTAGGTCAGCCTGTCGCCTGATCGGCCTCCTCCGCCGGGGGCGGGCAAAGACGGTACAGGTAATCCCAGGCGAAGATGCCCGCGTGATGGCCGTCATCCCAGAAGAATTGCAGGGCATAATTGCCGACAAGCTCAACCTTCACCAGCTTGTAAGAGCGTTGGGGCGTCAGCGCCAGAATGTGATCGGGGTCGAAGTCCCGCCCCATCCGGTCATGAC
>DAOTXK010000181.1:0-6524 GCA_034435395.1 Anaerolineae bacterium | reverse complement strand
GGCGACACCTATGCCTTCCACGTTTTCGTGGACGAGATCCGCCTGACCGTGATCTATGGCGCGCGCGATCCGGACGATCCCTGGGCGACCTGGTATTGAGGGTGTGGCGCTATCGACGGAGGGCTGGCGCGACCCATTGGCGCCGTTTTCTGGGCGTCAGTTGCCCGTCAGGACAGCGGACGGGGCAGGACGGGCCGAACGCGGTATAATGCGGCACTCGTGACCGGCGGCACCTGTGACCGGCGGCGCTTATGATCGGTCGGGAGGGAACAGGATTGGTGTGATGCGCGTTTCCCCGTGGATGGTGCTGACCTTTATCCTGGTGATGATGCTGCTCACGGCGGCGACGGCGGTGCTGGTCTACAGCGGCGTCCGGCAGCTGGCCATCGACGCCAGCGCGATCGCCGACCTGCCCGTCTTCGATCCGCTGGGGCTGCGGCCCACGCCGACTCCGGTGGGCCTGTTCCCCGGCCTGGTGCCGACTCCGCTTGCCAGCGCGGCCCCCCAGGACGCCGTCGGGGGGACGCCGGTGGCCGAGGTGGTCAACGCCCCCCCGGCAGTTGAAGCCTGGTCGGACCCCAACCGGGTCACCATCCTGCTGCTGGGAATCGATCAGCGACGCGGCGAGGAAGGCCCCTTCCGCACCGACACCATGATCGTGCTCAGCCTGGACCCGGTCCGTAAGACGGCGGCCATGCTGTCCATCCCCCGCGACCTGTGGGTCAACATCCCTGGCTTTGAGCCGGGTCGCATCAACACGGCCAACGCGCTGGGCGATTCGTTCGACGTGCCCGGCGGCGGCCCGGCGCTGGCGGCGGCGACCGTCCAGCAGAACCTGGGTCTGCGCATCGACCACACGGTCCGCATCAACTTCGACCTGTTCCTGACGGTGGTGGAGGCCATCGCCCCGGTAGAGGTGTGCATTGACCAGACCATCCACGACGAGCAGTACCCGGACGGCAGTTACGGCTATATGACCGTGCACTTCGATCCCGGCTGCCAGCCGCTGGACGCGGAGCGGTTGCTGCAATACGCCCGCACGCGCCATACGCAGGGCGGCGACTTCGACCGGGCGCGGCGGCAGCAGCAGGTCATCCAGGCGGTGCGCGACCGGGTGCTCAGCCTGGGAGGGATGAGCGCCCTGCTGGGGCGGGCGTCCGCGCTGTGGGAGGCGGTCCGCCAGGACGTGCAGACCACGTTGAGCTTCGAGGCGATCGTCAGCCTGGCCATGCTGGCCCAGGAGATCCCGCCGGAGAACATCACCCAGGCCGTGCTGGACAACAACTACGTCTACCTGGAGACGACGGCGGACGGCGACCAGGTGCTCCGCCTGCGCGGGGACGCCATGCGGAGTCTGGTGCAGGACCTGTTCAACCCGGTCCAGCTGAGCCAGGACGATCTGCGGCGGCTGGCGGCGGGTGAAAACGCCGTCCTGAGCGTGGTCAACGGCACCACCGCTCAGGGCCTGGCCGCCGAGATGCGCGAATGGCTGATCGGTCACGGCTTTGGCGTGGCGGAGGTCGGCAACGCGGCGCGTTCCGACTACCGCGACACGATCATCAAGGACTACACCGGCAACCCCTACACGGCGCGGCTGCTGGCCGCCATGCTGGGCCTCCCGGTGACGCGGGTGCAGCCGGGCAGCGACAACGCCACCGTCTATGACATTCAGATCGTGGTCGGCGAGGACCTGATCCCGCTGCTGCGCGGCGGATAGGGCGGGCAGCAGGGGGAACGCCGGGCGGTGGCCCCTGGGGCCGGAGACGGGTACACTGGGCGGTGGTGCGCGGGTGCGGCCGCCGCCAGAGGCCGTCCGCTGACGGCTGACCGCTGACGGCTGACCGCTGACGGCTGACCGCTGACGGCTGACCGCTGACGGCTGACCGCTGACGGCTGATAGCTGGCCGCTGTTGATCGGGAGGGGCGGACATGCGAGGGATAGGACAACTGTTGCTGGTGGTGATGGTTCTGCTGACCGGGTGCGCGACCGCCGCGCCGCCGACGATCACGCCTCTGCCGCCCCCGCCGACCGAGACGCCGAGCGGCCCGACGCCGACCCCGGCCCCGACGGCCACGCTGCTCCCGCCGACGCCGGTCCGCCTGTTTCCGGGCTATGGCCCGTTCGAAAAAGACAGGCCCTATATCGTCGAGGTGAGCGCCGCCCAGCCGTCACAGCGTGTCTTCGAGGCCGTCCGGCTCTCCGCCTACACCCTGACCTTCACGCCGGCGAACGCCGACCTGGATATCCGTCTCTCGTTGCTGGACCCTGACCAGGTCCCGCTGGCGACGGTGGATCGCGGCGGGCCGGGCGCGCCGGAGACCATCGCCGAGATCAGCCTGCCCGTGACCGGGGCCTACGAGGTCCGGATCGAAGCGGTCGCCGGGGCGGGGGATGTGGCCGGGGAGATCGAGTCGCTGGTGCCGGAGTTGCAGACCGGCGGCGGCATGTTCGACCCGCCGATGGAGGAACCCGACCGCATGGCCTCCGGCGAGTTCCGCGCCCTCGATACGTTCCATGCCTACACGGTGGAGATGAAGGGCGGCGAGGTGGTGGTCTTTGAGCTGGCGGTGGAGTCGCCGGGGCTGGAGCTGGCCTTCACCCTCTACGATCCGGACTACCTGCCGCTGGGCACCTTCAACACGGCGGGGGCGGCTGTCGCCCGCTCCGATGATACCTACATCCCCTTTGACGGGACGTACATCCTGTTCGTGCGAAACCTCAACGACGGCGTGGGGACGTATACGCTTCGGGTGGTGGAAGAGTGAGTTTCCCCTTCACTTTCCTTCATGGGAATCACCAGCGGGGCGGCCAGCCGGTCGCCCCGCTGCTTTGGCGGGAGCAGGGACTATCGGAAGTTTAACTGTCCGATGCCACCCTCGGCGTCAATGGTGATGCGGCGGTCGGCGCTGTCGTAGTCCGCCGTCTGCCAGACGCCGCTGCCGCCAAGGGGCATGTCGCCCTGGCCTTCCACGCGCGCCAAGCGCCGGGGGACGTTGATCTTGCCCAGGCCCGTGCGGGCCTTTATCTGGACCGCCGCTTCGGTCGGCAGGTCAACGGTGATCTCGCCGACGCCGCTGCTGATGTTCAGCTCCAGGTCGGCGTCGTCAGCGATCCGGACCGCGATCTCGCCCACGCCGCCCTTGATGCGGGCCTGGTAACGCTCGTCCGGGGCGGGCAGGGTGATCCGCATCTCGCCCACGCCGCCTTGCAGGGAGAGGTCGGTGAGCTGCAGGCCGCTCAGGTCTACTGTCGCCTGGCCGACGCCGCCCTGGAGCTGGAGGGCGGTCGGCACGTCCGGGTGGAGGTTGATCGCCCAGCGCAGCTTGCGGTTGACGCCGATCCAGCCGAACAGGTTGTTCAGCCAGTCCATGGGAGTGCTGCTCTGCCGCAGGGTGATACGTTTTTCGTCCTCGCCAGACACCGCGAAGTGGACGGAGCCCAGGTAGACCAGATCGGCGTCGATCAGGTGGTCGGAATCGGGCCGGGTCGCGACCTGGGCCTCGCCGACCGACAGGTTGATATCCACGCTG
Source organism: Anaerolineae bacterium (assembly GCA_034435395.1). Classification (GTDB taxonomy): domain Bacteria; phylum Chloroflexota; class Anaerolineae; order Aggregatilineales; family Ch27; genus DAOTXK01. The sequence goes on along the minus strand of DAOTXK010000181.1, from coordinate 2,993 downwards.
GCGGCGCGGGTTTCCCCGACCGGTTCGCTGAAGTGGGCTTCTTCTATCGATGGCCGGACGATGATCATGCCGACCCCAAAGGCGATGAACAGCACGGCGATCAGCAGGCTCAGATCACCGACGAGCAGAAGCACTCCCACGATGATCAGGACAATCGCCCAAAACGTCTGGCTTCTCATGTTGATTTCCACTGGAAGGTCCCCCCTCTGACCAACAAATACCCTTTTGCTGCGGTAAAACACCGGGCGCTGGCTAAACCAGGCATTGGCCGGGGCAGGCAGGACGCATCGGCCACGCCCCACCTGCTCCCGGCGCGGCGATCAGCGAATGGTCAGGCCGCCGATGCCGCCGTCAAACTGGATGCTGATTTGGTTTTCAGCGCCGCTGAAGTTCTCCGTCTCCCACACGCCGTTGTCGGCGTCGCCGCTGACCCGCGACAACCAGCCGGGCACGCTCACATCGCCCAGGCCGGTATTCGCCTCGAGGCGGACGGCCGCGCCATCCGGCACGTCGATGGTGAAGCCGCCGACGCCGCCGTTGATGTCCAGCTCGACCGCTGCGCCTTCGGCGACGGTGAGGGTGAAGTCCCCCACGCCGCTGTTGATGGTGGCGGCATAACGCTCCCCCGTCGCCGGGACGGTCAACGCGATGGTGCCCACGCCGCTGTTGACCGTCAGATCAGTCAACTGGAGGCCGCTCAGGTCGATACTGGCGTCGCCGACGCCGCCGCCGATCGTCAGGTTCAGGTCAACGTTCGGGCTGAGGCCGATATCCCAGGTCAGTTCCCCGCCAGGGGCGGCCCAGCCAAGGAAATCGAACGGGAACTGCGCCTGCACCCCGCGAACATGGCGCAGCTCGACAACCTTGTGGCTTTCGCCTTCCGCCCGGAACTCGACTTCGCCGAGATAACTCAGGTCGGCTTCGATCAGGTTGCTGGAGTCGCGCAGGGGCGAGACGGTCGTCCTGCCGACCGACAGGTTGAGCGAGACCTCGGCGGAGCGGGCGTCGCCGACCGGCTCGCTGAAACTGGCAGTTTTCACCTCATAGTCGCCCGTCCATCCCAGGCCGGGGCCGACCAGCATCAGCACGATGGCCACGACCAGCGTGCCCAGGCCGATCAGCGCGCCGAGGGCCGGCGAGCGGCGTCCGAACAGCAGGTCCAGGCCGATGGCGATCAGCAGCAGCGGCCAGAGGCGCAACAGCACAACGAGGTTCGCGCCGGTGATGATGCCAACGTTGCTCAGCAGCCACACGACGCCGACGCCGATCAGGATCAGCGGCCAGAACAGCGACCGATAACCGCGGTGACTAGTCGTTTCCATGACAATTTACTCCCTGTTTAGTAATGGTCAGCATAGATGATGATCCAAACGTGCATCTGGATGTTTATACGGGCAAAGAAGGGTTTGGGTTGCGCCGCACGGGGAAGCCCGGCTGTTTACGGCGCTCGTACCGCGTCAAAGGCGGGGAAACTCCCCTGGACAACCGCGATGAGCGCCGGGGTGTTGTCCCGGTCGAACAGGCGAAGTTCGTAGGGGCCGCCGGGCGCGCTGGCGTAGATGGCTGCCGTGGCATCGACCCAGATCAGCGCGAAAGCTGGCTGGCCCCCGGCGGGAAAACGAGTCGGTGGCGCGTCGGGAGAGCCGAGCCACACCTCGCCGGGCGCGCCGGAAGTATAGGTGAAGACTGCGCGTTCGGGATGCCAGGCAGGCGGCTCCAGCGCGCCAGCGCTCCCGGTCACGATTCGTTCCGGCTGGCTCCCGTCGCCGCGCGCCAGGATCAGGGCCAGGGCATTATCGGTGACGGCTCCCACCTGTTCCAGGTAGGTCATCCAGGCCCCATCCGGCGACCAGCGCGGCAGCCCGAAGAAACTGGCGGGCACGGCCCCGATCTGACGGGCGACCCCGGCAGTATCGACGCGCCACAGGGCCGCCGTGCGCGGCGTTTCCCCTGCCTGGGACGGGTAGACGAGATCAGGGTCGGGGATGGCGACCAGCAGCGCCGACGAGTCGGGCAGCCAGTGCGGGCGGGGGTAAAAGGCGTACTCGCTGGCGGTGCTGGCGGCGTCGAAGCGCAGCAGGTCGGCCACGGCCTCGCCACGGGCGGTGGTCAGGCGGATCAGGCCCGGCGCGCCCGCGTAGGCCCCTGGCGTGACCAGGGCGATCCAGACGCCGTCCGGGCTGATGGCGAAGTCGCCGCCCTGGCCATCGGGCAGCAGGCGAGCCGCCTGGCCGGTGATGGCATCGGCGCGCCACAGATCGTCGGCTTTGCTGCCGCCGGGGGCCGGGAACTGCGGCACCAGGAGGGTGTTGAACAGCACGGTCCGGGCGTCCAACCAGGCCACCTGCCCGATGTGCCGTCTGACCTGCGCAGCATCCCCGTCGATGGCCAGCGCCTCCGGGCCGACCAGCTCCCGCTCGGCCACGCCGTCAGCGTCAGCGGCCCACAGGGAGAGCGCGTTGCCCTGGGGGCCACGGGTGAAGGCGATATGCCCGCCATCCGGGCTGAGGAAAGGCCGCACCACCGCGCCGGAGGCGATCCGGCGGGGCGTTGCCTCGCTGCTCCGCCAGACCATCAGGTTGCCGGAATCGACCCAGGTCACCACCAGGCGGCCCTCGCCGGGCGCTGGCTCCGCTGTCGATGGTGCGGGAGACGGAGTAGCGGCCAGGTTGCAGGCGGTGAGCAGCAGGGCGAGCAGCGGGATTATCAGCCAGGTGCGGGCAGGGACCTGCCGGGTGAAGAGGTTCACACTGCCCTCCCTGCGCCATCGGCGCGGTCTAACTGGCTCATCGGCCAGCAGCAGGCGTCAGGCAGCCGCCTGGGGCGACGGCATACGCGCCGAGGATGGTGCGGTCGAGCCTGACCAGCGGCGTGGCCTGGCCGCCCGCCAGATCGACCAGCCAGAAGGATTCGGCGGTCGGCTGGTTGACCAGCACCCGGGAGGCGTTGTTGGTGGCGGCTAGCAGGGTGGCGTCGTCCAGCCAGGTGTAGAC
>DAOTXK010000180.1:0-7194 GCA_034435395.1 Anaerolineae bacterium | reverse complement strand
CCCTGGAGCGCGGCCTGGCCCTGGCTGACGCCGCCGGGGCGCGGCGCGCCGTGAAGCTGGCGGTGAGCATCGCCTCCCACTCGCCGCTGATGGCCCCCGTCCAGGCTGACTTCCGCCGCGTCCTGGAGAGCATCACCTTCCGCCAGCCGGACATCCCCGTCATCGGCAACGTCACCGCCGCCCCCCTCCTGGATGCCGAGGCCATCCGGGCGGAACTCGGCGACCAACTCACCTCCGCCGTCCGGTGGACGGAAAGCATCGAGGCCCTGCAACAGGCGGGCGTCACCCGTTATATTGAGTTCGGCCCGAAAGACGTGCTGTGCGGATTGGTACGGCGCATCGATCGCGCCAGCACCCAGATCGCGCTTAACAGGGTGCAAGCGCTCCAGACCTTCCTCCAATCCCCGGCCACGTGATCACGCCACCCCCCAGTCCCCATACGGCACCCGGTTTTTCCGACGGCCCTCCGGATGCTGCACACAAATCGGTAATAAGCCTCATTGCTTGTGCTAAAAGAACAAACTGGATGGGACAGGATCACCCTGGCTAATTTCTGCTAAATGAGGTACAAGGGTGTCCCATGGTTTTTTCGGCTTTCTTGCCCAACGTCGAGTATCTTATTGCTCTAAGGAGAGACCATGGTGAACGACAAGGAGAAGGAGGTCCTCAAGGATGTAAAGGACCGTGGCGTCAGTTTTATCGACCTCCAGTTTACAGATGTTTTAGGCACCACCAAAAGTGTTACGATTCCCCCAACGGCTCTAGAAGAGGCCTTCGAACGCGGCGTCTGGTTCGATGGTTCGTCGATTCAGGGGTTTGCCCGCATCGAGGAATCCGATATGTTCTTGCAGCCAGACGCGCGGACCTACCGCGTGCTGCCCTGGACGGGCGGCGAAGTCTCGCTCCGGGCGCGGATCATCTGCGATGTCCACCGGCCCGATGGCGAGCCATTTGAAGGTGACCCGCGTTACGCGCTCAAACGGGCGGTGGCCAAAGCCGAAGAGATGGGTTACGTCTACAACGTCGGGCCAGAACTGGAATTTTTCCTGTTCCGCAAGAACGGGGAGACCCACCGGGCAGTGCCCCACGATGTCGGCGGTTACTTCGACTTCTCCCCCAATGATGAGGCCCAGCGCGTTCGCTCGGACATCGTCAGCGCCCTGAAAGCGCTCAAGATCGATGTGGAAATGGCGCACCACGAGGTCGCCATCGGCCAGCACGAGATCGATTTCCGCTATTCGGACGCCCTACACACCGCCGACAACGCCATCACCTTCAAGTACACCGTCAAGGGCATTGCCTCCCTGCATGGGCTGTTCGGGACCTTCATGCCCAAACCGATCTTCGGCATCAACGGCAGCGGCATGCACTGTCACCAGAGCCTGGTGGACAAGAACACTGGTGAGAACGTTTTTTACGACGCTGGCAGCAGTGTGTTCAAGCTCTCGCCCACGGCGCAGCATTTTGTGGCCGGCCAGTTGTCCCATGCCCGAGCCATGGCGGCGGTGGTGGCCCCCACCGTGAACAGTTACAAGCGCCTGACACCAGGCTATGAAGCGCCGGTTTATATCTGCTGGGCGCAGCGCAATCGTTCGGCGCTGATCCGTGTGCCCCGCTACAGCCCCGGACGCGAGCAGTCCACCCGCGTCGAGCTGCGCTTCCCGGACCCCAGCGCCAACCCATATCTGGCCTTTGCCGTGATGCTCCGGGCCGTGCTGGATGGCATCGAGAAGAAGCTGGCTCCGCCCGCCCCGGTGAGCGACGATGTCTACGAATGGACCGACGAGGAACGCACCGCCAAGGGCGTGGGCGTTCTGCCTGGCAGTCTGCAGGAAGCCGTGGAAGAACTGGACGCCGACGTTTTGCTGCAGGAGGCGCTGGGCGAACATATCTACCACGCCTACCGCCGCGCCAAGTTGCTGGAGTGGGACGAATACCGCATCCATGTCAGTGAATGGGAGCGACTGCGCTACCTGGAAACGCTCTGAAAGTCCCTCTCTGCCAGGGAGGATGCATGTCGGGGACATCCCACCGCCTACCGTCCAATCCCTGTGATCGCTGCCCCATCAGGAGGGCTGATAGCTGTTCGATCAGCCCTCCTTCCCCCCGCCCTGCCCCCCAAAAATCGGATAATTTTTCTCCGTTCTGCTCCCAACCGGACGGCCCGGCCGGTTTCCCTCAGGACACATTTTGTTTAGGGAGTGAGTTACATTTTGCTTGCCAATGCGTCGCATTGTGTTATGATATCCGGCATTACCGAGTCTACCCACAACCCAGTGGTACCGTGTCTGGGAGGCCCCACCGGGGGAGAGGCCATGTTCCCAGTCTTTCAGCCGCTCGCGGGAGCCTGAGTCGATGCGCCGCATATTGCGCTCGGATGCTGGAATGGCCGGGCGCGCGATGAGCGAGGAGGTGATCGCCCGGCGGGCCACACGGTCGCCGTCCCCCGGCATGACCGTATCACTATCCCTGGCCGCCGGGGCCGCTTAACAGGCAATGCCAGAAACCGACGAAGAAGTCGCGGCAAGGGGGAAGCCGCAGCGGTTGTGAGAAGGAGAAGCTGCCGGGTGAGTCGTGGAGCGGTGGCTTCTTGCCGACCTGGTGACCGTGCGAAGACAGTTGATCAATAACAGCCGCAACACCGGGGATCGATTGCCACGCATGGGTCGCCCCTTATTCGTATCCGTGGAGGCGTATCCATCGCACGAAAAAACAACGTCATTTACCAAAAGGGAGAGAAGCCATGAAACGCCGAACCTTTTTGTATGCGTTCATCATCTTGCTTTTGTTGACGCTGTCGAGCAGCACGCTACCTGCCCTGGGCCAGGGTGACGAACAGGTCGTCATCGCCCCCGGCCAGCCGGTGCGGATCGGGTTTGCGGCCGGGCTGTCAGGGGAAGGTATCGAGCCGCTGGGGGTAGACGAGTTGCGCGGGGTGGAACTGGCGCAGGCTGACCAGCCGACCGTCACCGTGGGCGGGGCGGAGTTCAGGGTGGAGATTGACCCGCAGGACGACCTGTGCTCGGCGGAGGGCGGCCAGACCGTGGCTAACCGCTTCGCCAGCGATGAGAGCATTGTCGCCGTCATCGGCAGCATGTGCTCGTCCTCCTGCACCGCCGCCAAGAGCGTCTACGAGGAAGCCGGCCTGACCATGGTCAGCCCCTCCTGCACCGCCGCCACCCTGACCGAAGATGGCTCCCTGGCCTTCAACCGCGTCGTCTCCACCGACGCCATCCAGGGACCGGTGGCCGCCGACTTCATCTACAACACCCTCGGTGTCCGCCGCATCGCCACCATCCATGACGGCAGCCCCTACGGTGAGGGTCTGGTCGTCAACACCACCGAGGCCTTCGAAGCCCTCGGCGGCACCGTCGTCTCCGCCCAGGCCATCAACGTCGGCGAGACCGACTTCCGCGCCGTCCTGGAGAACATCGCTCAGGCGGACCCCGAACTGCTCTACTTCGTCGGCTTCCCCGCCGAGGGGGCCCGCCTGATCGAGCAGCGCGCCGACGTCGGCCTGGAGGACATCCCCTTCATGAGCGCCGACGGCCTCCAGACCCCCGAAACCATCGACCTGGCTGGCGAAGCGGCTGAGGGCGTCTACGCCTCCGCCCCCGTCCCCGTCAGCAGCGATGCCATGATGGCCTTCCTCGCCCGCTACCAGGAAACCTACGGCGAAGCCCCCATCGCCCCCTTCCACGGCCAGGCCTACGACGCCTACGGCGTCATCCTCGCCGCCATCGAGCAGGTCGGCCAGCTGGACGCCGCCGGCAACCTGGTCATCAACCGCCAGGCCCTCGCGGAAGCCATCCGCGCCACCGCCAACTACCCCGGCCTCACCGGCCTCCTCACCTGCGATGAATTCGGCGAGTGCGGCGGCGCTATCATCGATGTCTATCAGGTCCAGAATGGCCAGTGGGTCTCCATGGGGGTGGCGAGGTAAAATCCGCTCATGCGTTTGGCAGAGGAGGGAGACCTTCCCTCCCCTGCCTTTTCTTTATGGAACCTACTCCCCTGGCAGGTAAGAGGAGCCGCTAATGGCCTCACCAAGTGTCGGCGCACGCGCGCGAAATACCGGCAGCGAACTGCTGGAACGCCTGGCTACGAGCACAGTGCGCAGTCCGCTCACCATGGTGGGCATCATCGTGCTGGCCGTGATCATCTACCAGGCAGGTAAGACCATCGCCGCCGGCAATTACACGTTGGAAACCTTTGTCCGCCAGCTGATCTTCGGCCTCGCCCAGGGCAGCGTCTATGCGCTGATCGCGCTCGGCTATACGCTGGTCTACGGCATCCTCTTTATGATTAACTTCGCCCATGGCGAGGTCTTTATGGGCGGGACTTATGTCGGTTTTTTCGTGATCGACGCCTTGAGCAAAATTTTTGTCGATCCCGAAAATGAAATCAGCTTCCTGGACCAAAACCCGCTGATCGCCCTGATCGCCGTCTTTGCCGTCGCCATTGCCACCTCGGTGACCATCGCCATTGGTCTGGAACGAATAGCTTACCGTCCCCTGCGTAAGGCCCCCCGCCTGGTCCCCCTGATCACGGCCATCGGGGCCAGCATCTTCTTGCAGCAGGCATTCCGCGGCCTGTTCGGTTCCAGCCCCAAAGTTTACCCCAACGTCCACTTTTACATCCTGCCCCAAATCTTCAACGTGGAATGCGCGGCGGTCGAGGGAGTCGAGACTTGCCTGGGGCTGGACCTGGTCAGCGGGCGGTACCCGGTTGAGCTGGCGGGCATCGAGATCGTCTTCCGACCGATTTATTTCCTGGTCTTTATCACCGCTATCGCCATGATGCTGGGGCTGTGGTTCTTTGTGCAGCGCACCAAAACCGGCAAGGCCATGCGCGCCGTCGCCGAGGACAAAAACACGGCAGCGCTGATGGGCATCAATGTCGATGGCGTGATCGTCTCCACCTTTGTCCTGGGGGCCATACTGGCCGGGGCAGCAGGCGTGCTCTTCGCCCTATATAACCGACAGGTCACCCACATGATGGGCTTCCTCCCCGGCCTGAAAGCGTTCACCGCCGCCGTGCTGGGCGGCATCGGCAATATACCGGGCGCGGCGGTGGGCGGCTTTTTCCTGGGTATCATTGAATCGGTCGCCCCGTCCTTGCTGGACATCCCTACCCAGCTCAAGGACGTGATTGCCTTTGGCATGCTGGTCCTGGTGCTCATCTTCCGGCCCAGCGGCATCCTGGGTGAAGTCCTCAGCGAAAAGAAAGCATAGCGTGATGACTATCTCCCGTGCTTCCATCCGCAGCGGCCTGTTCATCGGTCTGGGAATGGCCTTCGTCGCCGTGATCGGCATGCTGAATGTGTTTACGGAACGCTACGTCATCGCCGACGCCCTCACCCTCAGCACGGCCCTCCTCCTGGGCGTGTTCCTGGTGGCAGGATTCTACGCCGCCAGACGCGCCCCAGCGTCCGGGCCGCTCAGTCTGGCGGTCAATGGCGCGGTGGCCACCGCCGTGCTGGTGCTGATCATGGTCGCGGCAGTTTTCCTGGCGACGCAAATCAACGCCGCGGCTGCCGCCATCAACATGACGATCGTGTTCCCCAATGTCAACGAACAACTGGTCGCCCTGCTCTCGTTTGAACAGGAAATAACGGCGCTTGGCTATCTGCTGTTGCTGGTCATCGGCGGAGCCATAGGGGCAGTGGGAGCGCTTATCACCTTACTCCCGGGTCGGGTGCGCAGCATCGTGTTGCTCAGCATCACCATCACCTTTGTCCTGGGCATGCTCCAGGATCAGATCAACCGTATCATCTCCCTGCCCGATGCGTTGGGCGTGGTGATCCTGGTCGGAGGCGGGTTCGGGCTGGCCCTGTGGCGTCAGCGGGACCGGCTGGCCACACGGGCGGCGGAATCAGCCCTGGCTGGCGCGGCGCTGGGGCTGCTGCTGGCTCTCCTGCTGTTCGTCACCGGGGCCACCAGTGAGACGGTCCCGTCCTGGCTGGGCAGCCCCCCACCGCCGATCCTGTCGTCGTTCCTGCTGGGCAGGAGCGCCGTGGGGGTGACGGCCCTGCTGGTGGTCGTGGGTGGGGCGCTGGCTGCCGTGGGTGCCGCCTTAAGCAGCACCTCTCATGCCGCCCACCGAATCGGCCTCACCATCCTGGTATCGCTGTTGACCCTTGGCGTCCTCTACAGCGCAGGCGAGATGACCCTGGTCGCCGCCATCGCCATCACAGCCATCATGGCCGCCGCCCAGATCATCATAACCCGGACGGCTCCCCAGTCACATGCCCTGTTCGAACGGTTCAACCGCCGACAGCGGAGCACCAGTCAGATCATGATCGGCGCTGCCGGGCTGGCCTTCGCCCTGGTCATCCCGCAACTGCTGACCGGGTACATCAACAATGTCATCGATCTGGTTGGCCTGTACGTGATGATGGGCCTGGGGCTGAACATCGTGGTGGGCTACGCCGGATTGCTGGACCTGGGATATGTGGCCTTCTTCACCATCGGCGCTTATACCACCGGCGTGTTGACCACCCCCAACATCATCACCTGCCCGCCGCCGGGCGACAACGTCATCGTGGTTCAGCAGGCGATGGCCGACCAGGGCGCGCTTGAGGACGGGTATCAGTTGTTGAGCGGTGAGCCGGTTGGTGTGGTGCAGGACACCACTGCCGTCCATGCGGCGACCGTCATCCCCCGGGCCGAGGTCGTCCGGTTTGCGCGCCTGGAGCAGGCGATGGAAGCCCTGCAGGCCGGGGAAGTCACCGCCGTGGTCGGCCAGCAGGCGGTCCTCAGCCCTTACCTGAGCGACGAGGGCGGTCTGCGGGCCAGCGCTCCCTTTACGCCGGGCATCGCCTGGCCCGCGCGCACGTTTAATGCGGTCGAACAGGCCGCGTGGTGCCATGTGTCGTCTTTCTGGGTGGGATGGATTGCCGCCGTGGTCGTCAGCGGCCTGGCCGGGGTGCTGCTGGGCATCCCCGTGCTGCGGCTGCGCGGCGACTACCTGGCTATCGTCACCCTGGGCTTTGGGGAGATCATCCGGCTGGTGGCGCTCTCCGACGTGTTTAAGCCATACCTTGGCGGCGCACAGGGCATCGTCAGCATCCCCTACCCGGCCATCGATCTGACCGGCCTCGCGCCGGGCCTGGCGGCTTCCGGCATCCCCGTCCTCACCCAGCTGGGCGAGGTTCTGTCGCGCCCGATCTCGTTGGGGCGGCCCCACGGGGGT
>DAOTXK010000179.1:0-37826 GCA_034435395.1 Anaerolineae bacterium | reverse complement strand
GATCAACACCGCATTGTGTCCGCCAAAGCCGAACGAATTACTCATCACGGTTTCGATCGGGGCCGGGACGCCTTGGTGGGGGGTGTAGTTCAGGTCACATTCCGGGTCAGGGTTGTCCAGGTTGATGGTCGGGGGGATGAACTGGGCGTTGATCGCCTGCACGCTCAGGATGGCTTCCACTGCTCCCGCTGCCCCCATCAGGTGGCCCGTCACGGACTTGGTGGCGCTCATCGGAACATTGTAGGCATGTTCCCCAAAGACTCCTTTGAGGGCTCGGGTTTCGCTGGCGTCGTTCAGGGGGGTGCTGGTGCCATGGGTGTTGATGTAGCTGATGTCGTAGATGGTCAGGTGGGCGTCCTGGAGCGCCTTGCGCATGGCCGCCTGCGCTCCCGCGCCATCTTCCAGCGGGGCCGTGACGTGGAAAGCATCCGCCGTTGATCCGTAGCCGATCAGTTCCGCGTAGATTTTTGCGCCGCGCGCCTGGGCATGTTCCAGCGCTTCCAGCACCAGGATGCCAGCCCCTTCGCTGACGACAAAGCCATCGCGATCGCGGTCAAAGGGACGGGAAGCCGCTTTGGGATCGTCGTTGCGACGCGAGATCGCCTGCATATTGTTGAAGGAGGCCATCGCCAGTTCGACCAACCCGGCCTCTGTGCTGCCAGCGATCATCACCTCGGCAGCGCCCCGACGGATTATCTCACATGCCTCGCCAATGGAATTGTTGCCGGTGGCGCAGGCGGTGGAAATCGCCATGTTAGGGCCGCGAAAACCCCACATCATGGAGACCTTGGCGGCAGGGCTGTCGGGCAGCATCATCGGGACCAGCAGGGGGCTCACGCTGCGAGCGCCCTTATGCAGAATATCCTTGATTCCCTCGATGATGGTCGTGATCCCACCCATACCCGACCCGATCAGCACCCCCACGTCATAGCAGTTACTCTCGGTAACGGTGATGCCGGCATCCTCGATGGCCTGCTTGGCCGCGGCGGCGGCCAGGTGGGTCAGGCGGTCCATGCGGCGCGCTTCCCGGCGACCGAACAGTTCGACCGGGTCCAGCCCGCGGACCTCGCCGCCAAAGATGACGGGAAGGTCAGTTGTGTCAAAGCTTTTGATAAAGTCGATGCCGCTGATGCCGTTCGCCGCGTTGTGCCAGACGGTATCCAGGTCATTGCCGATCGGGCTGTAGATACCCATACCGGTCACGACCACACGACGTCTATCCACGGTGTCTCTCCTCATCAGTCCTACAAAGGCGCTGGTTTTTCAGGCAGGGCGATTGCCTGATCGGTTGCAGAAACTGATTATACCTCAAGTTATAACCCCATTGTCGGGCTGGGGTCGCGGTTGCCCGGCCAGAGTGACAACCAGGAACGAGCCATCCGGAATATTATGGCCAGCCTGGCTATTGGGCAAAAAGCCCATGATTATGGCGCGGTCCGTGTTATAATGCCTCGCATGATTCTGGTCACTGGCGCAACGGGATTCGTGGGCCGGCATTTGGTCCCTCGTCTGATTGAGGCCGGGTGGCCGGTGCGGGTGCTGAGTATGCCTCAACGGGGCGGGCGGATTCGACTGCCATGGCCCGATCGTTCAGTCGATGTTTTCCCTGGGAGCATTTATCAACCGGAAGACCTGGCGAAGGCGATGTCCGGCGTCCATACGGTGTTTCACCTGGCGAGCGCGCAATGGTGGGGGGGGCCTGGTGACCTGGAAAGGGTGGATATTAACGGGACGCGCGCGGTGATCAAAGCGGCGCTTGAGGCGCGGATTGGCCGCCTGGTGGTGATGAGTCATCTGGGCGCTGCGCCGTCTTCAGCCTATCCGCTCCTGTGGGCCAAAGGCCAGATGGAGGCCGCAGTCCGGGAGAGCGGCCTGCCGTACACCATTGTGCGCAGTGGCGTGCTTTTTGGGGAACAGGATCGATTTGTCAACGGGATAGCCATGTTGCTCCGGGCCAACCCGGTGCTCTTTTTCCAGCCAGGGCAGGGGGAAACCCTGCTTCAGCCCCTGAACATTCACGATCTGACGGCAGGGCTGGTGCGGAGCATGGACAACCTGGATACCGTGGATCGGGTGTTGGAAGTTGGTGGTCCGGAGTATGTCACGTTTAACGAGATGGTGCGGACCGTGATGCGGGTGACCCGGGCATCACGGATGATCGTCTCCCTGCCGCCCTACGCGTTGCGCTGGCTGACGCGGGCGATTGGCCGCCTCTTCCCGCGCTGGCCGACGACGCCACAGTGGTTTGATATCCTGGCCAGTCACCGGACGGCTGGGTTGAGCAGTATGTCTGATGAGTTGGGCATTACGCCCGTGCGCTTTGAGGATACAATCCTGACGTACATGCCTGGGCAACACTACCTGCCACAACTGCTGCGTTTTTTGTTCCGCAGGCGTCGCCCACGAGGAGCCTAGGATGAGTGATGACCTTGAGATTCGGCCGTTGCGGGATTGGCATGAGATGGCGGATGTGGTGGCGATTCAACAATCCGTGTGGGGGGAAAACCCGGCCGATCTTATCCACCAGCATATGTTGGTTTCCATTGCCCGGAACGGCGGGCTGGTGCTGGGCGCGTTTGTGAAGCGAAAAATGGTCGGCTGCCTGATCGGCTTCCTGGGCACCGAAGCGGATGATGAGAGCCGTCCGGCGATGGCCGATTTGAAACTCTTTTCCAAGCGACTGGCCGTTCTGAGCGAGTACCGCGAGCAGGGCATCGGTTATCGCCTCAAGCTGGCCCAACGGGATTTCGCCATGCGGCGCGGCATTCGTCTGGTGACTTGGACGTTCGACCCACTGATGAGTCGCAGCGCGCATATGAATATTCGTAAACTGGGGGCGGTGGTATCGCGGTATTTTGTGGACTATTACGGTACGGAGCCCGGCTCGCTGGTTGTGGCCGGGTCGTCCGATCGGTTGCAGGCGGATTGGTGGCTCACCAGTCGCCGGGTCAGGGAACGATTGAAGGGTTCTCGCGAAGCTCTGTCGTTGAGCCATTATCTGGAAGGTGGTGTGCGAATCCTCAACCCTACGACCCTGTCTGACGAGGGCTTGCCGATGCCCGGCGAGGGTTTTATCCAACCCCCCGGCAAGCTGGGCCTGGTGGAGATACCGGCGGACTATGACCGCCTGGTGGAGGCCGACCTGCCGCTGGCGATATCCTGGCGTGAACATTCGCGACTGATGTTCAACGCGGTGCTCAATGCGGGCTATATCCTGACCGATTTCGTTTTTGAGCCTTATCAGGGGCGTCAGCGGAGCTTTTATGTGTGCAGCTATGAGGGCAGTTTGCGTCCTTTCAGTCAGAATTAGGCAGGCAGAGGACAGGCGTCAGGCATGACTGCTATCACCATCGATTCGATCAGACTCCACCAGGCGGCATTGCCACTGGCCGAGCCGCTGCAAACCAGCTTTGGCCGGGAGGCGATGCACCCGGCGTTGTTGGTGGAAATGCGATCCGGCGATCGTGTCGGGTGGGGGGAATGCACGGCGGGCATCGCGCCTGGGTACAGTTACGAGACGGTCGGCACGGCCTACCACGTGATCACGCGTTTTCTGGCGCCAGCATTGCTGGGGCAGACGGTTCGCAGCGCGGCGGAGGCGCGCCAACTGATGGCCAGTGTGCGGGGCCATCCGCTGGCGAAGGCCAGCCTGGAGGGGGCGGTCTGGGATTTGCTGGCGCAGGCGCGGCAGATGTCCCTGGCTGATCTGCTGTGGGAGGTTTATCCGCTGGATCGGGCGCGCCGCCATCAGGTGACTGTCGGCGTCAGCATCGGCATTCAGCCGACCATCGACGATACACTGGCCATCATTGAGAAGCGCCTGCGAGAAGGCTACCGGCGCATCAAGTTGAAGATCAAGCCAGGCTGGGATGTCGAGCTGGCGGCGGCGGTGCGCAGGACCTATCCCGACATCATGCTTATGCTGGATGCCAACAGCGCCTATACCCTGGATGATGCCGAACATCTGGCGAAACTGGATCGGTTCGACCTGCTTATGCTGGAGCAGCCGCTGGCTCACCACGACATCTATGAGCACAGCCAGCTCCAACAGCGGCTGGACACGCCGATCTGCCTGGACGAGAGCATCCTCTGCGCCAATGATGTGCGGCTGGCCCTGGAAATCGGCGCGTGCCGGATTATCAATCTTAAGCCGCCGCGGGTGGGGGGGCTGCACGAGGCATGTGCGATCCATAAGTTGTGCTATGATGAGGGAGTACCGCTGTGGATCGGCGGGATGTTGGAGACGGGAATCGGGCGGGCGCAGAACGTGGCAGTGGCTTCCCTGCCGGGCGTGACCCTGCCCAGTGACCTCTCCGCCACCAACCGCTACTATGATCCGGATATTGCGGGGCCTCCCTTTATTCTCAACGGCGACAGCACGCTTGATGTCCCCAACCAGGTGGGCACTGGGGTGACGGTCGATCCGGTCGCGTTCGAGGAAGCGGTTGCCCGCTGGTCACGCGCCTTTCCGGACTGGTTGTAGGCGGCGGTGATCGACGCGGCGACAGAAACGATCCCATTCGAAGGAGAGAGACATTTGTTTACAGACCTGACGACGGCCTTCATCGGCGGCGGCACGATGGCCGAGGCCATGATCAAAGGCTTACTGCGCGGCCAGTTGCTGGCACCATCGCAAGTCCTGGTATCTGAACCGCGTGAGGAACGGTGTAAGGAGCTGGTAGGCAGGTATGACGTGCGCACCACGACAGACAACACCCGCGCGGCGCAGGAGGCGGACATCCTGATCCTGGCCATCAAGCCTCAGGTATTGGACCAGGTTTTGCCGGAACTTCTGGGCAACATCAAGCCGTCGGCGCTGGTGCTGAGCATTCTGGCCGGGGTGCCCATCGGACGGATCGCCACTGGCCTGGGCAATCCGCGAGTGGTGCGGGCCATGCCGAATACCCCGGCGCAGATCGGCCAGGGGATCACTGTCTGGACGGCCACCGATGTCGTGCCTCCCCAGCAACGCCTGCAGACGCAGGCCATCCTGGATACGTTGGGGGAAGAAATTTTTGTCGATACGGAAGATTATCTGGATATGGCTACGGCGCTCAGCGGCACCGGCCCGGCATACGTATTCCTGTTTATGGAAGCGATGGTCGACGCCGGGGTGCATCTTGGCTTCTCTCGCTGGGTGGCCGAGAAGCTGGTGTTCCAGACGGTGCGCGGGTCGGTCGAATATGCCTCCTCGGCGCGGGAGCATCTGGCCCATCTGCGCAATCAGGTCACCAGCCCTGGTGGCACGTCTGCCGAGGCGATCTATCACCTGGAAAAGGGGGGGTTGCGCACGGTGATCTCGCGGGCCATCTGGGCGGCCTACCAGCGCAGCGTGGCCCTGGGCAGCGGCGGCAAGGTCTCGCGGCTGGGCGGGCGCGATCCCGAAGACCTGGCCGATGGCCGTTAGGCAGCCAGCTCGCCGGCGGCAGGGCCAGGGACGGAAGTGGACGTTTTCACTCTTATAGAGTAGACTTGGTGAAGGACTTCTCAACCACTGCCAGGCGCACCAGCGGGATTACGAAGTCACGGTCCGATATTGTGCGATGACCGCCGTCCCTTAAGGTGAACGGTGACTGGCGACAGTCTAGCGCATCAGGCTCAGATTGACGGCGGCGAGGAGGCGAGCGCCGTCTGCGCCGTGTTTTTTCATGACGTTTGGGGAGGACATCCATGGCGGAATTCACCAGCGATATCGCCCGGTCTTTGCTGGCCCAAATCGAGGATTTCAGGCCGGAAGTCGAAGCTATAGAAGTCGGTCAGGTGGTGGAAGTCGGGGACGGCATCGCCCGCGTATCCGGCTTGCCCAATGTGCGGGCGAGCGAGCTGGTGCGCTTCAGCAGCGGTGTTCTAGGCATCGCCTTCAACCTGGAAGCGGGCAATGTCGGCGTCATCATCATGGGCGAGTACGCCGACATCCGCGAAGGTGACGAGGTTCGGGCAGTGGGGCGTATCGCTTCTGTGCCGGTGGGCGAGGGCCTGATCGGGCGCGTGGTGGATGCGCTGGGTAATCCCATTGATGGCAAAGGCCCGATCGAGGCGGCTGAGTATTACGCCATCGAGCGGATTGCCCCAGGCGTGATCGAGCGGCAGAACGTGTTTCGCCCGGTACAGACGGGGATTCGCGTGATTGACGCCCTGACCCCTATCGGGCGCGGCCAGCGGGAGTTGATCATCGGCGACCGCCAGACCGGCAAAACGGCCATGGCCGTGGACACCATCATCAACCAGAAAGGTGAAGACCTGATCTGTATTTATGTCGCTATCGGCAAGCGCAGAGGAGAAATTGCCAACGTCGTGGCCACGCTGGAGGAGCATGGCGCGATGGATTACACCATCGTGGTGGTCGCCTCCGCCTCGGACCCAGCGGCGCTGCAATACCTGTCGCCGTATTCGGGCTGCGCTATGGGCGAATACTTCATGGAGCATGGCGGAGATGCCCTGGCCATCTATGATGATCTCTCCAAACACGCCTGGGCCTATCGGCAGGTATCCCTGTTGCTGCGCCGACCACCAGGGCGTGAGGCGTATCCGGGCGATGTCTTCTACCTGCACAGCCGCCTGTTGGAGCGCGCCGCCCAGTTGAGCGAGGCACGCGGCGGGGGAAGCCTGACGGCGCTGCCGATCATCGAGACGCTGCTGGGGGACGTGACCGCCTACATCCCCACCAACGTGATTTCCATCACCGACGGGCAGATCTACCTGGAAAGCGACCTGTTCTACGCCGGTATCCGCCCGGCGATGAATACGGGCATCAGCGTGAGCCGGGTGGGCGGCGACGCGCAGGTGAAAGCGATGCGGCAAGTGGCCGGCGGTCTGCGGCTGGATATGGCCAGCTTCCGCGAGCTGGCGGCTTTCGCCCAGTTCGGCTCCGACCTGGACAAGGAAACCCAGGCCAAGCTGGAACGCGGTCGGCGGCTGACCGAGGTGTTGAAGCAGCCGCAGTACCATCCGACTCCCTTGGTGGAGCAGGTCCTGCTGATCTATGCGGGCACACGCGGCTATCTGGATGCGATTGCGGTGGACCGCGTCAAGGAATGGGAAGAAGGCTTCATGCGCTTCGTCCAGACGCAGTATCCGGATGTGATCAGCGGCCTGGAGGCCCAGAAGGAACTCACCGAGGCCATTGAGGTGCGCCTCAAAGCAGCGATTACTGACTTCAATACGGCGTGGGCGTAGAGAGGCGCGGTTATGCCTAACACCCGGGAAATCAGGAATCGTATTCGCAGCGTGAAAAACATCGGCCAGGTGACACGTGCGCTGGAGGCGGTTTCCGCGTCGCGGTCGCGCAAGGCGCAGGCGCAGGCCCTGGCCAGCCGTGCCTACGCCCAGAAGGCCTGGGAAGTGCTGATCAATGTGGCGTCGCAGAGCGGCGGCGTGACCCTGCACCCGCTGTTGGAAGTCCGGCCTCAGGTGAGGAAGGTTGTTATCCTGTTGATTTCCGGCGACCGGGGGCTGGCTGGGGCGTATAATGCCAATGTCGTGCGCGTGGCGCTGGAATTTGCCAGGGTGCACTGTGGGGATACGTGCCCGGTCGACTGGGTGACGATTGGCCGTAAAGGGCGCGACGCCCTGCTCCGGCGGCGGCAGCATGTCGTGGCTGAGTTCAGCAACCTGCCTGCTGAGCCATCGATTCAGACGGTGGGACCGATCGCCCGGGCAGTCATCGACGAGTTCATCGCCGGTAATGCGGACCAGGTGTTTGTGGCCTACACTGATTTCATCAACACGCTGACCCAGCGCCCGGTTGTGGTCAGCCTGCTGCCGTTACGCCCCTTTCAGGCGACCGATACGGTGGTGGAGCAGTACATCAAGCGGCAGCCGACCCCGACGACGGAAGGGCGAGAGTACCTCTATGAACCCTCGGCCGCTGCCATCCTGGAAGAGGTGCTGCCGCGGTTTACCGAACTCCAGATATATCAGGCCGTCCTGGAGAGTCTGGCCAGTGAGCACTCGGCCCGGATGGTGGCCATGCGTAACGCGTCGGAGAACGCAGAAGCGCTCGCTGGGGACTTGCAGCTGAGTTTTAACAAGGCGCGACAACTGGCCATTACCAACGAGATCCTGGATATCGTGGGCGGCGTGGAGGCGCTGCGCGGGCAAGCCCGAAGAATCGTGGCAGGTATGCTGGCTGAGCCGGCAGTTTATTGAGCCAACGACTCGACATTTGAGGAGACAGGCGTTCATGAGTGAAGTTCAGGGGAAAGTGACCCAGGTCTTGGGGGCGGTGGTGGATGTAGTCTTTCCGTCGGGTCAATTGCCAGAGATCTATGACGCGGTCCGTGTCCCTCGTCCGGGTGACGATGACCTCATTCTGGAAGTGCAACAGCATCTCGGCGATGAGCAGGTACGCACGGTGGCAATGGACACCACCGATGGCCTGCGGCGGGGTGATGTGGCTTACGCCACCGGGTTGCCCATCGCGGTGCCGGTGGGCGAGGCGGTGCTGGGCCGGTTGTTCAACGTTTTGGGTCGTCCGATCGATGGCAAGCCCGCGCCGAAAGATGCTCCCACCAGCCCGATTCACCGGCCCGCGCCGGACTTTGATGAGCAGTCAACCGCGATTGAGATGTTTGAGACGGGCATCAAGGTCATCGATCTGATCGCTCCCTTCCGCCGGGGGGGCAAGGCGGGCATCTTTGGCGGTGCCGGGACCGGCAAGACGATCATTATCATGGAACTGATCCGGTCAATCGCCACCGAACATAGTGGCTTTTCGGTCTTCGCCGGGGTGGGGGAGCGCACCCGTGAAGGGACGCAGCTTTATCACGAGATGATCGAAAGTGGCGTGATCGACCAGACGGCGATGGTCTTTGGGCAGATGAACGAGCCGCCCGGCGTGCGTCTCCGGGTCGGGCTGTCCGGCCTGACCATGGCCGAGCATTTCCGGGATGAAGGTCGCGACGTGCTGCTGTTCATTGACAACATCTTTCGCTTCAGCCTGGCCGGGTCTGAGGTATCGGCGCTGTTGGGGCGCATGCCTTCGGCAGTGGGCTACCAGCCCACGCTGGCGCAGGAGATGGGCGATCTACAGGAGCGTATCACCAGCACCAAGGCGGGTTCGATCACGTCGCTGCAAGCGGTGTATGTCCCGGCGGATGACTACTCGGACCCGGCGCCGGTGGCTGTGTTCACCCACCTCGATGGATCCATTGCCCTGGAACGCGCCATTGTGGAGAAGGGTATCTATCCGGCAGTGGACCCCCTGGCCAGTACCAGCCGTATCCTTGACCCCTTGATTGTGGGCGAGGAGCATTACAGCACGGCGCGTGAAGTGCAGCGCGTGTTGCAGCGCTACAAGGACTTGCAGGACATCATTGCCATCCTGGGGATCGACGAGCTGTCCGATGAGGATAAACAGTTGGTGGCGCGTGCCCGACGCATTGAATTGTTCCTGAGCCAGCCCATGTTTGTGGCGACGCAGTTCACCGGGCGTGAAGGGCGTTACGTGCCTGTCAAAGACACGATTCGCGGGTTCCGCATGATCCTGGACGGGGAACTGGATCACATTCCGGAAGAGATGTTCCGGATGGCTGGCCCGATTGAGGATGTGATCGCGCGTTACCAGCCATCCGGCTCGGCTTAGGGCGCTGCAACCGGGGAGGTGAGGAACCCATGCCCATCCACGTAGAGATTGTGACCCAGGAGAGGCTCATCCTCGATGTGCCAGACGCCGATATGGTCATTCTGCCGGGCAGCGAGGGCGTGCTGGGGGTGCTGCCGCGCCATACGCCGCTGCTGACCACCCTGGATTTCGGCGAGCTGCGGGTCAAACGGGGCGATACCGAGGAAGTTTTCGCCGTCTATGGTGGCGTTGTGGAGGTCCGCCCGGACAGAGTGGTGGTGCTGGCCGATATGGTTGAGCACGCCGACGAGATCGACCTGGAGCTGGCGGAGGCGGCCCGTCGGCGAGCCGAGGAAATGATGCGCCAGGGGCCGCCGCCGGAGGAGGCTGCCATCATCGCCCAGGAACTGCGCCGCGCTGAGCTGGCCGTGCGCATCCGACGGCGGACACAGTCCCGCGCCGGGACGGTGCGGATTCGCAGCTCAGCGAGCGGAGACGAAGATTGATGCCTGGAGTCAGGATGTGAACCAGGGCGCATGTCCTTGTTCGGGGGTGGCACGCCTGGACAGCTTGTCCGGGCGTGTTTCTTGTTGGGCGTGGCGCGAGTTGATGGCGGGCAGGTGAGCATTCCTTCCAATTCGGACTAACTTTGGCGGTAGACATCTCTGTTCCCTGTGAGGTATCGTATACGCTGATTGGCATGGCCGGGCTGCTTCATCGGTCTGAGCCGGAGGTTGGCGGGCTTCTGTGGCCCGGCGCAGCGAGTCACTTTTGGTCACCCACGGAAACGGCGCAATTTTTATGGAAGACCTTTGGAGGTCAAGATGGCACTTTTTTCCAGGCGTCTTGGGGTGGACCTGGGCACGACGAATGTGCTGATTTATTACGACGGGCGCATCGTGTTGCAGGAGCCGTCACTGGTGGCCCTGACGGTGGATGAAGAACCGCCGCTGGTGGTGGCCATCGGGCAGGAAGCGCGGGATATGTGGGGCCGCACGCCGGAGACCATTGAGGTGCTGCGCCCGCTGCGGGATGGGGTGATCGCCGACTATGAAGTGACTGAGGCCATGCTCCGCTACTTTTTTGACAAGGTTCTTGGCCGCGTGCGGCTGTTCAAGCCAACGGTCATCATCAGTGTGCCCTACGGCGTGACAAGCGTCGAACGGCGGGCCGTGCACGAGGCCGCCATCCAGGCGGGCGCCCGCGAAGCGTTTTTGATTCCAGCACCTTTGGCGGCGGCCATCGGCGCGGGCCTTCCGGTCAACACGCCCGCGGGCAACATGGTGTTGGAGTTAGGCGGGGGGGCCAGCCAAGCGGCGGTGGTGGCCATGAACGGCATCGTGGTGGCGGACAGCGTGCGCGTCGGCGGCTCCCGGCTGGATGAGGCGATCATCAACTACATCCGGCGTAAGTACAGCCTGGTTATCGGGGAGCCGACCGCTGAATCGGTCAAGATACAAATCGGCGCAGCGGTGGGTATTGGCGAAGAGATGACCATGGAAATCCAGGGCCGCGACCAGGTGGGCGGTTTGCCGCGCACGATCAGTGTCTCTACCGGCGAGGTGGTCGAAGCCATCACCGAGCCGTTGAGCGAGATCGCACGAGTGGCCAGGTCGGTGCTGGAGCGGACGCCGCCTGAACTGGCATCTGACATCATCGATCGTGGGGTGATGCTGACGGGAGGGGGCGCGCTGCTGCGCGGCGTTGACCAGTATCTCACCCAGGAAACGGGCGTGCCGGTCTTCCGGGCAGAGGACCCCATTGTGGCGACGGCGGTAGGAGCCGGGCGCGCCCTGGATAATCCGGCGCTGATGCGTGGGCTGAGCGGGGCCCAGACGTTCTGAGGGACTCCTCAGCCCGTGGCTGTCATCTAGCGGAGATAGTAGGTCATATGCTGCAAATGAGCCGCTGGATCGATGTGCTGGACATGGACGCCATCAGGCACGGAGAGCGTGATGGGCGCATAGTTGAGAATGGCCCGAATGCCTGCTTCCACCAGCAGGTTGGTGGTCTCCTGGGCGGCAACTGCCGGGACGGCAACCATGGCCACCTGCACATTGCGGGCGGCGACTTCGTCTTTGAGGGCGGTGATGTTTTTGACCTCAAGGTTTCCGACGTAACTGCCGATCTTGGCCGGATCGTTGTCGAAGATGGCCACGATCCGGAATCCCCGGTCGGCAAATCCCCCATAGCGCGCCAGGGCACGGCCCAGGTCGCCAGCGCCCACCAGGGCGACGGCCCATTCGCGGTCGACCTGTAGAATTTTCCTGAGCTGATCCCTTAAGTAGTGGATATGATAACCGGTGCCCTGTTTACCGAACGGGCCAAACCAGGATAAATCCTTACGTATCTGGGCGGAGCTAATCCCCAGGCGTTGACCTAACTCGTGAGAAGACGTCACCTCCACGCCTTCCAGAGACAGGAGCGTCAGCTCCCGCAGGTATATTGGCAGGCGCCCAATGACAATATCAGGAATTTCTGATGACATGGACGGGGTGTCTCCTGGGATAAATCAGTATGATGGATTATCCGACATATGCTACCACGTTAGTCTGGCAACGGCAATCGGGATGCCGGGCATCTCGGATGCCGGGCGCTGATGAGGGCGAGCGGGTCACAACTCTCAGTGGGCGGCCAGGCTCTCATCGACTTATCACGCCCCGTTGGCCTCAGTTGTGATATAGTGAGGTATTGTGAGGGCAACTCCTGGGACAGGGATGCCGGTTATGCGCAGGGTGCTGGTGACAGTGGTTGTGTTCATGGGAATAGCGGCGGCGGTCGCCCTGTATCAGAGGTACCAGTGGCAGAGCGCTGCCGAAAACCAGGTGGCTCGCTTGCAGACCACGACGGTGGAACGGGGGGATGTTGTTGTTTCCGTGCGGGCCACTGGCCGGGTTGAAGCTGAACGGATCGCCCGGTTGAGTTTTGATGTGCCGGGTGTGGTCGATGCCGTTTTTGTCGAAGAAGGGCAGTCGGTTGAGGCAGGGCAGGTGTTGGCCCAGCTTGACGGGGAATTGCAGCGGATCGCCGTTGAGCAAGCGGAATGGGCACTGCGCATCGCCGAACTCAATCTGGATATGATGCAGGAGCCGCCTGATCCGAACGAGCTGGACGCGGCTCAGGCGGAAGTCAACAGCGCCTGGGCGGCTTATGTCGATCTGCGGGATAATAGCGTCGATCCGGAGGCGATTCGGATTGCCGAGCTGCGTTACGAACAGGCATTGACGGCCATGCGCGATGCCGACCAGGTGTCGCAGGACCTACGACGTTCGGAGGCATCGGAAGCGGCGGTGGGCGCGGCTGGTTTTTCGGCGGAGATTGCCCGCTTGCAGCTTGAACGGCTCCGCGAAGGCCCTTCGCAGGAAGCACTGGAGGCGGCTCTGGCGCGGGTATCCCAGGCACAGGCCCGGTTGAATCAACTGCGCGCCGGGCCAACTCAACTGGAGATTGATCGGGCAGCGGTGGCGGTGGAGCAGGCGGCGCTGTCCCTGGAACGCGCCCAGGCGGCCTATGAGGATACGGTCCTGCGCGCGCCGTTTGCCGGCGTCGTGAACCGGGTCAATGTACAGGTCGGCGGGTTGGCGACCCCGGCCGGGTTGCCAGCGGTGGAGATCGTTGACCTGTCGCGGCTGCATGTGATGGTGGATGTCGATGAGGTGGATATTGCCCAGGTGTCGGCTGGCCAGCCGGTTGAACTGAGGCTGGACGCGTTACCCGATGAGGCATTCTCCGGCGTGGTCGGGCGCGTCGCCAACGAGGCGTCCCAACGCGAGGGCGTGGTGGTGTACGAGCTTCGCCTGGACATTGCCGAAGCCGGCCCGTCCATCCGTCCGGGCATGACGGCGGCGGCGACGATCATCGTGCAGGAGGTCAGGGATGTGCTGGTCGTGCCCAATCTTTACATCCGCCTGGACCGGCAGCGTAACGAAGCCTTTGTGAACGTTATTGACGAAGCGGGGCGGCCTGTGGAGCGCGCCATCGAGCTGGGGGCGCAAAACGACACGGTGAGCCAGGTCCGGGCGGGGCTGCGCGAGGGGGACGTGATCGCCATTGATCTGGACGCCAGCGGTTTTTCCTTCTTTGAAGCCAACAGGTGACAGCAGGTGCCATGTACCGACGACTGCGCAATCTGGTGGTTATAGGCGCATTGTTGATTCTGGGGGCGGGATTCCTGCGTTTCCGTATGGAGCGGGGGCCTTTGAGGGATACCCAGCCTGAGGCGCAGATTGAGGATGTCACAGTCGCGGAACGAGGGACCGTGAGGGTGGCCATCAGCGCCAGTGGGGCGATCAACCCGGCGCGGCGATTGCCGATGTATTTTCTCCTGTCTGGCGATGTGGCCGAAGTGCTGGTCGAGGAGGGAGATGTGGTGGTGGCGGGGCAGGTGCTGGCACGGCTGGACACCCAGGACCTGGAGTTTGCGCTGCGAGATGCCGAGTTGTCCTGGGCGTTGCAGCGGATTGCCCTGGATGCTCTGTCGGCTGAGCCACGGGAAGAGGACCTCGCTGTCGCCCGGGCGGCTATATACGCGGCCAGCAGCCAGTTGTCGCTGATGTCGGAGGCCCCTGACCCCCGCGACGAACGTATTGCCCGGCTTCAGCTGGAGCTGGCGCGCAACCAGCTCTGGCAGACGCAACTCCAGCGCGATCAGGCCCGGGTCATGGCCCAGGCTGGGCTGGACCGCAATGCCCAACTGCCCCAGGCAGAGGCGGAGGTGAACCGAAGGGAATACGACGTGGCTATCGCCGAACAGCAACTCCTTCAGGCCCAGAATGCTTCGGCCAATGAGGCGAATGTGGCCTCGGCGCGGGCGGCGGTGGTGAGCGCGCAGGCGGCGCTTCAGCGTCTGCTGGAGGGGCCTTCTGAGCATGAACGGGCGATCGCTGATGCCCAGGTGCAGGCGGCCTATCTGGCCATCGAACGGGTACGCCATCAACTCTCGCAGGCGACGCTGGCAGCGCCGTTCGGCGGGACTGTGGCGCAAGTCAACCTGGTCGTGGGCGAGCCGCCCCCAACGACCAGCCCGGCGATCGTGTTGCTGGACAGCAGCAGTTATTCTATTGATCTGGTGGTGGACGAGATCGACATCGCTCAGGTGGCAATCGGCCAGGTCGCTGAGATCACGCTGGACGCTCTGCCGGGCCAGCTGATCACGGGGACCGTCTCGCGAATTGACCAGGTGGCGACGAATCTGGGCGGGGTCGTCACTTTTACCGTGCAGGTGACACTTGACCCGACGGCTCTGCCCATCCGGGCCGGGATGAATGCCACGGCCACGCTGGTGGTGGATGAGGTGCAGGATGTGATCCGGGTGCGCAATCGGTTCATCCGTCTGGATCGCCGGACCCAGCAGGCATTCGTGACTGTCCGGCGTCCGGCTGGGCGGCTGGACGAGGTTGAGGTGGTACTGGGGCGGCGCAATGAGACGTACAGCGAGGTGGTCAGCGGTGTCAATGAGGGTGATGAGATTGTGTTGTTGCCGCGCAGCGTTTTTGACCCGTTCAGTTTTGCGCCATAGGCGGTCAACAGGGATGATGGGCAATGATGGGAAGTAGAATGGGTGGCAACGGACGGCGGGAACCGGCCCACGAAGTGCCGTGCGACGATCAGGGACGCCCGGCGATCATCGATGTGCGCGACATCACCAGGGTATACCGGATGGGCGACATCGAGGTTCATGCCTTGCGGGGGGTGTCCCTGCGAATCTACCAGGGAGAGTTTGTCTCCATTATGGGGCCTTCGGGGTCGGGCAAAAGCACGCTGATGAATATCCTCGGCGCGTTGGACCAGCCGACCAGCGGCAAGTACTACCTGGATGGGCTGGACGTGAGCCAGGCCAGCGATCGTGAACTGGCCCGCATTCGGAATGAGAAGATCGGGTTTGTCTTCCAGAGTTTTAACCTGCTCAAACGCACCACCGCCGTGCGGCAGGTGGAGTTGCCGCTGATTTACGCTGCTCGTCCCGGCCACCGGCGCAAACGGGCTTTTGCGGCGCTGGAGGCGGTGGGGCTGGGAGATCGGCTGGATCACCAGCCCAGTGAGCTTTCCGGTGGGCAACAGCAACGGGTGGCCATCGCCCGGGCGCTGGTCACTGAGCCGGCGATGATCCTGGCCGACGAGCCGACGGGCAACCTCGACTCGAAGAGCGGGACTGAGATACTGCGGATTTTCCAGAGTTTGAATCGTGAGCGCGGGATGACCACGATATTTGTGACCCACGACGCGTTCATCGCCCGGCATACGGGCCGGGTGATCATGCTGCGCGATGGCCGGGTGGTGGCGGATAAGCGTGTGGCAGCGCCGCTGGTCGCCGGGGAAGTGGAGCGCCCGTCGGAGGTTGCAGAATTAGAGGATGTCTTCCGCGAGGCATATGACACCTCGGTAGAAGTATCCCCCTGAAGCCATGGCGATCTGGGAGAGCTTTCGCATCGCTTTTGCGGCGCTGCTGTCGAACCGCCTGCGCTCGGCGCTGACCATGCTGGGCATCGTGATCGGTGTGGGGGCGGTGATCGGACTGGTCAGCTTTGGGCAAGGGGTCGAGCGGTACATCGCCGCCCAGTTTGAGTCGCTGGGCTCTAACCTGCTCTTTGTGTTCAGCACGACTCCCCCGGGAGCCGGTCCCAGCGATGTCAAGGTTCTGACAATGGCCGATGTGGAGGCGCTCAGCAACCCCTTGTTCGCACCCAGCATTCTACGGGTCGCGCCGCAATATGACGTGTTCTCCACCATCGTCGCCGGGGGCAATGATACCGTGCTCTCGGTGGCTGGCGTCACCCCGGACTATCAGGATTTGCGCGGCTGGTACCCGCGCTTTGGCCGGTTCATTGAGGAAACCGATGTGCTGATCAGCGCGCGGGTAGCCGTGCTGGGGGTGACGACAGCGGCGGATCTATTTGGCGAGGGGGTGGACCCCGTCGGGCAGACGGTCCGGATCAACGGCGTCCCGTTTCGCGTGGTAGGGCTGATGGAGGAGCGCGGCGGTTCAGGGTTCGCCGATGAGGACGACGTCGTCTTTGTGCCGATCAGCACGGCTCAAACGCGGCTGACCAGGGCGCAGATGCGGGGCGGCAGCTACCAGGTTGGTTATGTGAACGTGCAGGCCATCTCCGAGGAGCGCATTGACGACGCAACCCGGGAGATCGAGCGCATCCTGACCGAGCGACACGCGATTCAATATCGGGATGAACAGGACTTCACCATCCTCTCGCAGACCGAGTTGTTGTCCGTTGTGGGGCAGATCATGGGGCTGCTGACGATCTTCCTGGGGGTGATCGCGGGCATCTCGCTGTTAGTCGGGGGGATCGGGATCATGAACATCATGCTGGTGACGGTCACCGAGCGGACCCGCGAGATCGGGCTTCGGAAGGCGGTGGGCGCGCGGCGGGCGGATATCTTGCTGCAATTCCTGGTGGAAAGCGTGGTGCTGACGGTTATGGGTGGGATGGTCGGGATCGGGCTGGGGGTTCTGGTCTCCGTGGTTGGGACGGCGGCCATCCCGGGCCTGATATTGACGGTGACGCCAGAAGCGATTCTGTTGGCGACGACGGTGAGCACCGTGATCGGCGTGTTTTTTGGGATTTTTCCCGCCAGCCGGGCGGCGTCTCTCAATCCGATTGATGCCCTGCGCTATGAGTAGCCG
Organism: Anaerolineae bacterium; assembly: GCA_034435395.1. Taxonomy (GTDB): domain Bacteria; phylum Chloroflexota; class Anaerolineae; order Aggregatilineales; family Ch27; genus DAOTXK01. Next base: position 20,625 of record DAOTXK010000179.1, on the reverse strand, counting down.
GACATGAAGGGTTCCTTCACCGAAAGTTTTCGGATAGCGCTGATCGGCTTGCAGTCGAATCGTTTGCGGGCAGCGCTGACCACGCTGGGGATCGCCATTGGCGTATCAGCCGTGATCGTGCTGGTGTCTGTCGGCCAGGCCGTCCAGGTGTTTGTGGAAGAGCAGTTCCTGGGCATTGGCACGAACCTGGTGTTTGTCGTCCCGGACACGCTGATACGCGTCGCTGGTGCGGGTGGCCCCCCGGCGAGCAACCGGTTCAGCGCCAGTTTTTCCTCGCTGACGTTGAAGGATGTCGAGGCGCTGTCTGATCCATTTCGGGTGCCGGATGCGTTGAAGGTGGTGCCGGAGCTTCAGCTCACGCGGGCGACGACCTTGGGCGGCACGGAAGTTCGCGGGCGCATTCGGGCCACCACGCCGGACTATCTATCGGTGCGCAACCGTGCGGTGGCGGCGGGCCGCTTTTTTGACGAGCGAGATATGCTGGCTGGGGCGCGGGTGGCGGTCATTGGCCAGACGACGATGGAGAACCTCTTCCCGCCGGACGTATTTCCGCTGGGGGAGACCATCCGCATTGGCAACGTGCCGTTCCGGGTGGTCGGTATTCTGGAGCGGTACGGCGGCACCAGCTTTGGCGATGAGGATGATCTGATCGTCGTCCCGCTGACGACCGCCCAGACCCGGCTGCAAAGTGGGCGCACCGTGGCCGGTCAGCGGTCCGTGTCGCGGATTCTTGTCCAGGCGGTCAGCAAGGATCGTATTGATTCCCTGGTGCAGCAAATCACCGCGACGTTGCGGGAGGAACATCGCATCAACTTCCGCGATGATGACGATTTCCTTGTCCTTACCCAGGCTGACCTGCTCAACAGCTTCGGGGCGATTACGACTCTGCTGACGATCTTCCTGGGCGTGATCGCGGGGATTTCGCTGGTGGTCGGGGGCATCGGCATCATGAACATTATGCTGGTGACGGTCACTGAGCGGACTCATGAGATCGGGCTGCGGAAGGCGGTGGGCGCACGGGATAGAGATATCCTGTCCCAGTTCCTGGTGGAGAGCATGGTGTTGGCCGTGGTGGGCGGTTTGGCAGGCATTGTCGTGGCCGCGTTGGGGACGGCCATCATCAGCGCTATTCTGCCGGACCTCAAAGCGGCCGTCCGGTTGGAGAGCGTCGTCCTGGCGACCACGATCTCGGCTGTGGTGGGAATTTTCTTCGGTTTATACCCAGCCCGACGGGCTTCCCGCCTGAATCCCATTGATGCGCTCCGTTACGAATAACGCTGTTAGACCGAAGGCTGACTGCTGGTATAATCCAACTGGCTTATTGGCTTGGACCGTGCCGCGGCGGGAAAGGCAACGCTTTGGTCTCGGTTCTGTCGGTGTGCGGTTTGACGCGGTTGCTGGGCGCGAGGTTGTCCGATGGCCAATTGTGATCGATACCACTAGGGGGTAGCAATGAGTGAGCAGGTGTCGCCCACTGGCGATCATCCGCTTAACGACGATCTGCAAGCGGTCAATGACTGCATGTTAGATGGTCTGGGTCGGTTGGCAGAGTACTTTGGCTTCAACAAAGTGATGGGTCAGTTATACGCGGCGTTGCTGCTGAGTCCCGAACCATTGTCCCTGGACGACCTGGCGGCGACGCTCCAGAAGTCAAAGGCGAATGTCAGCACCAACCTGCGGACGCTGGAGCATATGGGGGTTGTGCGCGAGGCCTGGGTGCGGGGCGACCGGCGCAAATTTTACGAAGCCGAAACAGACTTCTGGAAGATCGCCATCAATGTGTTGAGCAGCCGCGAACTGCGCGATCTGGAGCATGCCGTGCAGATTTTGCAGCGAAGCATGGAACAGCTGCGCCAGGCGATGCCCGATATGGATGAGGAAAACCGGAAGGTGGCGGAACTGTACGTCAGCCGTCTCGATGATCTGGGCGACTTTTTCCGGTTTGCGCAGTTGATCCTGACGTCGGTCCTTCAGCGGGCGGCGGCCGGCAGGTTTGATGTCAGCGAAGTGACCAAGATCACCATTGAATAGTCATCTGAGTGACCATCATGTTTTTTGACGAAGCCAAGATTCACGTCCGTAGCGGCGATGGTGGCGATGGGATCGTCACCTTCCGCCGCGAGAAATACGTGCCGCACGGCGGCCCTTCCGGCGGGGACGGGGGGCGTGGCGGCGATGTTGTGTTGGTGGTCGATCCCCAACTGAATACCCTGTCTGCTTTCAAGCGCCAGTCTCATTTCCAGGCGGAAAACGGCAGCCGCGGCGGCAGCAGTAACAAGACCGGTCGCAGCGGCGCGGACCTGATCATACGCGTCCCGCCGGGGACAGTGGTGCGCGACGCCCATACCGGTCTGGTGCTGGCCGACCTGGTTCGGGAGGGTCAGCGGGTGGTTGTCGCGGCTGGAGGGCGGGGCGGTCGTGGCAATGCGCGCTTCGCCACCAGCCGCAACCAGGCGCCGCGGATGGCTGAGCGCGGTGAGCCGGGCCAGGAACGCTGGCTGCACCTGGAACTCAAGCTGATCGCTGACGTGGGCATTGTCGGCGTGCCCAACGCGGGCAAATCAACGCTGCTCTCCGTCATCAGCAATGCCCGTCCCAAGATCGCTGACTATCCGTTTACGACGGTGGAGCCGAATCTGGGGGTGGTCGAGCGCGATCACCGGACGTTTGTGGCGGCGGATATCCCCGGCCTCGTCGAGGGGGCACATATGGGCGTGGGGCTGGGCCATGCGTTCCTGCGGCACATCCAGCGGACGCGCGTGCTGATCCATCTGCTGGATGGGGCAAGCGACGACCCATTCGCTGACTTCAACCAGATCAACGCCGAACTGGCTCTGTTCGATGAGCGGCTCGCCGAGCGTCCTCAGATTGTGGTGCTGAACAAGATGGATTTGCCGCAGGCTCAGTCGCGTTGGGAAAGCCTGCGGGCGGCGCTCAGGGAGCGCGGCTATGAATCGCTGGCGATTGCAGCGATCACCCATCAGGGCGTGGATCAACTGGTCGGGCGAGTCTTTGCCCTGCTCGATACGCTGCCCCGAGAGACGGCGGAAGCGGTGGCGGAAGCGCCGGTCTACCGTCTGGAGGAAAACGTGCCGTTCACCATCACGCGGGGAGACGACGGCGTTTTTCACGTCTCAGGTGAGCGCATTGAGCGCGCCGCGGCGATGACGTATTGGGACTACGACGAAGCGGTGCAACGCTTTCAACGGACCTTGGAAGTATTGGGTATTACGGAAGCGCTGGAAGCGCAGGGCGTTCAGCCGGGCGACACCGTTTTCATTGGCGAATACGAGCTGGAATGGGGCGAATAGGATTATTCGGCGGCACGTTTGATCCGCCGCATCTGGGCCATCTGATCCTGGCCTCAGTGACGGCGGATGCTCTGGCCCTGGACGCGGTCTGGTTTGTCCCGGCGGGGGAGCCTCCCCACAAGCAGCGCCGGGCCATCACCCCTATCGCCCATCGGCTGGAGATGGTGCGGCTGGCCCTGGCCTCCAATCCGCTGTTTCACCTCTCCCGCCTGGATGTGGATCGGCCAGGCCCTCATTTCACGGCGGACATGGTGGCGCTGGCCCAGGCGCAACAGCCCACAGCGGAACTGTTTTTTTTGATGGGTGGCGATTCACTGGGCGATCTTCCTCATTGGCACGAACCGGAGCGGCTGCTCCGACTGTGTCGATTGGCGGTGTTCAGACGCCCAGAACCGCTGATCGACATGGATCGTCTGGAAACGGCACTGCCTGGGGTGAGGGAGTGCGTGACTTTTGTTGAGGGTCCGAGCATCGGACTGTCGGGGACCATGATTGGAGCGCGTGTGCGCGCCGGGCAGTCTATCCGATATCTGGTGCCGGACGCCGTAGGCGAGTACATTGCTGTCCACGGCCTCTACCGGGGAGATGGATAGGGTAAGGTGAGATCAGGGCGACAGCCAGGAGCCTGGGCGCAGTGGCCTGCGTCGCGGAGCATTGTTAGAGTCAGATGTCTACTCAGTGTAAATCTGTAGTGTGTTTGATGGTATGGGGCTTGCTGGCCATCACGCTGGGCGCCTGTAGCTTTTCAACGGACGGGTCTGCCAGTGTAACGCCATCGCCGGTTCATACATCCCCGCCGACCGCCCCTCCTACGCCTTCCGTGACGCCGACGCTCGATCGGGCAGTCACACTGGCGGTGCCGACGCTGGTGCCGGGTGCCGCAATGAGCCAGCCTACAGCCCGTCCGACTGTATCGGCGCTGCAACGGATTCGGGATGAGGGCATGCTGCGGGTTGGGGTGCTCTACAACAACGCGCCGTTGAGCAGCTTAAACGAGCGAGGGCGCGTAGTCGGTTATGAGGCCGACCTGGCACGCGGCATCGCGGAACAATTGGGGGTGGATATCTCGTTCGTGCAGGTGACGCGCCAGAATGCGGTTGCGTCATTGCTGGTCGATGACGTGGATATCCTGATGGCGGCGGTGGTGCATCGACGAGAGGCCGAGTCGGAGCTGGCTTTCACCCAGACATATTTTCCTGGTGGGCAGATGTTCCTGGTCCGCGCGGACGGGGCAATCCAGAGTCCTGGACAGGTGAATGGTCAGCGAGTCGGCGCGGTGCAGGGGACGGCCAGCGAACGCGCCCTGGGTCGGGCCATCAGTAACGGGGGGTTAAATGTGACGCCGGAGCTTTTCCTGACGCTGGATCAGGCGGTGGGCGCGCTGGGGAGCGGCAATGTGGCCGCGGTGGTGGCCGACCGGGTGAGTCTGATCCCGGTGCTGTCTCAAATCGCGGGCGTGCGCCTCCTGGATGAGGTGCTGGAACCGGAGCCTTATGCCATTGCCCTGCGGCGGCAGGACGGCCCGCTGCGTTATCTGCTCAACCGGGCGTTGCAGGCGCTGTATGCGGAGGGGCGCGTGGACGAGTCGCGGCGCACATGGTTTCCCAACCTCTCGTTTACGCTGGAGTTCCCGGTATGGGAAGGGGTGGCCGAAGACACTCGCGGCCTGGCGGATTTTGACACTACGCTCGCGTATCCTGAGCCGTCTCTGGTGGCCCGCATTCAGGCCGGCGAAGCCGTCCGCGTGGCCGGGCTTGATCTGAATCCTCAGTCCTCGCCCTTCGTCCGCCGCCTGGAAAGTTTTTATCAGGCCGTGGCGCAGGAGATGGCCGCCCGCTGGGGAGTGGCTGCGGAGTTCACCCCGGACTCGGCAGCCAGCGCTCTGGAATTGGTCGCCAGCGGACAGGCTCACCTGGCCATCGGCGTGACACCCCGCTGGACCGGGCCTTATGAGGTCGCCTATAGCGCGCCGCTGATCGTACACGGCGACCGGCTGATGGTCCCTGCTGGCAGCGCGATCGAGGGATTTGCCGATTTGCGAGGGCGGTGGGTGGGCATTTTTGCCAGCGAGCCGGGAACGGCTGACCGCGTCAACGAATTAGCGGATGAGGTCCGAACAGCGGTGAACATCTTCACCATTATCAATGATGAAGACGCGGTCTATTCAATGCTGGTTGACCAGAACGCGGATGTGGTGTTTGGTGACAGTTTGCGCCTGCTGCCCCTGGTGGAAGCCAATGGCGAACTGGTGAAGCTGACGGATCGCTGGTACAGCCGCGAATACTATGCCATTGCCGTGCCCCGCAACGATCCTGATATGCTCTCGCTGGTGGAGATCACGTTACAGGACATGGCTGCCGATGGGACTTTCGCGCGGCTGTGGGCGTCGACGCTGGCGTTCGGGGAACCGACAGCCTTTGAACAATGGCCGGGGGCCCGTGGCCAGTTTCTGGGCGTGCCGACGGGCATCCCCGATTGACTTCCGGCGGCGCGATATCCGGCTTGTCAGGTCGTGCTGTCGCTAGATGTTTCGGGTGGGCAATTTTCTCAGGCGTTGGTCGGGGCGACGGGTTCTGGCCGGGCGGATGCTTCCGCCTGTTGGGCAAAGGCGACCGCGAACAGGATGAGCGCCGCGCCAGCGATTTGTAGGGGGCCGGGCACCTCTCCCAGGAGGATGGCGGCCAGGATGGCGCTGCCGACTGGTTCGGCGAGGGTGACCAGACTCACATAAGCGGCGGAAACATGCCCCAGGGCATAGTTCAGGGCCGTGTGGCCGATGAGCTGGGGGATCACTGCCAGCATCACCATCCAGCCGTAAGCAGCCGCCGTATAGCCGGTCAGCGGCAGGCCCGCCAGCCCGATCGTGAGCAGCATCGTCGCCGCCGCGGACCCGTAAACCAGCCAGATGTAGGGCAGCAGATCGAGCGAGCGGCGCAGGCGTCTGCCGATGATGAGGTACAGCGCCACGGCGATGGCCCCCAGAACGGCCAGAAAGCTGCCCAGGAGCGGGACGCCGTCTGACCGGGGCGCGCCGCTGTTGCCGACGGCGCTGATCAGCAACCCGCCCAGGAAGGCCACGACGATGCCGACCAGGGTGCGCCGGGTCAGGAGTTCGCGGAGCAGAAAGGGGGCGAACAGCGCCACCCATAACGGGCTGGTGGAGACCAGCGTCACGCTCACCAGCACCGGGACGTGTTCCAGCGAGCTGATCCAGGTGGCAAAGTGGAGGGCCAGGAAAACGCCCGACAGCACAGCCAGGGCCAGGTCCTGACGGGACAGCGCCCGCAGGCTGGCCCGGTGGTTCCGCCAGGTCAGCGGCGTTAAGACCAGCGAGGCCAGGGTCAGACGTGCCCCGGCGATGACCAGCGAGGAAGCGCCTTCGGCCTGCGCGAAGCGGATAAAGATGGAAGCCGTGGACGCGGCGAAGATGCCTCCGGCGAGAACAGGGTAGGGGGAAATCCCCCGGCGTCGAGCGCTCACGATCGACCTGCGGTTATTTTCTAACATCTTTCTATGATAGTTTTTTTGACATATTTGGGGCGATTTGGCTAAAATACGATTGGACGGTTATCGTAACACCGCGATCAACGACCGTCAACCGGCTGCGGGGACTGAGGAAACTCAGCGAGCGGCCAGGTTCTATGGTTTTTTGTGCATCTACAGTCACAAAGGGTGAAGCGATGATCAACCAAGTTGCGGCCAGCATCAAACGTTTGATGCCTGTTGAGGAAGTCGAGGCTCATTGCGACGGCCCGTGCGGCGTCTATGATCCGGCCTCCGCCCGTATCGCTGCCGAAGCGGTGCTCTCCATGACCAAAAAGATTCTGGCGCTGGAGCCGCCGGCCAATAGCGACCAGCAGGCCTGGGCTGCCTACCTGAATACCATGTCCCGGTACATTCAGATCAAAGAAGAGCAGGCGCATCTCGCCAAAACGGAGCTGCTCGTTCTGTGGACGGACTATTTTAAGCCCGTGCACCTTGAACAGTATCCGGACCTGCACGATACCTTCTGGAAGGCGGCCAAACTGTGCTCGGCGGTTAAGGTGGCGGTGGACCTGGACAAGGCCAATGAGTTGATGGACACGATCCAGCGGATTCACCAGATTTTCTGGGCCACCAAGAACCGCACGGTCGAATGGTACACGGCCAGCTAAACCGCCTCCCTGTTGCTCAAATATACTGTCTCTGCCTGGCCGGCAGGGACAGTTTCATTCCCGGACATGCACGGCACATTGAGGGACAGCGATCTCAGAGAATGGCTGCTCTGGCTGTTACGGCGGCGACGGCGCTTCCGGGTGACTGGAGAGTCCATGCTGCCGGTGCTCAAGCAGGGTGATGACGTGCTGGTAGATCTGCACAGCTACCGGCATCGCCCGCCAGCGCCAGGCGAGATCGTGGTGGCCCGTCACCCCTACCGCGCCGACGTGAAACTCATCAAGCGCGTGGTGGCGGTAGACCTGGATGGGAGCGTCCGTCTGGCGGGCCTCAATCCCGCCGAGAGCACCGACAGCCGCCATTTCGGGGCGGTGCCGGTCACGCATGTCCTGGGGCGGGTGACCAGCCGCTTGCGGTGAATGGCGGTGCCGGTGGGGCAGCGTTCTGGCGGCCCTTCGCTCCGTGGGGGCGGTGACGCGGCATGGTTGGGTTGTTTATGACTCAGTTGAGTCTGTCGGTAAGCGGATGGCGGTAATGGCTTGCCAGATTGTTGTGAAATGGTATAGTCTGATGGAACTGCATATCAAGTCATTGGCGGGCCTTAGTGAGGAGTTCAGGATATGACCCATATCATTACCAGTCTTTGCCTCCGCGACGGGGCTTGTGTCGAAGTCTGCCCTGTGGAGTGCATCGTCCCTGGTTTTCCGGTGTCGGAGTGGCCATGGTATTTCATCGACCCCGACACCTGCATCGACTGTGGCGCTTGTATCCCGGAGTGTCCATATGAGGCCATTTTTGTGGAAGAAGAGGTCCCTTCCGCATACGAGATGGCAGAAGGCCAGGAGCGCATTCCCTTCGGCGGTGTGCGTTATGCCGCAAAGGCGGGCGAAGTGGTGGACCTGACAGAGGATATTCAGCCCAACTACGATTTCTTCCAGAACGGCCCTGGCTACGATTCGGCCCCCTAAGCCGTCAATCGACAACTGTCTGTTGGTTGCACAGAGGTGTCGCCACCGGTGACGCCTCTTTTGTTCCAGGCCGGATCAAGGTGGCCGATGCCGGATTTTTCCATGGGGGACGCGCGTAACAGGGTGTGTTCATGGTGGGGAAAAATGTTATGCGTTCCAGAGGAGATGGCGCGGCGGATGATCGCCCACGCGCAAGAGGGTTACCCCGATGAGGTTTGCGGGCTGATCGGCGGTCGAGACGGGCGGGCCTGTGCGTGGCGGGCGCTGCGCAACGCGGATCCCCGGCCACAGGTGCGTTACACCCTGGACCCTGAAGAGCAGCTGGCGGCCTTTCAAGAGTTTGAGGCGCAGGGGTGGGAATTGCTGGCCGTTGTCCACTCCCATCCTGCGGGGCCGTCATGGCCTTCGGAGAGTGACATAACGGAATCGTTCTATCCGGATGTTATCTATCTCATCATCAACCTGGTTGATCGCCATCAGCCGGAAGTCACGGCATGGTGGATTCAGGATGGGCGGGCCAAACCGGCGGACTGGCAAATCGTGGCACGGTGACATGGGGCCAACGCTCAGCGGCGAACGAGCGTGTCATAATGCAGCCAGCTGTTGGCTTCTACCTTCACGCCGGAGACGCCCTCCCGGAAGGCGATAACGTCCTGGCCCTGCCACAGCGGCAGGAGGGCGTAGTCGTCGCGCAGCAACCGCTCAACCGCCCGGTCAATGGTCATCCGTTCCTCAGGGTCGGTGACCAGAGCGGCCTGGCGGAGCAGCGCGTCAATGGCTTCGCTGGCGTATCCACCGCCGGCAGGGACAGGCCAGGTAGAATGAGCCAGAGGGATCAGGTACCCCGCCGGGCTGGCAAACAGTGGATGCCAGCCGATGATAGCGCTCAGGTATTCACCGCGCTGCACGGTGCGGGTGAAGGTGGCCGTCTGATCGTCAACGATCGCCGCGATTTTGACGATCTCGTTTTCCTCGAGGGAACGGCGCAGTTCCTGAGCTGCGTCGATCATCAGGTCCCCATAGTTCTCGCTGGAAATGTAGAGCGGCGTCTGGATGGTGCGACGGCGGGGACGATAGCCGGCTTCCCGGAGCACGGCATCGGCCATCGCCGCGTCCCGCGCCGGGAAAAGGACCGGGTCCTGGCCGAACTGCGGCGGCAGCAGGCTGTAGAGCGGGGTCACCGTATGATCGAAGCCCCGCGCAGCGGCGCGCTCACGATCGATGAGCAGGGCGAACGCCTGGCGGATGGCCGGATCATCGAAAGAGAGCTGGTTGTTGATGGACAACTGGCTCTGGTTGAACAGCAGGTAGAAGACTTGAAGGTTAGGCTGCCGCTGAATGACGACTTCCGGCAGCCGGTCAAGGGCGTCCAGGTCGGGAAGGGCCAGGCCGCGCCAGGCGATGTCAACCTCACCCGTCTGCAAGGCGCGCCGCAGGTCGATGGGCAGCTGGTAGCGGCGCAGGATGACGCGTTCATTCAGGGCAGGAGGGCCGGGGAAGGCGGGGTTGGCCGCCAGCACGATTTCCTGGCCGGGCAGGACCGACTCCAGCCGGTAAACGCCATTGCCGATGAGCGTATCGGCATGTTGCAGATCAAGCAGGCCATCTGCCGGGAAGGCGAGGGGATGTTGGGGGAAAAACGGCGGCAGCGCCACCAGCGCCTCGAAGTCCGGGAGGGGGATGCGCAGGACGAACTGGAGGGCATTGCCGTCATCCCCGCTCACACGAACGTCGGCAATGAAGCGATTGATGAAGTCGGCGCTGCCCCGGCCCAACCCGATCACGCGGTTGATCGACACGGCGAAGGTGCCAGCGGTGATGGGGGTGCCGTCGTCGAAAGCGGCGTCGGGTCGAATGGTGAAGGTGTGGATCAGGCCGTCGCTGCTGACAGTGTGCCCGCTGGCGAGGGCCAGTTCGTAGCTTAAGGTGCCGGGAACCTGCCGCGTCAGGCCGGTGTACAGGTGGGTCATCAGTTCCCAGGATGGGTAGTCAATCGCGTCGGCCGGGTCCACCGTGCGCGGGAAGTCCGTGGTGCCAATGATGATGGCGGCGCTTTCCTGGGCCGTGCCGCTCATCCCTGGTATGGCCAGCACGAGCAGGATCGCGGCGAGGGAGGCGCCGACCATGCGGCACAATCGGGGACCGGTCATCAAGGGGTTCTCCTCAGAGGGTGACGCGCCAGGTCGCTGGGCGGGGATTGTACCATTGTCGCTTAAACTGGGGTGGCGCTTCAATTCCCCTGATCGTCGGCGTGGTATAATGCCGGAGGTAACGATCTGTTCGGAGGATGTTGACGGTGGCCAAGAAGCGCATACAACCGAAGATCTCACGCGCCCAGCAGCGCCAGAGGCGGGTGATTATTATTGTCACGACCATCATCGCTGTCCTGATGGTGCTCAGCCTGATCATATCCTTGCTGCCGCTCCCGCAGTATGGTCTGTTGCTGCTTGGGTGGGGGGCATAGCGAGATTGCTATGAATACGGTCATAGCGTTGCTGGCTGGAGTCGCCGGGGTACTGGCCGGCGGCGTGGTCAATGTGCTGGCGGATGATCTGCCACAACGCGAGACGCTGCACCGCCCGCACTATGCCGACGGCGCGCCGCGTCCGCCAATCGCGTGGCTGGGGCTGCTGGCCCTGTTCTCCGGGCGGCGAACGTCTCCGACCGGGTCAAAGCTTTCCTGGCGGCATCCAGCGGTGGAAGCGAGCCTGGGTCTGTTGTTCGCCCTGGTGACGCTGGCTTTTCCCCTGGATGGACAGCGGATGTTTTACCTGTTGTTTCTGGCGATCCTGGTGCTGATCACCGTGATCGATCTGGAGCACCGGCTGATTCTGTTTGTGGTGATTGTGCCGACGTGCCTGCTGGCTGTTTTCGAGAGCGTCTTGTTTCCAGAGCCGCCGCCCGATTTACGGGACGCGCTCATCGGCGGCCTGGTGGGTTTCGGCATCTATTTCGTGATTTTCCTGGGAGGCATCGCATTTTTGGCGCTGACAGGCACGTCCGAGGTGGCTTTCGGCTTCGGGGATGTGATGCTGGCGACGCTCAGCGGACTGCTGCTGGGCTGGCGGGCGTTTTTCCTGGCCCTGGTGATCACGGTGTTTTTGGGGGCTGGGGGGGCGGTGCTTTATCTGGCATCGCGGGTGGTGCTGCGCAGCCGGTACCGGTTGTTCACGCCCATACCCTATGGCCCTTACATCGTGCTAGGCACGGTGATCATGCTGTTCTGGCGGGAGGAAGTGCGCGCCCTGCTGCTACCGTGAGGGTGCCTCCGGTTCAGGAGGTTCGATGATGCCGCCGCCCAGGCACCGTTCCCCGTCGTAGAAGACCGCTCCCTGTCCCGGCGCGATGTCTCGCAGGGGGGCCTCAAAGTGGACCGCCACCCGATCGCCGGGCAGGGGGGTGACCATCGCCATCATTGGGCGGGCCTTATACCGAATCTTCACCGCCGCCCGGATCGGCGCGGAAGGCGGCGCGCCCGCGATCCAGTTGACGCTGTGCGCCGTCAGGTGATCCCGGCCCAGCTCGTCGCCCGTGCCGACGATCAGCGTATTGTGCGACGGATTCTTGTCCAGGACATAGAGCGGCTCCGGGTGGCTGAGGCCCAATCCCTTACGCTGCCCGATGGTGTAATAGGGCAGCCCTCGGTGTGTGCCCAGGACTTCCCCTGCCCGGCTGATGATCGGGCCAGGGATGATGGACTCTGGCGCATGTTCGGCCAGGAAGCGGCGATAATCGCCGTCGGCCAGGAAACAAAGGTCCTGGCTATCCCGCTTGCCGGCGACGGGCAGCCCGAATCTGCCGGCTATTTCCCGAACCTGCGCCTTCGTGTAGTCACCAAGCGGGAACAGGGCGTGGCGGAGCTGATCCTGCCGCAGCACACTCAGGACGTAACTCTGGTCTTTGCCCTCATCAACGGCCCTGCACAGCTCAACCGTCCCATTCGCCGCCTGCCGCAGACGGGCGTAGTGCCCGGTGGCGAGATATCGCGCCCCTAGCGCCAGGGCATGATGGAGCAGGTGCGTGAAACGGATGTGGCGGTTGCAGGCCAGACAGGGATTGGGCGTCTCGCCAGCGCTGTAGCCGTCGATGAAGCGCTGCACAATCTGCTGGCGGAAGACCTCGCGGGTGTCCAGCACGTAGAAGGGAATACCCAACCGGTCAGCGACACGGCGGGCGTCGCGCATCTGCTCCGGCGTGCAGCAGCGATTGGGCATCGTGCAGGAATCATCGTTGCGCGCTTCCCCCCAGAGCCGCATCATGATGCCGATCACCTGGTAGCCCTCCTCAACCAGGAGGGCGGCGGCCACGGAGCTATCCACACCGCCGCTCATGGCGACGGCGACCCGGATGTCTGCGGTGCCGGTCATGCAAGCCACGCTCCCACTTTGCGGACCTTCTCCACGGCCTCCGGGATAACATCGAGCGCGTAGTCGATATCGGCCTCAGTGGTCTGGCGGCCGACCGTCAGGCGCAGGCTGCCCAGCGCCCATGTCGGCTCGACGCCCATGCTGAGCAGCACCGTCGATGGCTCCGGCTGGCCGGTCTTGCAGGCGCTGCCGCTGCTGGCGGCGATGCCTGCCAGGTCCAGATGCATCAACAGCGTGTTGCCGTCCACATCCTTAAAGACGAAACTGGCATGGTTGTACAGCCGCTGCGCCGGGTGGCCGGTCAGGTGGGCGTCGGGAACCCGATCCAGGATGCCCGCGATCAGGCGGTCGCGCAATCGAGCGGAGTGGGCGTTATGGATGTCTACCTCCTCGTAGGCCAGTTCAAGCGCCTTCGCCAGGCCGACAATGAGCGGCACTGCGTGCGTCCCGGCGCGGCGTCCTTGTTCCTGCGCGCCGCCGCTCTGGCTGGGCGTGAGCCTGATCCCGTCGCGGGCATAGAGGGCTCCGATTCCCTTAGGGCCGTAAAACTTATGGGCGGAGATGGTCAACAGATCAACGCCTAATTCGCGCACATCCAGGGGGAGTTGTCCGGCAGTCTGGACGGCGTCGGTGTGCACCAACGCGCCACACGGGTGGGCGATGTCCGCGATCGCCCGGACGGGCTGGATGGTCCCGACCTCGTTGTTGGCGTACATCACACTGACCAGGGTCGTGTCCTCGCGGCAGGCAGCGGCCACCACCTCAGGGGCGATCTGCCCGTACCGGTCCACCGGCACCACCGTCACCGCAAAGCCCATCAGATCGGCCAGCTGCGCCGCCGTCTTGGCCACGGCATCATGTTCGACGGGGGAGATGATCAGGTGAGCGCTGGCACCATTCTGGCGGGCGGCCAGCATCACGCCGCGCAGCGCCAGGTTGTCGCTTTCCGAGCCGCAGCTGGTGAAGACGATCTCCTCCTGGTTGCATCCCAGGATACGGGCCACGGTCTCGCGGGCATCTTCCACGGCTCGTTCGGCGGCGCGGCCCAGGCGGTGCATCGACGACGGGTTGCCGTACACCTCGGTGAAATAGGGCAGCATGGCCTCCAGCACACGCGGGTCAACTGGCGTGGTGGCGGCGTGGTCCAGGTAAACCGTCCGAGGCTGAGACATTCACACCTTTTCCTGAAGCGTTTCCTTAAATACGCTGATCTCTGTCTATTTTACCTCGCCGGATGAGTTGTGACGATAGTCAGTCCGGTTGGGGTGGAAGCGCGTTGTAGTCTCCCCCCTGGCGCATTATAATGGGCGGGGTTTGGGGGCAGCCTTTCGTTATGGGGCGGGTGATCGCCATGACGCGGGTATTCACCTGGCAGTTTGAGGTGCGCAGCTATGAGTTGGATGCCTCCGGCCATGTCCACCATGCAGTGTACAGCAATTACCTGGAGGAGGGTGCGACGCGCGCCAGCACCGACGCCGGTTACTCGTATCACTGGTACATGGATCGCCACCGGGCCTGGGTGATCCGCAAGATGATCATTCGCTACCTGACGCCGTTGCGGCATGGGGATCAGGTGATCCTGCGCACCTGGGTGTCGGATTTCAGCCGGATCTACAGCCATCGTGAGTACGATCTCCGCCTGTTGCCCGATAATCGTCCGGTGGTCCGGGCGCGGGCCAAATGGGTGTACATCGATCTGGATGATATGCGTCCGATGCGCATCCCGGCGGAAATGGAGGCGAACTTCGACCCCTCCGGCGAGCAGGAAGACATCGAGGTGCGCCCGCGCGGGGCCACCCCATTGGAAGATGGCCCCTCATATGTCTCCCGGCGGCGGGTGCAACGGTATGAGCTGGACCCGGCGGGGCACGTCAACAACGCCGTGTACCTTAACTGGTTTGAGCAGGCGATGGTTGACGCCCTGGCCAGTGTGGGCTGGAGCGGGGAGCGGCTGCGGGAGATCGGACTGGGCATGGTTCAGGTGGCCCATGAGGTTGACTACCTGCGGCCAGCGCTGGACGGCGCGCTGTTGCAGATCGTCAGCCGACCAACCGAGCTGGCGGCGACCATGGGTGCGTGGCAGCACGAAGTCCGCCAGGCGGAGAGCGGGGATGTATTGGCCAGGGACTATTCGGTGGGGACATTCCTGGACCTGAATACCGGCCAGCCCTGTCCCTTGCCGGGGCCGGTGTTGGAGTCGCTGCTGAGAGGACCCTCAACCTAGCCTCGCCATTGCCAGCCAGTTGATGGCTGGCCCTGAGAGCGTAGTGATGGCGCAATGCGCGTAAGTTTGTGAAGAGGAGAGAGAATTCCAATGACGATTATTGAGTCGGTCTATGGACGTGAGGTTCTCGACTCGCGGGGGAATCCCACCGTCGAAGTCGAAGTGACGCTGATGGATGGCGGCTTTGGCAGCGCGATCGTGCCGAGCGGCGCTTCCACTGGCGAGCATGAAGCCGTCGAACTTCGCGATGGCGACAAAAAACGTTATGGCGGTAAGGGGGTTCTGAAGGCCGTTGACAACGTGAACGGCCCGATCGCCGAGGAATTGGTCGGCCTGGACGCCCTTGATCAGAAGGGCATCGACCAGTTGCTCATCGCGCTGGATGGCACGCCCAACAAGGGCAGGCTCGGCGCCAATGCCATCCTGGGTGCGTCGCTGGCGGTGGCCAAGGCGGCGGCGGATAGCCTGGGCCTGCCGCTGTACCGTTACCTGGGCGGCACGTATGCCCATGTGCTGCCCGTTCCGCAGATGAACATCATGAACGGCGGCAAACATGCCGCGGACAGCACCGACTTCCAGGAGTTTTTGATCATGCCCCTCGGCGCGGACAGTTTCCGCGAGGGACTGCGCTGGTGCGCCGAGATTTACCACAGCCTCAAGAAGGTGTTGGCAGGCAAAGGCATGCGCACGACCGTCGGCGATGAAGGAGGTTTCGCTCCCAGCCTGCCGACCAACGAGAGCGCGATTGAGGTGATCCTAGAAGCGATCGACCAGGCCGGTTACCAAGCCGGTGAGCAGGTGTATATCGCGCTGGACCCCGCGGCCAGCGAGATTTACGAAGACGGTAAGTACCACCTCAAGCGGGAAGGGCGCAGCCTGACCGGCGAGGAGATGGTTCAGTTTTGGGCGGACTGGGTGGAGAAGTATCCGATCATCTCCCTGGAAGATGGCCTGGACCAGAACGACTGGGCCAACTGGACCAGGTTGACAGCGGCGATTGGCGATAAGGTCCAGATCGTGGGCGATGACCTGCTGGTGACCAACCCTGAGCGCGTCCAGCGCGGCATTCGGGAAAAGGTCGCCAACGCCCTGTTGTGTAAGGTCAACCAGATCGGCACGCTGACTGAGGCCATGGCGGCCAGCCAGTTGAGCTTCCGGCACAACTGGGCGGTTGTGATCAGTCACCGCAGCGGCGAGACGGAGGACGCGACCATCGCCGACCTGGTGGTGGCGATGAACGCCGGGCAGATCAAAACCGGCGCGCCCGCCCGCTCCGACCGTATCGCCAAGTATAACCAGCTTCTCCGCATCGAAGATGACCTGGGCGACGCCGCCGAGTATGCCGGGTTCAACGCCTTCCCCAACATCAAACGCTTCTGAGGGAGGAAGCTGTGATACAGGGGAAAGTCTGAGAAACGGCGAGGGCGTCATCGTGACGCCCTCAGTTTTTTTCCTTCTGACTGCCGACCGCCGGCGCTCAACGCTGGTAGGGATCGTCGTCGATGTACTCCAGCGGCTGGCTGGGGGAAGAATAGATATCGGGGGCGGGGGGAGTCTCGTCGTAGCTGGCCGTCGGCGGCTGGCGACGGGGCCGCCCGGCTTCGGCGCTCACCGCATACGCCTGCTGGGGTGCCGCGCAGTAGGGGCACAACTTCCAGGGCAGCTCCAGCATTTTGCCGCAACTGAGGCAGACTTTCTTCAGCGTGGTGTGGCAGTAGGGGCAGACCTGCCAGTCCTGGTGGGCAGGCCGCCCACAGCCGGGGCAGATCGGCTTTTCCTCGATTTCCTGCAACAGGGCTTCTTCTTCCAGCGAGCGCTCGTAGGTTTCCGAGAGAGTTTCCTTGGGCCGCAGCAACAGGTAGATCAGCAGGCCGGGGACATTGAGGATGGCGACCGTCAGCGCCGCCGCCAGCGACGCCAGGCTGTCCCGCGAGCGGGCGCGGTGATCACGGTACGTCCAGATGATCAGCGCCAGCCAGAAAGCGGCCATATACATGCCGAGCAGCGTGACGATCAGCAGAGCGACATTGCCGAGTGCGGCGGTATCCATAAGCTCGATCTCTCGTCTGGAACATGCTTATGCTGTGCAGGCGAGTATAACATTCTGATGGGGGGGAGGCAATCAGCCCTCGTGGTCTTCAATTGCCTGGGGAGCTTCCGGGCTGGCGGCAGGGGTTGCTGCTGGCGACGCTTCTGGCGTGGCCTCAAGCGCGGACTCGGTAGTGGGCGGCGGCACGTTACCGGCCAGCAAGGCGACCTCGCTTAGCATCACCTCGTACTGGTGTCCGGAAGCGTAAAAATGCACATTCGAAATGCCGGTCGGGCGCTGATCATCGGGCAGAAGCTGGAGCAGATTGCCGGAGGAAAACGTGTACCAGGCGTCTGGATTCAGGCGCTCGTGCTCCAGGGCACAGGTATCGCAGCGGAGTGGATACCCGGCTGCCGGGTCATAGCGGGCATAGAATCCATGAATCCATCGTCGCTCGACGTTGTTCTGGTCCACGTAGTTCATCACCAGCATGACGGGACATTCGCTGCCCTTGATACCGCACGTGCTGAGCGATTGTGAGCGGATAACCATGCCAGCGCGGAGTTCCAGGTAGTTATAGGCCGTGATGGGGAGCGGTTCGTTGCTGGTGTTCAGATATTGCAGGCAACCGGTTTCGGCGTGGTTATTGGTTCCTTCGCCAGTGCGCAGGATATGCATGACCGGCATATCGTTGACGATCTCCCGCCGGTAGATGCCTTCCGGCGACCCGGCGTCGTCCACCTTGTTGTAACACCTCCAGGCCGAGGATAGGGCCTCATTGGCGGGGTTGAAGGTGTCAAAGCTGCCATCGGGCAGGATGTCGACCAGCGTCTGGAACACCACGATCTCATCGGAGGCCGCCGTCACCCGGGCCTGCATACCCTCCGGGATGGCCCGCGCCTCCGAGGTGCGATTGATGACAAACGCCCGCCCCATCCGGTTCCACACCGACAGCTCATCACCCTGGCTGGTCAGCAGGTAGCGCCCGCTGCGGTCCATCAACAGACGGCCCAGGGGTGTGGCGACATCGAAGACAATATCCCGTGGGAGATCAGGGGTGATGTCGATGTCGATCTGGCCCTGCGCGCCCCGGAAGCTGATGACATAGTCGCCATGGCTGAAGTCAAAGCGCGGTTGAGAAGCGCTCTCCAGGGTGATGGAGCTATCCCGGTGTAGGACGAGCGTGGCCACCAGGTTATACGTATGGGGATCGATGAAGGCGACATAACCCTGGGAGGTGCCGTCGGTGCTCAGCCGGACATCTCTGGATAACACCTGCATGCCGCGTTCTGCCTGTTCGATGGCGTCGCCAGCGCTGGCGCGGACGCCTACTGTGCCGCGCCCGACGTAAAGCGTCGCCGTCATGGGCACGGTGGATTCCAGGAGAAACCAGCGGACAGCGAGAAAGATGGCCGATGAAGTGAGGCAGAAGATGATCAGCGAGATGATCAGGACCGTCCATGCCAGGCGGCCTGGGTCTTTCATCATATGGTCCCCCCTCAGTCCGTGCTGCCGTACCGGACTTCAAAGGTATAATAGTCTCCACTGGCCGGGCCCCAACTGGCATCAACCCCGGTGACCAGGGCCGAAGGGGGGCCATGGCGCAGGAACCGGTGCAGGCGATCCAGTTGGGCGCGTGGCCCCTCCGCCAGCACTTCGACCGTGCCATCGCGGCGGTTGCGCACCCAGCCTGTCAACCCCAGCGTGGCTGCTTCCCGGACGGTGTAATATCTGAAGTTAACGCCCTGAACGCGACCGTGCACCACCGCGTGTAATTGTTCGTGCTCAGGTGCGGGCATGATCCTTCTCCCCTGCCTGACGCGGAAAGAGCCATCCGTCGCATGGCTCTTGGGAAGGATTATACTCTGTCGTCAGGCAGAGACCAACGTCTGGCGGCGTAATCGGTCTGGCGACGAGGGTTTTTAATTCTGATCATCCAGCATGGCGCGAAGATCGCTGGTGATGATGTCCGGCGGTGTCTGGTAAGCGTAGATGGTGGTCAGCTGCCCGGCGTCGTTCACCAGGAAGGACGAAGACGTATGGGCCACCAGGTAATCCGCCTGGGTCCCGGCTACCTCCTCCAGCTCATAAAGCACGCCAAAGGCTGCGGTGACCTGCTGCAACTGGCGCTCGTCGTCGGTGGTCAGGCCGATGAAGTCAGGGCTGAAAGCGCCCAGGTATTCTCTGAGGCGGGCCGGGGTGTCACGCCGGATGTCCACGCTGACGAAAACAAAGGCGACCTGGCTGGCCTGGTCTCCCAAAGCGGTGGCGATCTGTTTGAACTCAGCCAGGGTCAGGGGGCAGACATCCGGGCAGTGCGTGTAACCGAAGTAAAACAGGGCCGGACGGCCCCGCAGGTCGCTCAGGCTAAGCGGATCGCCAGTCTGGCTGGTGAGCGTGAAGTCGGGCAGGTCGATGGGCGGATCAACCATGGTGCCGCCAGGCGGGGAGGGGGTGATGGTCGGCCCGGCGACGAGCTGTTCAACGGCTGCGCAGCCCGCCAGGACGGCGAGCGCCAGCAGGATGAGGATGGCGCTCCCGGCACGCAGCACCCTGGCCGTGGGAACGGGTGAGTGGGGACCAGCAGCCATCCAGCGCGCCTCCGGCCTACGGTGCCCGGACTTCGGCGGAGACGGTCAGGGACTGACCGGATTCGAAGTTCAGGGTCAGTTCGATTCTCTCCCCAGCGACCAGGTCTTGCCGCAAGGCCATTAACATGAGGTGATAGCCTCCCGGTTGCAGGGATACACGGCCATTGGCCGGAATCTCCAGCCCGTCGGTCAGAGGGCGCATGCGAATCAAACCCTGGTCGTCCAGCTCCGAGGTGTGGATTTCCGCCACGCCCGCGACATCGGTCGTCACGCTGACCAGCCAGTCGGCTGCGCTGCCCCGGTTGACGATCTCCATGTAAGCCGCGCTGACCGCCCCGCTGCCCATCTGGCCGCCCGCCATGCCGGCCATGTCCCCGGCATGCTCGTCATCAGAGGGCATCGTGGCCGTGGCGCTGCCGGTGTCAGTCTCCATTTCCGGTGATGTGGCAGTCGCCGCCCTGACCCAGGCTCCGGACACCACGATCTCGCTTCTGGCCGGGCCGCCGCACGCCGCCAGCAGCAGGGTCGCAATGAGCAGGCTGCGGGCAATCGCTCTGGCAGGAATATGCACAGGTTGCTGCACACCCAAATCCTTTCTCATAACATCGCTTACGCTGGTGGGAATGCTGAGTCCCATCGCTTTGGTGGCGGGAATAAAACCTGGCTGGCGATGGCCTCTTACGGAATGACGCGGACGGGAGTCCCGACGTCCGCAAAGGTATAAAACCAGTAGGCATCCTCCGTTGGCAGGTTAACGCAGCCATGGCTCATGGGAGACCCGAAATTGTTGTGCCAGTAGGTGCCGTGGATGGCATATCCCTGGTAGAAGTACATGACCCAGGGCACGCCCGGCAGATAATAACCCGGCCCGGTCATGGTTTGCGAGTCAAGTTTGCGGTAGACGTTGTAGTCGCCCAATACAGTCGGGGTGCCCGGCAGGCCGGTTGAAACCCTCACGCTGCGCAGGAGCGCGCCATCCT
>DAOTXK010000178.1:0-21376 GCA_034435395.1 Anaerolineae bacterium | reverse complement strand
CCTGTGGCTTGGTGCTCCTCGCGGCGGGGGTCCACCCGGTCCCTTCCCGAACCCGGTCGTTAAGCCCGCCAGCGCCGATGGTACTGCTCTGGTCACGGAGTGGGAGAGTAGGTCAGTGCCAAGCCTCAGGCCCCTTTTTTTGTCTTTACACCTCCTGCCGCCTGCCCACTGGTTCGCTTTGGCCTGAGCTCGCCGACCGCGCCCTCAAAACTGCCCGCAACCCGCCAAACACAGCATACGCCCCTGTCCCGTTGATTCTCTCCGTCGTCTCTCCTATACTTGCGGTGCGCGGCGTCGATCACGATAGATCATGAGAGGGAGAGACGTGAGACCTGGAATTCTCTTGCTGGCGACCATCATCCTGTTCCTGGCTGGTTGCGGCAGCCCGCCCCCCACGGCGACGCCCACCGCCACCCTCACCCCCAGCGACACCCCAACCCTGACCCCGGACGCGAACGCCACCGCCACGCAGGCTGCCCTGGCCGAGGCGCTGACCGACCTGCCCAGGATGGCCATTGCTCAGGCAGAGGCGGCCCAGGCCACGCTTGACGCCGTCCACACCCTAAACGCGGTTTTCAACGCCACCAACGTCGCCGTATCCAACAACCTCTATACCGTGGCGGCTGCCCTGGGCGCTACCGCCACCGAACTGAACCGGGCCATCGCCACCATGACCGAGGCTGCCCGGCCAACAGCCACCCCCACGGTGACGGATACGCCAACCCCGACCATCACCCCGACTCCCCCTCTCACCCCAACCGCCATTCCCTGGGGGGCGGTCGAGGTCCCGACGCTGGGTCTCCGCCTGGGCGTGCCGGGAGGTTTGGCCGGCCCGCAGGTGATGGATTCACAGACGGTGACCTTCGGTTCGATGGAGGGGGTGGCGTTGCTGGGCATCACGGTTGAACGGGCCTCCATCGATGATCTGCTCGGCAGCGAAGCGGGCCGCGCCGGGCAGGACGACCCTGTCCGGGCCCTGGAAGCCATCATCAACGATGTCGCCGACTCGCCGATGGCCGTGACCATCACTGGCGAAGCCGAAGCAGCCGACGGGCTGGATTACCCCGCCGCCCAGGCGCGCCTGTCCATCAGCGACCTCAGCGCTGAGATGGCGCTCTACCTGCTGCGTCTGGGGGAGAACGACTGGCTGATGCTGACCTTCTACGGCCGACCGGACGCGGTTGACGCGTGGGCCGGGCGGGTCGTCCGGGGCATCGAGGTCATCGGCCCGCCAGGAACAGCTCCCACCCGGCCACCGGAGGCCATCAACGCCACCCCGACGCCCACCCCTCAACCGGCGGAACCAACTGGGGAAGCCCTCGAGCCGGGGGTGGCGCTGGGGCTGAACTTCGCGCTTCCGGAAGGCTGGCAGCTACGCGAATGGCCGGGCGAACCCGGCATCGACGCGCCGGGCGTCGCCCTCCTGCCGCCGGAGCCGGACGAGGCCCAACGAAGCATCACCCTCGTGCGCGGGAGCGCGGCCCAGTTCCCGGCCGCCACCCTGCCCGCCGACCCCGGAAGCCCGGCGGAAATCCTGGCGCAGAACACCGACCTGATCCGCCAGGTGCTCAACTTTGTTACCGTTGGGCGCGCCAACGAATTTCAGCTGGGTTCGTTTTCCGGGGCGTGGGTTGGCCTGCGCAGCGAGACCGTCAGGGGGCGTATCTACCTCTTCCGCGCCGGGGCAGACGACTGGATTCTGATCTACGCGGAAGCCGCCAACAGCGCTTTCAACGCCTTCACCCGCGCCGAGTTGCATGACTTCCTGGCTTCCCTGGCCCTGGCCGGGGTGCCCGAAACCGCCCTGTCGGTCGAACCCACCGGCCCGGTCGAAGAAGCGGTGGTCACCCACGTCAGCGATGGGGATACGCTCCACGTCCTGTTGAACGGCGTGGAAGAGCGCGTCCGCATCATCGGCGTCGATGCGCCGGAGGCTCACCATCCCGATTCCGGTGCGGACTGGCTCGGCTACGCGGCCACGCATGCCATGGCGCGCCACGCCCCGGTGGGCCGCACCGTTTACCTAGAAAGCGACCTCCGCGACCGCGACGATTACGGGCGGCTGCTGCGTTACCTGTGGGTGCGGGACGGGGCCGGGGACTGGATCATGGTCGAGGCGGAGCTGCTCCGCGCCGGGATGGCCCGCGTTCGCACCTATGACGAGCGCCGCTACGTGTCCTACTTCCTGGCGCTGGAGCGCGAAGCCCAGAGAGCCGAACTCGGCATCTGGGGCGGGCCGCCGCCCCCGCCGCCGACCGATCCCATCGCCAGCAAGGACGACCGCGTCTGGGTCATCAACCCGGATGGCGACGCCGCCCCCCTGCTCTACGACGCCGCCGCGCTGGGTAATGTGCCCGATCCCATCGCCATCTGGCCGAACCATGTCTCAGCAGTTGTGGGCGACGTGTACTACGTCTACCCGGACGACATCGACCCCGTCACCGGCCGGCCGGTGGACGCCGACAAAGTCGGCTACTGGTACTGGCTGGCGATCAACGACTTCCGGGGCTGGGTGCCGGAACGCTGGCTGCTCCTGGAAGAGCCGGAGTGGACCTATCCAGGGCCGGAGACCGACATCATCGCCTACGCGGAGCCGTTCGTCGTCGGCCAGGGGCCGGTGGAGGTGCTGGCCGAACCCGGTCTCGGCATTATCGCGGGCCATCTGCCGCCCGGCAGCCGCGCCCAGGTCACCCGGCTGGGCATCGATCCCCTCACCGGCGACTGGTGGATGTATGTTGATACGCCGGGGCCGGACGGCTGGGTCCCGGTGACCAACCTGAGCCGCTCCCGCCCGGAGAGCCGGTAGCGCGCCAGCATCGGAAGAATGACCATGGACGTGCGGCCAAGGTGCGCCGTCTGCGGGCGTCCCGCTCCCCTGCTGGCCGGGGCGCTGGGCGTCTGCCCGGACTGCGCCCGCACGGAGGCCGGGGCGGAGGCGGCCCGCGCCGCGCACGCCGAATCCCGGCGGATGTTTGACCTGCCGGAAGCCCCGCCGCGCACGGAGGGCGGCGTGCGGTGTGCGCTGTGTGGTGGTGAATGTCGCATCGGCGAAGGGGAGCGCGGCTTCTGCGGCCTGCGGACGGTCGAGAACGGCCGGCTGCGCCACCTCGCCGGGACGCCAGATCGGGGCGTGCTAGGCTGGTATCACGATCCGCTGCCCACCAACTGCGTGGCCGACTGGGTCTGCGCCGGGCATCACAGGCGGGGGAAGCACAACCTGGCGGTGTTTTACCAGTCGTGCACGCTGGACTGCCTCTTCTGCCAGAACTGGCACTTCCGCCAGGTGAACCCCACCCGCAGCGCGGGCATCAGCGCGGCGGAGCTGGCCGACGCCGCCAACGCACGCACCTACTGCGTCTGTTATTTCGGCGGCGATCCGGCCTCGCAGATGCCCCATGCCCTCGCCTCGGCCAGGATGCTGGCTGCGCGTGGCGTGGTCGTCTGCTGGGAGACGGCGGGCACCAGCCACCCGCGTCTGTTGGACCGGGCCGTGGCGCTGTCGCTGGAGAGCGGCGGCTGCGTCAAGTTCGACCTCAAGGCGCATACGGAAAGCCTGCACCTCGCCCTCACTGGCTGGAGCAACCGGCAGACGCTGGCCAATTTCGCCCGCGCGGCGGCCCGCTTCGCCGAGCGCCCGGAGCCGCCCCTGGTGATCGCCAGCACGCTGCTGGTCCCCGGTTACGTGGATGCCGGGGAAGTCGGGCGCGTGGCCCGCTTCATCGCGGCCTGCCATCCGGATATCCCCTATTCGCTGCTCGGCTTCGCCCCCAACTACCTGATGCCCGATCTGCCGGTGACCTCCGTCCGCCACGCCGAGGAAGCCCGCCGGGCTGCGCTCGACGCCGGGCTGCGCCGGGTGCACATCGGCAACCGCCACCTGCTGGGGCGCGACTACTGACAGGCTGTGTTATCATTCCCCTGCGCCGCCTTGCCCACCAGGAGGAAGCGCCCGTGAACCCTCGTGAGCGCGTGCTGGCCGTGCTCCGCCGCCAGCAGCCCGACCGGGTCCCCCGGATGGTCAACTTTTACCCGTGCACGCTGCCCGGCCACCGGGACCGCGACGCCGGGGAGATGTTTGACACCGAGATTCGTTTTGTCCGCCTCGCCGCCCCGCCCGAACAGGAAGACTTCCTGGACTACCTCCGCTCCCTGCCGCGGGATGTCTACGTCGGCAGCCAGGACATCCTGCGCACCTATCACGACTGGGGATACCACCCGGAGATCGCGCGCGATGCCCCGTTGGGCGACGCTCATTCCATCGCCCAGATCGCCGCCGCCCCCCTGCCCGACTTCATGGCCCAGGTCCATCCAGAAAAGCTCCGCACCGAGGTGGCCCATTTGCACGCCCAGAACTACGCCGTGATGGCCTCGCCCCCTCACCTGGGCGGCGAGTTATTTGAGACGGCCTTCCGCCTGCGCGGCTTTGAGCAGTTTATGATCGACCTGGTGGAGAACCCGCCGCTGGTCGACTACCTGCTGGAGCAGCTCACCGCCATGCACCTGGCCGTCTCGCTGGCCCTGACGCGGGCCGGGATCGACATCCTGGCGCTGGACGACGACGTGGGC
This sequence comes from Anaerolineae bacterium, assembly GCA_034435395.1. Lineage (GTDB taxonomy): Bacteria > Chloroflexota > Anaerolineae > Aggregatilineales > Ch27 > DAOTXK01. The sequence continues at coordinate 16,810 of DAOTXK010000178.1, read as the reverse complement.
GAGCCGACGCGCCTGCTGATCAGCCCGGCCATGTGGCGGCGGTACTTCAAGCCCCACGTGCGGACCATCATCGAGACCTGTAAGGCCGCCAACCCGGACCTGCACATCTTCTGGCACAGCGACGGGTACATCGAGCCGATCATCCCCGACCTGATCGCCATCGGCGTGGACGTGCTCAACCCCGTGCAGCCGGACGTGATGGACCCGGCCCGGCTCAAACGACTCTACGGCGACCGGCTGGCGTTTTTCGGCACGGTGGGCACGCCGCAGACCTGGCACTGGGGCACGCCGGACGACATCCGGGCCGAAGTTTACGAGCGCATCCAGACGGTGGGCGCGGGCGGCGGCCTGATCATCAGCCCGGCCTACGACCTGGAGCCGGAGGTCCGCTGGGAGAACGTCCTGGCCTTCTTTGAGGCCGTCGAGGAATACGGGGCCTACCACTGACCTCCGCCAGGGAACTGTCACCAATCTCCTCGCCCGGCATATTATCCCGCTACGCCCACCGGAGTTTCCAGAGCCATGGGCCTGAACACCCCTGGAAACGCCTCCCTTGAAGTGAGGTTAATCACTACTGGAACCGATGTATAATTAAAATAATTCGACGCCGTAGTCGTCATTGTAGCGGCCTGTAACATAGTTATCTCCTTCGAACAGCCGTAAGCGAGCTCTGCTTTCGGCTTTTTGTTTGGCTCGCCGTCAAGGAGCAAGTATTACCATGCGAACCTGGAGGCATTTTCTTACCCTGACTTGTGTTCTGGTGACCATTCTCTGTATCCGATTTCCAACAGCAGCAAATGGGGGGTGTGAGGAGGGCGAAATCTGGGACGGCAATGAATGTGTGAGCGTTGAGGAGGTGGCTGAATCCTGCATTGATCTGCCCGACAATCAGCAGCGATTTTGCATCGAAGTTGTGCGCAAACGACTTGACCTTTTCGCCGCGTATTCTGCTCTCGACATCCCTGACACCACAATCGAAGAATCCCGCCTTAGCTTCGGCGAAGATACGTCTCAAACTGCAGCCATTGCTTCTCTGCACGATACCAACGTGGACTATCTGTGCTTCCTTGACAACGATAGCGTGCAATGCCTGGCATTGTCGTCGGTGGTAGCCTTCGTGGACAACGAGGCAGCGTCCAACCTGTTGAATGACCTTCGTCACCTCACGTTCGCTGATGCCGTCGCAGAAGAATACAAAGACCTATTCTTGATTTGTGGGAATGGGATATATGGCACTGTTAGCTTGGCCGATATGCTCCCCGACTTTCCAGAGCCTGTCGAACCGGGTTCTTACGAAAACCCTTTGGATCCATCTTGGGGTACAGCACCAGCTCTTGATGAGTGGTGGAAGGAGGTGTTTTCAAACGAAGGGGGACAGCGGATCGCTCAACAGTGTGACGAGCTTCGTGAGGAAGTTGGTGCCGGGATTGGTGGCATCAGCCATTTACACTTCGGCACTTCTGTGTTTGGTTTCGTTTCGCTGGATCAATGTGGCCCAATTTCAGAGGCCGACTTCACGTATAAAGAATTCGCAGATGCAGTCCTGGAGAACGCTGCCAGAGTGCATGATACTTGCAGGTCAATCATGCCTGCAAGTGGGTCATGGTGGGACGCTGTCGTTGACTTTGTGAGAGATGTCGCAGACGCAGTATCAGACTTCGTCAGCACTACTACAAGTACTACCAGAGAAGTAGTGAGAAGGTATCTCTCGTTTGAGGAAGATGGTGTGAAATATGAATATGAAAACCTGAGGGGAACACGAACGACAGTCACAACACCCTCGGGGGCAACGGGCAGGCTCTGGCGATACGTCCTTCCTGATGGGCGAATTTACTATGAGTGGGATGTCAGGGGCGTTGCCGGGTCGTATGATTGGGTAGTAATACCAAAAGGGGCACCAAGAGACTGTCTAGATCCAGCCATGTGCGATCTATGCCAGAGTTTTGCGAGGGATTACATGCCCGATGCGTTGGATTGCCTTACAGGGTGGGCCGATCCACGGTTATGTCAGCAGACCTTGCGTAACGCCACTGCATGTTGTTCGGTTAATCCGTTTGGTGTTCCCGCTGATCCCACCATAGTCTTGCCGAATCCCGAGGGTGGTTTTGAGTGCTATGCGGCAATGGATCCGACAGCCGCGCGTGAAAACTACTGCGGCTTCACGTGTGGCGTTGCCGCAATGGAAGCTGATTGCTATGAAGATTGCATGACCCGTGAGCTTCTCGCGATTAATTTTGAATTGATGGACAAGGTTTGTATATACATGTTGTCTGAGGCTTGTTGGGAGGCTTCCGTTCCTGAAGAACTACTGGCCCCACTCAACGTCGGGCCGAGTTGGGGACAAGGGGGACCACCAATGCCATTCAGTGTTGGTGAAATCACCCTTATCCCAGACATGATCCCTCAATTGGATGAGCTTGGAATCACGCCACACGGCGAAGGTTTCTGGCAGCCGCCTGAGATCGAATAAATTCACCTGAAGACGCGGCAAGGGGATGGAAATGGAGCCCGGCGCGTTTCAGGGGCATTCTGGCGGCGGTCGATAAAAAAACGGCCAGGTACAGCAGCTTGGCGCAGGTCCACCTCAGGCCGTGCGGCTTGATCCTACCCTCCTACCCGCTCACCGGGCCGCCCAACGCAATTGACTTTCCGCCCGACAGCGGTTATACCTGCTGCGGACCGCCTGTCGGGCGGGGACGCTGCCCAGCAGCGCCTTTGGGCATCACTTCAAACGGGAGGGGTTATGACCGCAAAGATCGTGGTCGTCGGCAGCTTTAACGCTGACCTGACATCCTACATGGAACGAATGCCCCGGCCTGGCGAAACCGTCCATGGACGGCGGTTCGTCGTCGGGCCGGGCGGCAAAGGGTCCAACCAGGCCGTGGCGGCGGCCCGCCTGGGCGCGGCGGTGACCTTCGTCGGGCGCATCGGCCAGGATGTTTTCGCCCCGTTTGCCCTTAACCTCTGGCAGCAGGAGGGCATCAACACCGCTTATGTGGTCCAGGACCCGGAACATGCCACCGGCGTGGCCCCGATCTTCGTCGACGATAGCGGCGAAAACAGCATCGTCGTCGTCCTGGGGGCCAACCTGGCCGTCAGCAAAGCCGACGTTGACGCCGCCGTTGAGGCCATCGCCGAGGCGGATGTCCTGCTCACCCAGCTGGAGATCGACTATGAGACCGTTGGCCACGCGCTCAGGGTGGCCAGGGAACGCGGCGTCCGCACCATCCTCAACCCGGCCCCTGCCGGCCATTTGCCGCCGGCAGTCATCGCCCTGGCCGATTACCTCACCCCTAACGAGACTGAACTGGAAGTCTTGAGCGGCCGGCCCGGGGCCTCCATCGAAGAGGCGGCCCAGTCCCTGCTGACCACTGATGAGCAGACCATTGTCATGACGCTGGGTGCGCAGGGCGCGCGGTATCTGCGCCGGGACGGGACCGCCCTCATCCCCAGTTTTAAGGTCGAGGTGGTGGACACCACCGGCGCTGGCGACGCCTTCAACGCCGGGCTGGCCGTGGCCCTGGCGGAAGGCAGGAGCCTGCCCGACGCCATCGCCTTCGCCAATGCCACGGCAGCGTTGTGCGTCACCAGACCGGGCACCGCCCCCAGCATGCCCCGGCGCGCGGAAGTGGAAGCCCTGCTGGCCTCCCGCTCATAACCCCGGCCCCCACGGAAAACGCCCTCAGGGCGGCTGAGGGCGTTTTTTTTACCGGGATATCAATGATTATTTGATGAATCTTCGCCCCATTTTTACGACTTATCGGGTATAATAAGTATTGTAAAATCGTCCCTGGGAAGACCGTCAGGGTTGCAGGCGTCTTGTGCCCGTTTAGTGTGTCAGGAAAACACCATCGTGACTATTCTAGGATAACATCACATCACGCTGGGCTGCGCCGACGCCCAGCGCACCGTGGACTTCTATGCGCAGGTGCTCGGCCAGCGGTTCATCAAAAAGACCATCAACTTTGACGAGCCGGATACCTACCACCTCTACTTCGGCGATTCGGTCGGCAGCCCCGGCTCGGCCATCACCTTCTTCGAGTGGCCGACCGCGCCCCAGGGCCATCCCGGCATCGGCGGCACGCATCACTTCGCCCTGCAGGTGGCCGACGAGGACGGCCTGCTCAAGTGGAAGCGGCGGCTGACCGACCTCGGCATCCCCGTCACCGGCCCGCTGGACCGCCACTACTTCACCTCCATCTACTTCCACGATCCCGACGGCACGATCCTGGAGATCGCCACCCGCGGCCCCGGCTGGACGGTGGACGAAGCTCCCGACCGCCTGGGGACCGCTTACCGCGAGCCGCCCGCTGACCTGGTGGTTCGCAACCGGGACGAGGCCCGCATCGCCGCGGCAACCTGGCCGGAGCCGGTGCCCGTTATCACGGCGGACATGGCCCTGCTCCAGGGGATGCACCACATCACGGCCATCAGCGCCGATATCGAGCGGACGCACGCCTTCTTCGGAGAGCTGCTCGGCATGCGGCGGGTTAAGATGACTTCCAACTTCGACGATCCCGACTCGGCGCACTGGTACTGGGGCGTGGGCGACGGGCAGCCCGGCACGCTGATCACCTATTTCGCCCGCGACCCGGCCCACGAGCCGCGCGCCCGGATCGGCGTCGGCCAGACACATCACTTCGCCCTGGCCGTGCCGGATGAGGCGGCCCAACTGGAATGGCGGGAGAAGCTGATCCAGGCCGGGCACCGCGTCACGCCGGTCATCGACCGCCTGTATTTTAAGAGCATTTACACCCGCGACCCCGACGGCCACATTGTCGAGCTGGCGACCGCCGGGCCGGGCTTCGCCGTCGACGAGGATGAGGCCGAACTCGGCCAGCATCTCCGGCTGCCGCCCTGGCTGGAATCGCAGCGCGCCCTGATCGAGAGCCGCCTGCGCCCGGTCTCGGCTCCGGCCTGGGAGCCAGCGGAGGTCGCCTCATGAGCCACCCGACTCCCCCGCCCAATGGCCCGCACCAGGGACAACCGGTGCTGATGGCGGGCGAGCCGCTCAGCCAGGCCGGGGCGGCCATGATCCTGCTGCACGGGCGCGGCGCGACGGCGGCGGATATCCTGACGCTGGTGCCATCCCTGGATCACGGCGGCTTCGCCTATCTGGCTCCGCAGGCTGCCGGGCACACCTGGTATCCCAACAGTTTCCTGGCACCGCTCGCGTCCAACGAGCCCCGCCTGTCCTCGGCGCTCGCCATAATCGCTGACCTGCTGGACCGGGTCGAGGCGGCGGGTCTCCCCCCGGAACGGGTGATCCTGCTCGGCTTCTCGCAGGGGGCCAGCCTGGCGCTGGAATTCGCCGCCCGCCACGCGCGGCGCTATGGCGGCGTGGTCGGGCTGAGCGGCGGCCTGATCGGCCCCGACGGCGCGCCTCGTGCCTATCCCGGCTCGCTGGCGGAGACGCCCGTTTTCCTCGGCTGTAGCGATGTCGATCCCTACATCCCGCTGGCGCGGGTGCATCACACCGCCGCCGTGCTACAGGGGTTGGGCGGCGCTGTCACCGAGCGGCTGTATCCGAACATGGGGCATACCATCGTCCCGGATGAGATCAACGCCGTGCGAAACATGACGACCGCCCTGCTCAACGGCCATTAAGACGACGCCCTTTTCACCGGACGGTCAGGGTCGCCCTCCGCCCCGGCCCGACGGATCACGCCACACCCTCCCATGGCGGCCTGGGGGGTCTGGCCGGCTCCCTGCCGCCGCCGGCCCTCGATCTGGGGGGATGCCCCGGCTACAATTGGCATACTGAGCATCAACGGCGGGGAGACAGGCGGGCCATGGCAACACTGGTGCTGCTCCGGCACGGGCAGAGCGTCTGGAACAAGGAGAACCGCTTCACCGGCTGGACGGATGTGGACCTCACCGACAAGGGCCTCCAGGAGGCGCATCGCGCCGGACGGCTGCTCCGTGAAGCGGGTTATGCCTTCGACGCCGTGTACACGTCGATGCTCAAGCGGGCGATCAAAACAGTGTGGATCGTGCTGGAAGAGATCGACTGCTGCTGGCTGCCGGTCCACAAATCCTGGCGGCTCAACGAACGCCACTACGGGGCGCTGCAAGGGCTGAACAAAGCCGAGACGGCGGAGAGATTGGGCCAGGAGCAGGTGTTCCTCTGGCGCAGGAGCTACGCCGTGCGTCCGCCCGCTCTGGAGCCTGCCGACCCCCGCTACCCCGGCCACGATCCCCGCTACCAGGACCTGGACGCGCGCGATCTGCCGCTGACCGAATCGCTGCAGGACACCGTGGCCCGCTTCCTGCCCTGCTGGCACCAGACGATCGCGCCGGCCATCCGCGCCGGGGAACGGCTCCTCATCGTGGCCCACGGCAACAGCCTGCGGGCGCTGGTCAAATACCTGGACGACATCCCCGATGAGGATATCCCGGCGCTGCACATCCCCACCGGCTACCCGCTGGTCTACGAGCTGGACGACTCGCTCAGGCCCCTCGCCCGCCACTACCTGGGCGACCCGGAAGTTGTGGCGGCAGCGATCGCCCAGGCGGCCAGCCAGTGGAGGCCCTATCTGAACAGACCGGGGGGAGGATAGCCCCACCAGCGGGCCTGCGCCCGTTCCCCCCGGCTGGGGACGGTCACGGCTGACCGGCGAACATGGCTCATAGTTCGCGGGCCGTCAGCGGCGGCAGGCGGGATGGGTACGGGAATCCGCCGTAGCCGGCGGCGGTGCGGCCCGCCGCGCTGCCCACCGCGATCAGCGCGCCGACGCTGGTTCCCCCCACCAGGTCGAACAGCTCATGGCATATCTGACCGGTGTCCTGCTCCAGTCTGTGCAACGCCATCAGCGGGATGATGCCGCGCGCGCCGCCGCCATCAATCGTCAGCATGGTCTTTTTCTTTTGAGGGTTAAAATCAATTGGCATGGCCATAAATCCTTTCCGGGGCGCTCGCCGTTTCAGCCGCTCCCACCCACCCCAAATCCGCCCATGCGGTCGCCGGCCATGGCCGGCATTACCTTGACACAGGTGAATATTCGCAGTAAATTGACAGCGAATCCCATGATCGCACTCTGTAACCCACATCTCTCGCTTATTGAGCGAAAGGAGGGGGGGGGCTGGGCGCTACCTGGCGTCTGCCGAATATCGCCCTAGGTTTCCTATTGTTCTCTACATGAGGAGGAAAAAGAGATGAAAACGCGTTTTCTCATCGCTCTTCTGCTGCTGGCGCTGCTAGTCCCATCAGCGAGCGTGTTCACTCAGGGGGAAGGCCCCCTCGCAGGTCTAACCCCCGAAGAATTGTTCCCGGAAGCGCTTAACGACGCCGAGCGCCAGACGGCGTATGATCAGTTGATGAAGGCGGATTTGCCTGACGCCCGCGATCGATTCTCCGGCCAAACTGTGACCGTTGCCGTTATCCAAAGTGGCCCGCACGGTGGTATCTCTGGCCCGCTTTACTTCTGGCGTCACGTCTTTGAGCTGGTCACCGGCGCGACGCTGGAGATCGTCGAGTTGCCGTTTGCCCAACTATATACGACGACGGCCACTGATTTCCTGACCGGACAATACACCTACGATGCGATCTTCGTGGGGTCGTGGTTCTATGGCGATTTCGTCACCAACGGCTGGGTCATACCGATTGATGACTATCTGGGCCAGGAAGGCTACCCCCAGTGGGATCCCGAGCAGACCGCACCCGCGCTTCAAACCTTGTTGCGCTGGGGCGACCACTGGTACGGTGTGATGAGCGACGGCGACGCGCAACTGCTCTACTACCGCCGGGATATCCTGGAAGACCCGGAGTGGCAGGCTGCCTACGAGGCCGAGGTCGGCGAGCCAATGCCGTATCCCATCGAGACCTGGCAGGACCTGCTGGCGATCACCCGATTCTTTAACGGCAAAGACTGGAACGGCGACGGCGACCCCGATGACGGCATCAGCCTGCACCTGAAGGCCGGTGGGCAGGACTTCTTCCATTACATGTCGTTATCAGCGCCGTTCGCCATCACCCCCGCCGAAGGCGACGATCCGACCGTGGTTACCCAGTATGACAACATCTACTGGTTCGACCCTGTCGACATGACGCCGCTGATCAACCAACCGGGTCACGTTCGAGCACTGGAGTTCCTGCAGGAACTGGCGGCAACCGGCTCCGAGGCACAAATGGGTTGGGAACTGGCTGAAGCCTGGAACAACTTCCTGACCGGTAACGCCATCGCCACGTTCTCGTGGGGCGACGTCGGCTCGCTGGCGGAGGACCCCGACCGCTCGACCATCACCGGCAACCTGGGCGCGGCGCGCATCCCCTGCTCTGAGGAATGGTACGACCGTGAGACGGGCCAGTTCGTCACCGACCCTGAGAACCCCAACTGCGTCGGCAACACCACGGGCGGTTCCTGGCACGGCATGATCTCGGCGTTCTCAGACAATCCGGACCTGACATACTATCTGCTGGCAATGCACGCACACCAGCCCATCCGCTTCTGGAACGTTTACTGGGGCTGGACGGGCGTCGATCCGGGCTGCCTGTATGACTTGTTCCCGCCGCGCGGTACGGCGTCGGTTGATGACTATGTCGCCGCCGGCTACAATGCCAGCGACGCTGAGCAGTTCATCACCGGCTACGGCGAGAACCTGTTCAGCTTCCCGATCTACCAGACCTACCTGCGCATTCCCGGCACCTACCAGTTCTGGGAGGCCCTCGATACGCGCCTGTCGCAGGCGTTGATCGGCGAGAGGACGGCGCAAGAGGCAATGGACATATTGGCCCAGGAATGGGCCGAGGCGGTAGACGAGTACGGCACGGAAGACCTGCTCGCCATCTACCAGGAAGCGATCGGCTACCAGCCGTAAGCGTGTCCTTGTGATGCCCACTCTGTATGGGGAGAGGGAGCCCCCTCTCCCCATCGCTTATCAGCCCCACGCCTTGAAATAAGGAGCGGTCTCCATGCACACGAAAAGCCGTGCTGGTTTGTTCTTCCTGTTGCCAGGCGTGATTTGGGTCCTGGCCTTCACCCTCTACCCGCTGGTCTACTCATTCGTGTTGAGCTTTCATCGGCAGAAACTGGGGAGGGAGCCACGGTTCATCGGCTTTGAGAACTACGTGGACATCTTCACTGACCTGCGCGTGGGGGAGACGGTGTTCACGTCTGTTTTCCTATCCCTTGGGAGCGTGCTCCTCACGCTGCTCATGGGAACTTTCGTCGCGTGGCTATTTAACCAGCGGCTGCCAGGGCTGAGAGGCTTCCGCACCATCATGACCATGCCCATGTTCGCAGCCCCCATTGCGCTGGGATACCTGGGTCAGATCATATTCAACGAGACCAACGGTCCCGTCAACTATATTCTCCGCGGTTTAGGGGGCCAGGGCGTCTCCTGGATCACTGATCCGATGTGGGCGCGCATCGCCGTGCTGATTACTGATGCCTGGCAGTGGACGCCGTTTGTTTACGTGGTGGTGCTGGCTGCGATGCAGTCCATCTCCGATGAGCTATACGAGGCCGCCAACCTCGACACATCGTCGGCTTGGGCGTTGTTCCGCCATATTACCTTCCCCTTGATCGCGCCGGCGCTGGGCACCGTGGCGATGCTGCGCCTAGTGGAGACGCTTAAGATCCTTGATATCCCCTTCTCACTGCTCCAGGGCGGGCCAGGCTCGGCGACACAGACCTATTCCTTTTATGTGTACATTGTAGGGCTACGGAGCTTCGACTTGGGCTATGCCTCGGCGCTGGCATACTTGCTGGTGATCATTGCCATCATCATCACGTCGATTTACTTCTGGCGCGTCCGCGCCCGCTTTGCTTGAGGCAATCGGGAGAGGCCATAAACATGACTCCGAACACCATGCGAACCTCCAGCAGGACCTGGTTGAACCGCGCGCTTATCACGCAGATAGTGTTGTGGTTTGCCGTCCTGCTGGTGACGGCGGTGGTGCTTTCCCCGTTTTTCTACGCACTGATTACCTCGTTCAAGACCATCATGGACGCTTTGCAGCCGACCATTATCCCCTTTGTCCAGTTCACGCCAACCACTGACAACTGGGTGGCTGAGCTGGGACTTGGCGCGCGCGAAACGTTCAAGGCGCTTGGGAACAGTGCTCTCAACGCCATCGGGACGATGATTCTCGCGACCACGCTTGGCACACTCACGGGCTACGGGCTGGCGCGGTTTCGCTTTCGTGTGGGTAACCGCAATCTGGTCTCCTGGTTCCTGTCACAGCGCTTCCTGCCGCCAGTGGCGACGCTGATTCCGTTCTTGCTGGTGCTGAAAGAGTTGAGGCTCATTGACAGTGTAATTGGGCTGATTGTGGTGAACGTAACCTTTACGCTGCCCTTCGCCGTGCTCATCATGCGCGACTTCTTCGCCGACCTTCCCCAGGAGCTGGAGGAAGCGGCGCTGGTCGATGGCGCGAATGCCTTCCAGGTATTCTGGCGCGTCGCGTTGCCGATTGCCGGACCCGCAGTGGCAGCCTCGGCGATCATCTGTTTCGCCTTTGCCTGGAACGAATACCTGTTCGCGAGCGTGTTGACCACCCGGAACGCGCAGCCGTACACGCTGTTGGTCGCCAGCACAGGGACGACACGGGGGATTCACTTCGGCTTTGTCTCCACCCGTATGTTGATCGCCGTCACACTGCCGGTGATTCTGTCGCTGTTTGTGCAGCGCTACGTTGTGCGTGGGCTGACCCTGGGCGCGATCAAGGGGTAACCATCTGGCTGCCCATCCAGATCGGTCTGAGCTTCACCAGGCGCGTAGCGTGCTCGGACGGCCTGGTCGACGCGGCGCGACGGCAACCCCTGGCCCGGCTGGGCGAGGTATTTGCCATGACTCGCCCGGCGGCGACATGAGGACCAGGGCCAGTAGGGGGCGACCGGGCGGCGGCCCCCACGACCCGCCAGGGGCCACGTCGGCGGCGATCAACTTTCCTCGTCCTCTTCCGGCACGGCGCTGGGCATCGGACGTTTGTTGATGGCGATGGTGCAGGTCTCGTCGCCCGCTGCGATGCAACTGGTTTCCGCCACCACGAAGTTTTTGCCGCCAGTGGCCCAGCGCAGCGCCTCCTGCAAGATTCCCACCGCCAGGTGGCAGCACGGCGCTTCGGTCTGCCGCCCCCAGCAGACCGGGCAGCGCTCGATGATCCAGTAGTAGTACTTGTGGTCCTCGCTGAGCGACACCACCTGATCGGTGAAGCGGTTGAAGACCATGGCGAACATGTCAAAACCGACGTGTAGCTTGAGCGAGAGCGGCATCATACGCACCGGCAGGTCGGCGATGCCCAGCAGGGGATTAAACTCGCGCAGGCCGTTGTCCAGGCAGCGCTGCCCCACCCGGCGGTTCAGCTCACGCCCCGCCTCTGACCCATGCACGCTCTCGGCGGCGGCTTGCAGCGCGCCCAGGTGTTCAAACGGGAATCCCCGCTCCAGATCGCCAGGCGGATAGTGATCGATATACTGTTCCAGCCCGCCGGCCCGGAGGATGGCCTCCAGCTCGTCCTTGCCGATGGTGGTTTCCATCGTCTTCAGGATGATCCGCCCCATCCGGTTGGGATAAAAATACTGCGCCTCGCCACCCATCGTTTCACCCCCTCCCAGGTTGCTGCTCACAGACCCTCTGCCGCTGGCACAGGCCCTCTGCCGCTGGCACAGGCCCGCTGCCGCTGGCAACGGCACGCCCGCAGTATAAAACGCTTTACGGCGGGGGGAAAGCGCGCCGCGTTCAAGCCGCGCTTAAGCCGCGCTTAAGCCGCGCTCACCTGACGCCAGCCGAGCAGACAGACTATTTCGCCGGGGAAGCCGCATCCGGCGCGGGCGCGACCGTCCGCCGCATCGCCTGCCCCCGCCGCCAGTTCGCCAGCGCCACGCCCGCCACGATCAGGACGGCCCCGCCGATCAGCGCCGCGTCCAGAACCTCGTCACGGACGATCACGCCCAGCGCCAGGCCCACCGGCGGCATCAGGTAAGTGACCAGCGTGGCCCGCGTCGCTCCCCACCGGTCGATGATCCAGTAGAACAGCAGGTAAGCGACATAGGTGTTGACCAGCCCCAGCATCAGCACGGCCAGCGTCGCCGCGCCCGATACCCGGGTGAAGTCCGGGAAGCCATCCGTCAGCAGCGTCACCGCCGCGATCAGAATCGCCGCCGCCACCGTCGCCCCCGAGGAGATAACCATCGGCGGCAACTGGCGCAGGCTGCGCCGCACGAAGACCGTCGTCCCGGCGTAACTGATCGACGCCACCAGCACCGCCACCTGCCCGACCAGGCTGTTGGTCACCCCAGACTCGCCGTTCAGGCCGCGGCTCGCCAGCACGATCACGCCCGCGAACCCTGCCGCTAGACCCAGCACCTTCGGCCCGGTGATCCGTTCGTCAGCCAGCACGAAGTGCGCGATCACCAGCGAGAACAGCGGCACGGTCGAGTTGAGCACGGTGGCCAGGCCGCTGTCGATGCTCTGTTCGCCCCAGGTGATCAGGAAGAAGGGCACCGCGACGTTAAACACGCCGACCAGGATCAGCCTCCCCAGCGTGGCCCGATCGCGGGGGAAACGCCCCCCGGTCAGGTACAGAGTCATCGCCAGCGCCACCGCCCCCGTCCCCACCCGCACCGTGATCAGTTGCAGCGGCGTCATCTCCCCCACGCCGACTTTGATCAGCAGAAATGACGATCCCCAGATCAGGCCCAGTCCCAGGAATGCCGCCCAGACGGCCATCGATGTCAGCTCCTTTGCGGCGATCAAACGGGCACCAGATACGTCTCTATAACTTCAACCACACCCGTTTGTGAAAAATCCGGCGCTCTGAAGGGCGCGGGTCGGGGCGCTACCCGCCGCCATGCTGCGCCCACCAGTCTATCGACCAGGCGACGGCCTTCTGGATGCCCTCGCGGAGCGGCGTGGTCGGTTGGTAGCCCAGCAGGGCGCGGGCTTTGCCAATGTTGGCCACGTAATGCGTCACCTCGCCCACGCGCGTCGGCTGGATGATCATCTCCGGCTGGACGCCCAGCGCCTCGCCCACATATTCGGCCATCGTCACCAGGCTGTTGCCCTGCCCATAGGCCAGATTGATGGTGTGGTTGGCGCCGCGGCCGCTGACCAGCAGGTCGATCCCCAGACAGATGCCTTCCACGCAGTCATCAATATAGGTGAAGTCCAGCACCTTGTCCTCGCCGTAGATGGTCACCGGCTCGCCCCGCCTGATCCGGCGGATGAACAGCGGGATCACCCGCTCCATGCGCTCGATGTCGATGTCGTAGCGCCCGTAGACATTGCTGAACCGGAAGACCAGGTAAGGCAGGCCATAACATTGCGCGTAGGAGTAGATCAACGCCTCGCCGGAGATTTTGCTGGCCGAGTAGGGACTCTCCGTAAAGGCGAAGTCGGCGTAGGATTCCTCCGTGATATAGCGGTGGATGTCGCCGTACACCTCTCGCGAACTGCTGAAAATGATCGGCACCTGATTATGGCGGCAGAACTCCAGCACGTTGAAGGTCATGATGATGTTCTTCAGGGCGCGGTCCGGTTGCTCGACCAGCTCGTGAACCTTGGCGTGCGCCGCCAGATGAACCACTACATCCAGGTTCTCCGGATAAGCCGCATAGCCGATGCCGCCGCGAAATTCCTGGTACGGCGCGCTGAGGTCCTGGAGCAGCATGTCAATCTGGTCCGTCCAGGGATTGGGGCGCTGGTCGATGCCGAATACGTAATGGCCGTCGCCGAGCAGGCGCAGGGCCAGATTGGTGCCGATCTGGCCGCTGACCCCCGTGATCAACACCCGCATGATACCTCCTCCCCATCCAGCAGACGCATGGTAACACACCCGCGCCCGTTTGGCCGCCAAGTGAACGGCCCGGCGCGCCACAGCCGGGCCACAACCCCCTGCTTCTACGGTTGAACCGGCCCGCCAGCCGCGGCCCGCTGGCCGGTGTGGAAACAGCCTACTCCCCCGCCGACTCCACACGAACGCCGGGGAAAAACTGCTTCACCGTCCCTTCGACCCATCCCCGGAGCGTCATCAAGGACAGCGGACAGCCTTCGCAGGCCCCGCCCAGCGAAACCCTGGCCACCTCGCCGTCAAAGTCCACCAGGGTGACCGACCCGCCGTGATAGTATTCGACGTAGGCCGAGATGTTTTCGATCAATGCCCTCAGGCGCTCCTCCAACGGGGCGTCCGGCGCGACCGGATTGGGTGTCGGTTGCTCTGTCATCAGGGACCCTTCCTCCACTTGTTCTGGCGCGCTTCCTCTAACCGGTGCGCGTCCGTGATCAGCGTGTTCGCTGCCGATGCAGCGGGCCTCACCGGGCATGGGCATCGCGCTGCTGCCCCTAGTATACCCGAACCGGCGGCCAAAGTCGCGCCGATCCCCGAGTCGGATGACCACAACACAAAACGGGCGGCTCGTGATGGGGCCGCCCGACCGTAACCAGACGTCTACGCCGGAGATTTATGCCATATGCAGCACTTCCCGGAAGCGCTCCAGCGCCCAGTCGATCTCTTCCCGGGTGATCACCAGCGGCGGGGCCACCCGAATCACGTTGAAGTGGGTCTCCTTGCACAGGATGCCCCGATCGCGCAGCGCCTCGCAGAAGCGGCGGGCACCGCCTGCTTCCCGCTTCAGCTCGACGCCGATCAGCAGCCCCCGGCCCCGCACCTCATGGACGTGCGGGCTGTTGATCGCGGCCAGTTGCCTCTGGAAGTACTCGCCCTGTTCCGCCGCGTTTTCGATCAGGCCCTCGTCGAACAGCACATCCAGCGCCGCCTGCGCCACCGCCGCGGCCAGCGGATTACCGCCAAAGGTGCTGCCATGATCGCCTGGCCTGAACAGCCCCAGCACCTCATCGTCGCTGAGGACCGCGCTCACCGGATAAAAGCCGCCGGAGAGCGCCTTGCCGATCACCATCACGTCCGGTCGCACGCCCTCGTGATCGCAGGCGAACAACCGGCCCGTGCGGCCCAGGCCGGTCTGGATCTCGTCCGCCATCAGCAGCACGTCGTGCCGGTCACAGATCGCCCGGACCTCCTTGAGGTAACCCGCCGGTGGGACAACCACCCCGCCCTCGCCCTGGATCGGCTCCACCAGGAAGGCGACAGTGTTGGGGGTGATGGCCGCCTCCAGCGCCCCGGCATCCCCGTAGGGCACCGCCACAAAGCCGGGCGTGAACGGCCCGAAATTGGCCCGGTAAGCCTCGTTGGTGCTGAAGCTGATGATGGTCGTCGTGCGCCCGTGGAAGTTCCCCCGGCAGACGATGATCTCTGCCCGGTCATGGGGCACGCCCTTGACCTTATAGCCCCACTTGCGGGCGGCCTTAACCGCGGTCTCAATCGCCTCGGCCCCGCTGTTCATCGGCAGCGTCCGCTGATAGCCGGTAAGCTCATGGAGCTTCTGGTAGAGCTGGCCTAACTGGTCATTACGGAAAGCACGGCTGGTCAGGGTGATCCGGTAGGACTGGTCGATCAGCGCCTGCCGGATGCGCGGGTGGCAGTGGCCCTGGTTGACGGCGCTGTAGGCCGACAGACAATCCAGATAGCGGCGGCCCTCGACATCCGTCACCCACACGCCTTCACCCTCGCTGATCACCACATCCAGGGGGTGGTAGTTGTGGGCCCCATAGCGGTCCTCAAGCTCGACGTAATACTGGCTTGACTGGACCATCGTGTTGTCAAAGGTGACTACCCCATAGTAATTTCTCCTGAACAGGTAAAAGGTTCTGTTTAGGCATTATACATAATATTCCGCCTTCTGTATAGTGTAAAATGTATAACAGTTTATGAGAAAAAGTGACAATTAAGGTCGTCACTGATCGTAGAAAGCCCAGGAAACCACCCGGAACGTTTCCAGAACCAGCGCATCCTCCCGCTGGGGGGCGCTCTCCTCTGGGGGCAGCCGCCGTCCATCTTCCCAGTAGTAGACGGCCAGGCGCAGTTCGTAGGTGGTCATGGGCAGGCCCCAGGGCAATGTCAGGTCCCGGTCGTCGCGGTAAATCACCCCAGGCTGCCAGGCCGAGGTCTGCGACGGCGTGAACGGCCCGACCGGACCGCTGTCCGCCTGAGCCACCAGCTGACCCCAGCGGTCGACGACATGCAGACCGATGGAATAATCCCTGTCCAGGGGCGTGTCCACCGACCACCACGTTTCCAGGTGCAGCGTGTCGCCGGGGCGGTAGGGGCCGCGCGGCTGCACGCGGTATCCCAAAAAGCGCACCGCCTCTCCCAGCCGGTAGCCCGTCCCCAGCGGTGGCGCTTCGTAGTGCTCGGCGATGAAATACCAGGGTCCCCAGAACTCGGTCTGCAACCGCCCCTGCTGCACCGCCGCTTTTATGGCCGCATCCTGGTTCCCCTGCCGCGAGAGGTACCAGATGCTCCCGTCCACCGCGGCGGGGTCGGTCGCGCGTGGGATCGGCCCGCCGCCGGGGAAATACAGCGACTCGTAGTACCACCACATCAGCGGGTCACCGACGTTGCAGCCAGGATCGATCACCAGCGTATCGCCCGGCTCAAAGCGCGCCGCCATGGCGCGGACAAAATCGCGCAGGGGCGGGCTATCCTCATAGCGGGGCCGGAAGTGAAACGGCTGCCAGGGGGCGAGCGCCAGGGCCAGGACCAGCGCCGCCGCACCCCACCGGGGACGCCTGGGCAACGTCCCCAGACCCAGCGCCAGCAGCAAAAAGGCTCCCGGCATGGTCCACGTCAGGTAGCGGGCGGTGTACATCGCCAGCCGGTCGCGGGCCAGGTAAGCCAGGACCGGCACGCCAACGCCCCAGCCCGCCAGCCACAGCCCGGTCGCCCACTGGTCCCGCCTCCCTCGCCGCCCCAGCAGGACCAGCCCCCCGCCCGCCAGGGCCAGGATGGCGG
>DAOTXK010000177.1:0-8144 GCA_034435395.1 Anaerolineae bacterium | reverse complement strand
CCACAAACTGGCCGTCCGGCACCTCGAAGCTGACATCATCCAGGGCCAGCGTGCCGTTGTCGTAAATCTTGGTCAGGTGTTCGATCGTGAGCATGGGGTTCTCCCAAAAAGAAAACGGGCAGAGAGTGGTCTCTCACTCTGCCCGTAAGTATACCGTCTTCTGGGGCGAACCGGCGATGCCGTCTAGCCTTCGCCGAACACGTCGGCTTCGGTCAGCCCCAGAATTTCAAACTGGAGGCGCACCGAATCGAATGCGTCGTCGGTGACCGGTTCCACGCCCGTCCATTCGTAGAAGTCCGGGCTACACAGCGACTGCTGGCAGGCTTCAGTCTGGGTGAACGCGGCCAGCGCCTCGATGATCTGGGTGCGCAGCTCCACCGGGAAATCCGGCCCAAAGCTCAGCGTGTCATTGGGGATCGGATCGCTGATGGCCAGGATACGAACCCGGTCGACCACATCCGGCGCGGTCTCGCGCACGGCCTGGCGCGCATCCATGATACGGATGTCGCCCACGTACAGGCGGCCATCTTCGCCAATGTAGGATTCGTCAATCGACAGGTCATATGGCTCAGGCAGGTCCTTGGTGGACCACCGGGCATGGCCGGCTGGCATCAGCGGCGGGCTGAAGAACGTGGTGCCGAAATCGACCTCGCCATTGTAAACGGCCAGCACGGTCTGGTTGTGGCCGCCGGTCTCGACCGTATCGCCAACTTCGATGCCAGCCGCCCGAAGTTCGACGGAGGGCACGATGTAGCCGGAGGTTGAGCCGGGATCGCCATAGCCCCAGGTCTTGCCGGCCAGGTCGCCGAAGGTGTAAATATCGCTGTCCCGGCGGACGAGGTACTGCGCCCAGTAATACGCCCAACCAAAGCGCACGGCCGCCGCGCCAACCTCGACCCCACAACGGTTGTTAGCCAGCACGTAACCCGCTGCCGGGATGAAGCCCATCGAGTTGCCGGGCGACGCGCACATGGCCTCGATGGTGGCGGCGTATGAGGTGGGGACGGACACCTCAAAATTCAGACCCGTGGCTTCTTTCAGGGCCTGGGCCATGATGTCGCCACCTTCGACGATGTACTGCACCTCGACGGACGGCACGAAAAACATCTGGATCGGGTTGCTTTCGCTGCCCAGGTCGCCCTGTGCCGAGACGCCTCCGACCAGACCCAGCGCGAACACGCTGACCAAAATAATGGACAGAAGTTTTTTCATCGGCTCGCTTCTCCTCAACTATTACCTGGCTTCGAAACAGGATGGAACACCCCCATTTTATAAGCGATTAGGGGTCATTGCAAACCAAAGCTTTGTGCAGGGCTTAACTCGCTTCTAACACCCCGATCAAATATCCCCGACCTGTCGCCAGGCCGGGGACACCCATGTCGCCACCACGCCGGAGGCGGCAGGCGTCACACCCCGCTGAGCACCATCTGCACCACCGCTGGCGTGACAAATACCTCCACCAGCGCTGCCAGGATCAGCAGGGGCAGGACCAGCCCCAGCCCGACCTTGACGGCGTCCGCCGCCGCCCGCAGCCACCCGTCACCGACGGTCCGGCCTTCGGGCAGGTCCTGGGTGATGATCGCGCCCAGCCGGAACGCCGCCGCCGTCGCCAGCAGGATAGCCGGGACCTCCACCAGGCTGTGCGGCAGCACTGCCGCGACAAACAACCCCGGCTCCAGGCCCAGCACCCCAAACTGAGCGAATATCCAGCCCAGGATGCCGAAGGGGATGATCGCCAGCACAACCGCCATCACGCCGAAGCTCACCACGGCCAGGATGGTCGCCGCCAACAGCACCCGCCCGTTCTGCCACACGGCCAGCACCACCGACCCCGGGTGGCCGCCCAGCTCGAACCACAGCCGGAAGTTCTGCGTCATCTCCATCTCGTCAACGACGCTATCCGGCGGAATCTGCCAGACGGTCGTCTGACCGACGATCCATCCAGCGATCAGCGCGGCCAGCATACACAGCCCCACCGCCACCGCCGGACGTCCCAACTGGCGGGCCGCCGGGAAGACGGCCTCCCGATACCAGCCCCGCAGCCCGGACCGGCCCTGGCCGCGAAAATACCGCCAGAAGGCCCGCCCGATCCCGCGCACGTTTAACATATCCAGGGAGCTGGCGAGCAACTCCTCCCGCTTGAAGATGCGCGTGCCGATCCGCAGGAACAGGATCGTGCCGATCAGCAGGCCGAGCAGGATCACCCACAACGCGAAGATGCCGTTCGGCGATTCGGCGTCCGGCGCGCCAAACATGACGATGCTTTCCAGGATGATCAGCAGCGACATGGGCACGATGATGAAGCTGGCCAGCAGATTGGCGGCCCGGGTGGAGGTCGTCTGGCTGGACACCACCACCGCCCCCGTGACCATCAACAACGCCTGGGCCGTGGTCAGCAGGATGATCTGGACAATCAGCGCCGGCTGGGGCCGCCAGGCCAGCTCGCCGAACAACAGGCTGGCCATGTACACGCCCATGCCAACATAGCTGGCCAGCAGCGGCGGGATCAGGGCGGCCAGCGTCTTGCCGATGTACAGCTCCAGGTTGGTCAGCGGCGTGGAGAGCAACGGCTCAAGACTGCGGCGCTCCTTCTCACCGACGAAAGTCTCCAGCGCGATCACCAGCGACAACGAGATCGGGAAGAAGCCGACGATCATCAACAGGAACGGGATCGTCCGCTCGCCGATCAGTTCCGCCCCATACTGGGTGACGAAGTTGAGCATCAGGTTCGCGCCGAACTGCGACAGCGCGGGGAACAGAATCGTCAGGATCAGGATGGGAGTCATGATGCGCCAGTCGCGGAAGCTGTCCGTGACCTCGCGCCGGGTGACGATCAGGGCATTGCTCATCGTATGGTGGAAAACCTGCCACGGCCTGAGCGTCTCCGCCGCCGCCAGCCGAGGTGTCCTAGGAGACGCTGCCGTGGTCATGATGGACCCTCTCATCTTCTTCCACAATCCGCAGGTAGACGGTTTCCAACGTTTCCTGCAAAGGGCTTAACGTCACCACATCCACCCCTTGACTGGTCAGCCGCCGCAACAGCTGCGGATTGGTCACCTCCGGCTGTTCGACCCGGTAACGCAGCCAGCGGTCGCCCTGGGCCACCACTTCC
Organism: Anaerolineae bacterium; assembly: GCA_034435395.1. Classification (GTDB taxonomy): domain Bacteria; phylum Chloroflexota; class Anaerolineae; order Aggregatilineales; family Ch27; genus DAOTXK01. The sequence continues at coordinate 5,032 of DAOTXK010000177.1, read as the reverse complement.
ACCAGATCGCTGACGGCCTGCACCACCCCGTTCAACGACTCGCGCAGGCGCAGTTCCATCACCGGCACGCCGACGATCCGCCGGGACAATTCTTCAAATGTCCCTTCCGCGATGATACGCCCCTGCCGGATGATGGCGATCCGGTCGGCCAGTTGTTGGGCCTCGGTCAGGTTGTGGGTGGTAATGATGATCGTGCGCGCGTCTTTGCGCAGGTCGAGGATGGCATCCCGCACCAGCCGGGCGCTCTGAGGGTCCATGGCGCTGGTCGGCTCGTCCAGCAGCAGGACGGGCGGGTCGTGCAACATGGCCCGAACCAATGCCAGTTTTTGTTTCATGCCTTTGGAGTATTCGCCCAGGCGCTGGTCGAGGGCGCTGCCCAGGCCGAACCGGGTCATCAACTGCACGCTGCGCGCCCGACGCGCTGGCCCGTCCAGGCCGTAGAGGCGGGCGAAAAAGTCCAGGTACTCCAGCGCCCGCATCCGTTCATAAAGCCCGTGCTGCTCGGTCAGCACGCCGACATTGGCCCGCACCTGAACCGGAAACCTGGTCACGTCGTAGCCAGCAATGCGCGCCCAACCCGCCGTGGGGGAGAGAATGGAAGTCATCATCCGGACGGTGGTGGTTTTGCCCGCGCCGTTGGGGCCGAGCAGCGCCAGCACCGTCCCCGGTTGCACGGTTAACGTGACGCCGTCAACCGCCCGAAAATCGCCGAAATCCTTGGTTAACCCTTGGGCCTCAATCATCGCTTACCGTCTGACTTTCCAATACATCGCTGGAACTCTGACAATTCCCTGACAAATGTATTCTACCCGGCCTCCCTGGGGGTTTGAAATGGCCCATTAGAGCTACCATGGCTACCGGTTCAGGCTGCTGTGGCATCCCCTTTCCCGGCAGCTTCCGCGGCGGACTCGTCATATTCGTGGGCGTAAAAACCCTCCGGCGAGGCCGCAGGACGGCGCCGCCACACCCACGTGCCCAGCGCCAGCAGTCCGGCCACGCCGGTCACCATCTGGGACACGTTGACCCCTCCCACCAGCGTGACATCCACCCGCAGGAATTCCAGGACGAAACGAATCAGCGAATAAGAAACGATGTACAGCAGCAGGAAGTCACCCTTCTTAAAACGATGGCGCAGGTTGAGCCACAGGAACAGCAAGACCACCACCGTCAGGGCGTTCCACAGGGATTCGTAGAGAAAGATCGGATGGAATCGGGTGTCCGGCGGGTAGGTGAGCAGATCGGTGTAGATGCTCACGCGGTACGGCGGGGCGATGGTGATCCCCCAGGGCAGGGTGGTCGGCACGCCATACAGCTCATGATTGATAAAATTCCCCCAGCGGCCAACCGCCTGGCCGACCGGCAGCACAATGGCGGCAATGTCGATCCATTCCCAGAACGGCTGGTGATGCCGCCGGGCGTATAACACAATGCCGATGATGCCGCCGATCACCGCGCCAAAAATCCCCAGCCCGCCGTTCCAGATGGCCAGCGGGCCGTTGGTCAGATCAAAGGGATGGGCCAGGAACCATCCCGGGGTGAAACCGCGATCCACCATCGCCTGAGAGGGAAAAAAGATGAACCACAGCCGCGCCCCGATAATGCCGGGGATCATCGCCCAGGTCAGGCCGCCCCAGACATGATCGGGATCGCGCCCGTCGCGTTTGGCCATCCAGGCGGCGAGGCTGGCCGCCAGCAACAGCCCTCCCACAATCAGCAAACCATAAAAGCGAATGTACAGCGGGCCAACATGAATACCAATTGAGTCGATGGACATACCGTCATTTTCCCTTAGAATCAGTTTGGGCGAAACGATACACCGACCACAACCGTTGCAGCGCCGTCAGGTTGGACCCCACCGCCAGAATCAGCAAGCCCGGCAGCAGCCAGCCGGTGAGCAGGGTCAGGATCAGGACGGCGGAGCGTTCAAAGCGGGAAAACCATCCGCCCGCGCACGGCAGCCCGGCATTCCCGGCGCGGGCGCGAATATAACTCACCAGCGTGCTGCCCACCACCGCCCCAAAAACCAGCACCATCTCCCCGAACATGTCGCGCACCGCGCAATAATAAGCCAGCGCCAACAGCATCAGTAGGTCCGCATAACGGTCGATCGTGGAATCTAACACACCGCCGAACGGATTGGTGCGCTTCATCGCCCGCGCCACCGCGCCGTCCAGCGCGTCCAGCGGCAGGCCAACCATCAGCACAAGCGCCGCCACCCCAAAAGCTCCCTGTGACATCAGCGCCGCCGCCAGGACGACCAGACACAGGCCCAGCACGGTCAGAACATCCGGGTGCACGCCCCACCGGTACAACGCCTCTCCCAGGCGGTCCACCTGGCGAGCGGCCACCTGACGGAGGCGGGTGCTGAGGTTGGGCGTGGTGGGAATCTGGGTCTCGCTCAACGGTTGTTCTCTCTTCGGGCTTTTGATCTTGACCCTTGCCAGCGGTCCGCTTGTAGGGTACACTTCGTGACGTGTCGGGGCGTAGCGCAGCTCGGCTAGCGCGCACCGTTCGGGTCGGTGAGGTCGGCGGTTCAAATCCGCCCGCCCCGACCTTTTTGTTTGGCCCGCCGATCGGATAGTTGTGGCCGGTATTCCAGCACCCACTCTACCACAAGCACCGCCCGACGCAAGCCCCAAGGGCAGCGGCCTCGCCTGAGAAAGCCATCCTGGCCATAAGGGGGCACCAAAGAGCCGGCCCATCGGTGAGGCGGTGAAATCCCCGACCGCTGGCGTCCCTGACTCGGCCTTTCTCCGGTATAATCCGCCGGGTATACATACAATGAGGCACAACACGGAAAAACCATGAGCATCACCATTGTGGGCCTCGGCCCCGGCAACCCGGACCACCTGACCCTGGAAGCCTGGAAAGTCCTGGAGCGCGCCTCGACCGTCATCCTGCGCACGGCGCGGCACCCGGCTGTCCAGGCCCTGCCGGAAGGCCCCGTGTACCGCAGTCTGGATGACCGCTACGAGCAGGCTGAAGACTTCGCCGCGCTCTACGAGTCCATCGCAGGGGAGATCACCACCCTGGGTGCCGGGGAAGATATCGTCTATGCCGTGCCGGGGCATCCCTTCGTGGCCGAGGAAACGGTCACCCGCATCATGGCCCTGGCCGCCGAACAGGCCATCCCCATCCGCGTGGTGGACGGGCTGAGTTTCATCGAACCGGCCCTGACGGCGCTGGGCATCGACGCCGCCGACGGCCTCCAGGTCCACGACGCCTTGAGCGTTGCCGCGATGCACCACCCCCCCCTCAACCCTGACTCGCCGGCCTTGCTGGCTCAGGTCTACAGCCGGGCCGCGGCCAGCGACCTCAAGCTCACCCTCATGAACCAGTACCCGGACGATCATCCGGTCAAGCTGCTGCATGGCCTGGGAACCGATGAGGCGTGGATCGAGGCGGTGCCGCTCTACGCCATCGACCGGAGTGAGCACATCGCTCACCTGACCGCGCTGTACATCCCACCTCTGCCCCATCGGATGAGTAGCTTCGAGCGCTTGCAGGAGACCATGGCCCATCTGCGGTCCCCGGAAGGGTGTCCCTGGGATCGTGAGCAGACCCACCAGTCGCTACGGCCCTACCTGCTGGAGGAGGCTTATGAAGTGCTGGACGCGCTCGATTCGGGCGATGTCCAGGCCTTGAGCGAGGAACTGGGCGATCTGCTGCTGCAGGTAGTTTTTCACTGCCAGGTGGCAGTGGACGAGGGTGAGTTCCGCATGACGGACGTGATCCATCACATCAATAACAAACTCATCCACCGCCATCCGCATGTGTGGGGAGAGGTGAACGTTAGGGGCGCTGACGACGTGACCCGCAACTGGGAGGCGATCAAAAAGCAGGAGCGCCGCGCCAATGGCCAGGGCCAACAATCGCTGCTGGATGGCATTGCCCGGACACTGCCCGCCCTGGCGCAGGCCTATAACTATCAGGTACGTGCGGCGCGCGTGGGCTTTGACTGGGACCGGATCGAGCCGGTGATCGAAAAAATCGGTGAGGAAATCGCCGAGATTCAGGCCGCGGACAGCGCCGATACCAGAGCGGCTGAGATCGGCGATTTACTCTTTGCCGTGGTGAACTGGGTCCGCTGGCTGGGAGTCGATCCGGAGACCACCCTCCGCGAGGCCAATCGGCGGTTTTACCGGCGCTTCCACTATCTTGAGCAGGCCGCCGACGCCGCCGGACGCCCGCTCGCCGATATGTCTCTGGCAGAGATGGACGCCCTGTGGGAAGAGGCCAAGTCAAAGGGCCTGTGACCTGCACAGGCAGAAGCGGCTCCGGATGCGTTTGAGCCTTCAGGTCAACGGGGCGTCTTCAGAGTTTTCCAGCAGCGGGACTTCGAGGCGGCGTCCACGCATCCGCCAACGGACGGCTATGGCTTGCCGCGGCAGGGCCAACCATTCAAGGCGGGTCACGCTGATCAGGAACACCCCTTGCGTCACCCGCTCTGGCGGGGCCTCTGGCAGTAGAGGATCGACCGGCGGGGCCGAGGTGATCTCCGGTGCGGCAGCAGCGCGTTCCAACATCTGTTTGGCCAGGGCCTTGCCGCGCCGATAGAGGTCTTCGGCGGCCAGTTCGATGAGCCGCTTGAGGAAGATGGAACCCGCCGCCCCGGCCACGACGCCGAGCGCCACCTTGCGCGGAGCCACTCCCGGCCACGGACGCCTGACCAGCCACGACTGCGGGCGAACGGGGATAATCTCACGCTCGGAACGATCAGTCGATCGGTCGTCCATCTGAGCCTTCTCGCCTGCGCTGATCCTTTACACCCGGCACACTCGGCGCTGAGCGTGATCTACCTTGTCTGCAACCAGTATATAACGCCAACTGTAACCCGTAAACCCTCTGGTCAGCGGCGGGAGGTTGTCAATAGGGAGCAAAAAGGAAAGACAAAAAAAAGGGCCTGAGGCTTGGCACTGACCTACTCTCCCACTCCGTGACCAGAGCAGTACCATCGGCGCTGGCGGGCTTAACGACCGGGTTCGGGAAGGGACCGGGTGGACCCCCGCCGCGAGGAGCACCAAGCCACAGG
>DAOTXK010000176.1:0-25447 GCA_034435395.1 Anaerolineae bacterium | reverse complement strand
CCCCAACCGCATCGGGCAGGGCATCGAGTTTGATTACTGCTGTGTGCATGCCGTGGAGGCGGTCCGGCAGCAGGGGTACGAGGCGGTGATGATCAACTGCAACCCGGAGACCGTCAGCACCGATTATGACACCTCCGACCGGCTGTACTTTGAACCCCTGACGCTGGAGCATGTCCTGAGCATCGCCCGGCGCGAGCAGCCGCTGAAAGGCGTGATCGTGCAGTTTGGCGGTCAAACGCCCTTGAACCTGGTGGCCTCGCTGGCTGAGTGCGGCGTGCCTTTGCTGGGCACCTCACCAGCGGCCATTGCCGCCGCCGAGGATCGCGAGCAGTTTGGCGCGCTGCTGGATGCCCTCTCCATCCCCAGTCCGGCGCATGGCGTCGCCAGCACACCAGAAGAGGCCCACCGGGTCGCCGGGAAGATCGGTTTCCCGGTGATCGTTCGCCCGTCGTATGTGCTCGGCGGGCGCGCCATGGCCATCGTCTACGATGAACGGGACCTGGATGCCTACGTGCAACCGGCCCTGGCGGCCATGCCGGGCCAGTCCATCCTGATCGATCACTACCTGGAAGATGCTTACGAGGTGGATGTGGATGCCATTGCCGATGGCCGGCGGGTGGTGATCGGCGGCATCATGCAGCACATTGAGGAAGCGGGTGTCCACAGCGGCGATTCGGCCTGCGTGCTCCCGCCGTACAAGATTTCGGCCTACCATCTGGCGCATATTCGCGAGTACACGGAGCAGCTGGGTCGCGAGCTGGGGGTGAGGGGCCTGATGAATGTGCAGTACGCTATCAAGGATGACATTGCCTACGTGCTGGAAGTTAACCCCCGCGCCAGCCGCACCGTCCCCTTTGTGAGCAAGGCTACCGGCCTTCCGCTGGCCCGTCTGGCTGCTCAGGTGATGGTCGGGCAGACCCTGGCTGACCTTAAGCTGCTCGATGAACCGCGCGTCGAAGGTTTTTTCGTCAAGGAGGCCGTGCTGCCTTTCAGGAAGTTCCTGGGGGTGGACGCTGTGCTTGGGCCGGAGATGCGCAGCACCGGGGAAGTCATGGGATTTGCCGATCACTTCGGACAGGCATTCGCCAAGGCACAACTGGCAGCGGGCGAGCGGCTGCCGACCAGCGGGACGGTGCTCATCAGCATCAACGACTTTGACAAAAGCGCCGCCCTGAAACTGGCCCGCGATCTGCGGCGGCTCGGTTTTGACCTGCTCGCCACGCGCGGCACCGCCGAGTTCTTCGCCCGGACCGGCCTGATCGTAAACACGGTCAACAAAGTGAGCGAGGGCAGTCCCCATATCGTCGATCTGATCCGGCAGGGCGCTATCGATCTCATTATCAACACCCCGTTCGGAAAAACCGCCTACAGCGACGGGTCCCGGATTCGAACGGCGGCCATCCGTTATGGCGTGCTCATGCTCACGACTCTCAGCGCGGCCCAGGCCGCTGTGAACAGCATTCAGGCCCTTCGGGATCGCCAACTCGACGTGTGCAGCCTTCAGCGCCATCATCAGATGGTCCCGGTGGCGCGTGAGGGCCGGACATGCAGGCCGGGTGTTGAGCGGGAACCGGCGTTGCCCAGGGGGAACCAGTGACGCCGTCGAGACGCCTGGTGGCCATCGCTGGTAGGCTGCTGGCGGATGGGTTTCCGTTCGCTAAGGGTGTGGAGCGGGGGAGCTTGACTCGCGGACAATGAGCTGAGTGCGGACGGTGATCACAAAGGCTGCGGAACCATACGGCGGTTGATTGGACACGAGGGTTTCCACCGCGTGAAGCCCGATCTCGCGTTTGGGCACATCGACTGTCGTCAGCGACGGAATCATGAAGGCCGAAATATCCAGATTATCAATGCTGGCGACCGCCATATCACGGGGCACGTGGAGACCGTGCTCGTGCAGGCATTTCAGGACCCCCATGGCGACTTCGTCGGTACCGGCACAAATGGCGTCCAACGGCCGCCCGGTGGCGAGAAGTTGCCCGCAACACTCATATCCCGATCGGGAGTCGGCTGCATAGAAGGTGAGACTGTCGTCCGCCGGGATGCCCCGTTCCCAGAGTACCTGGTGGTAGCCTGAAACACGTTCGTCCTCTGGGCCGAGATACGCGACATGCTGGCGGTTGCCCGCCAGCAAATGACGGGTCGCCTGGTAGGCGGCATTCTGGCGGTCAAACTTTATGGAGGGCACACCCGGCCATTCCCATTCCACACAGACCACGCGTTCCACCCGCCGCACGATCTCGGCCACCAGCGCCTGGTCATCCGGCGAATCCAGCACCTGATCCAGCCCCACCAGAATCACCCCGCTGATCTCATTGGGATGAATGAGTTCGTTGAACAGGGCTGGATTGCTGAAATCCTCAAATACGCGGATGAACCTGATGTGCCGGTCGCGTTCATGGGCGTGTTCGTGAATGCTGGCCAGAATGCTGCCATAATAGGGGCGCTTAAACATGTAATTGCCCGCCAGGATAATGCCAATGTATTTTTCAGCCACGGTGTCGTCCGTGCTGGACAGCATTTGCGCGTGTTTGTTGGGGCGGTATCCCAGTTCTTTGATCGCGGCCAGGACACGATTTCGCGTTTCTTCGGAGACCTGGCGCGGCCCATTGTTGATGACGTATGACACAATCGCCCGCGAAACCCCGGCCAGGCGGGCCACGTCTTCTTGAGTGACGTTCTTGTGGATGCGACTACCCATCGTAACCTGATCTGTCTTCTGCATACTCTGCCACCAAACCCCAAACATATCGACAAACTATACCGCGCCCTGAGGGCTGGCTGCTAGCTTTCGCGCCGGTCACCCGCGCGGCGACATCCTGCCGGGATTATCGTTCAGGCGCGCGTCGTCGACCGGGGCGCAGTTGCCGGTGTTCCCCTTCAAGGGGAGCAGGCGTCATCTCCATAGACCCGTCCTCACGGCAAACCTGTTCCTCAGGTTGGGCGCTCAGCCTCCACCAGGTGGATCGGCACTCTGTATTCTGGCACCGCCGTGATGGCCCGAATCCTGGCGATAGGCGTCTCATCGCCATCCGGTCGAAAGGCCATGCCCGTGGGAACATATCGTTCCCCACCGGCATGGGGCACGATGGGCGTGATCCGGATGACCATCTCCTGATGGGCCAGGTCTGGCGCGAACCGCCGGAGGCCAATTTCCCAGATCGAGCCATTGTAGAAGTTATCATGCACGAGCCGGCCGCCGATAAAGGCATGGCCGATGTCGCCGATGTAGTCAAGGCGCAAAACAATGTCATTGACGCCATCGAGAAGGTCCGGCGGAAACCTCAACACCGCCCGGTCTGGGCCAATCATATCCACCTGAAAGCGAATGTCCTTCGGGGGAACATTCCCGGTATAACGTGTGAAATAGCCCTCGGCCCTTTCGGCAAGCACACCACAGGGCATGGCAAGCCCTCCCTCGACGGGCGGATACACGGCCAGGCTGATGTCTTCCTGGCCCACCCGGTAGAGATGACAGTTTTCGCCATCCGCCACCAGCGTTCCCTCAGCTATCACCAGTCGTTCCCTGCGCCACAGGGTCTGCTTGCAGCTTTGTTCCGCCTGTTCGCGCGTCAGCGTAAAAATGCGCACCGTCCGGCCATCTGCCCTGGATAACGTGATCACACCATCCATGCCGGGGGTGACCGTCACATAAGTGGTTTTCCCCTCTTCGACGGCTTCGCCGCCACTGATGTCAAGCATCTGATAGGTGGTGGCGTCAAAGGCATATTCACTGAACATGCCGCGAGGGGCAAAAAAGAAATAGCTGACGGTATCCCCGTCCTCGATTTTGGTCAGTAACTGCGTGGTCGCGTATTTGAGCAAAACGCCTGCCAGGGACAGCCCGAACGGCAGGATGGCGGCCACATTTTTTTGAAGCGTTAGTGGCTGCGTGTGGGGCAGCGAAATGGTTTGCTCCGCCGTGCGGAGCTGGAGGCGGATGCCGGACAGGTCCCGCATCTCGACGTGATCCTGATAGTTGTTCAAAAACAAAAATCCTGCGCCCGCTTTGGCGCGGGCCGCGTAGCGGAGACTGGTGGTGTCTTCGGGGGCAATGGCGCGGGCATCCTCCGGGAGGATCACGGCCATAGGCGCGAGCAGGTGGCCAAAGTCTTTCAGGAACAGATGGAGCAGGCGGAGATATCGGAACGAGTCAGCAACCTGTCCAAATTCGCGGATGGGAGCCTGGAAATCGTACGAGATGCGGGGAACGGTGAATTCATTCATGAAACTGTGTTTGCCGAGCGGGTGCGATCCGCCGTGGTACATGTAATAGCCAATGAGATTGGCGCCCCCGGCCAGGTTCATCACGGCCAGGGCCTCGACCGATTCCGGCGGGACGATGGGGCGGTGGTAATAGGTAACCTGTATCCCCGCCCCGATCTCGCAGCAGGCATAGGGATATTTTTCGGCATCATAGGTCGGCTTTCCGTTCAGAACCGGCTCCCGATGCCGGTTTCGGAACAGGAATTCCCTGGAGGGAGCCTGGCGATAATTCGGGTCCGGACTCCAGGGGGTGAAGACATACCCGCCCTGCATGGGCAGCGTCTCCCCTTCAAGGATGGGAGAGTGTAGCCAGCCCGTGCAGGTGTAAATGGGGACTTGAAGCCCGGCGTCCAGGGCCAGTTGTTTGAGCCGGGCGAGATGCTCGGCCCCCTCTGAACCGGCCGGAATCCATTCCTGGCCCTGCCGGGCGGTCACTTCCCAGGGCGCGCCGCAGTGCATGTACTCATTCTCCAGCTGAATGCCGATCACCGGGCCGCCGTCTTTAAACAGCAGTCCCTCCAGCTGCCCCGCAATCGCCTGGTACAGCCGCCGGGTGTAGTACAGATACCCCTCATCATTGGAGCGCACCCGGAACGGGCGACCATACAGCCAGTCGGGAAGGCCGCCGTTGCGGCACTCCCCATGGGCAAAGGGGCCGATTCGGACGATGACATCCAGGTGGTGATGGCCACAGAGCGTGACAAAGCGGCGCAGGTTATTGTTGTTTGTCCAGTCGAAGACGCCTTCCTCTTCTTCCACATGAATCCAGAAAACGTAGGTAGCGACGATATCGATGCCGCCGGCCTTCATCTTCAAGAGTTCCTCTTCCCAGTATTGATGCGGGTAGCGGGAAAAATGGAACTCGCCCATGACCGGGATGCAGGGCTGGTCATTCTGAAGCAGGTAATAATTGGTGAAGGCGATGGTGCGCCCTTGCGGACTTTGGCCTCCCAGGCGGAGATGCCCCGCCATGATAGGGGGGAGCGGCTGGGTGAGGTCCAGGGTTTTGGGAGTCCGTACCACGGTTTGAGAGGACATCAGGAGAACTCTCGGTGAAAGCTCGGCAGGAATTGAGGGGTGTCAACATCGCCGCCACCCCTCCCCAGTTCTTCACAGATTGATTTCACTGCTTGACGCTCGCCGCCGTGAGACCGGTGATGTACTGTTTCTGGACGGCGACAAACACGAGGATCACCGGGATAGTCACCAGCGTGGCCGCGGCCATCGAAGACCCAATGGGCGGCTCGCTGCCTGCGGTCACGCCCCCCATCATGCTGGCCATGCCCACCGGCAGAGTCATCGTTTGCATGTTGTGCAGCACCGCCAGGGGCCAGAGGAAACTGTTCCATGATCCCAGGAAGGTGAGCACGGCCTGCGAGGCCAGCGCCGGGCGCGCCAGCGGCAGAATCACGCGCCAGTAGATGCCGAATTCCGAAGCGCCGTCGATGCGCGCCGCCTCGATCAACTCCGACGGGATCGACAGAATGAACTGCCGCATCAAAAAGATGCCCACGGCTGGCGCCATGAACGGGATGATCAGGCAGAGATAGGAGTTGGTCCAGTTGAGCCGGCTCATCACGATGAACAGCGGGACGAGAATCAGCTGGAAGGGAATCATCGTGGAGCCCAGCAGCAAGATGAACAACACCCTGTTGCCCCGGAAGCGGTACTTGGCAAACCCAAATCCTGCCAGGGAGGTGAAAAACAGCACGGTGAGGGTGAGCGCCACGGCCACGACCAGGCTGTTGATGTACCATTGCACGAAGGGCCAGTCGGTGAACAGGCGGCTGTAATTGTCGGTGGAGAAGTTCTCCGGGATGACCGTCGGCGGGTAGGCATAGATTTCGTGTAAGGGTTTGAAGGAAGCGGACACCATCCACACCAGCGGCGCAACGGTGATGATGCCGCCCAGGGCGACCACCGCATTCAGCAAAATGGTGTACGTCAGGCGTCTTCTCGATGACTCAACCATGGTCAGTCGCTCTCAAATCCCCGGAAGACCCGGAACTGTCCCAGCGACAGCACGAAAATGATGACGAACAGGAACACGCCGACGGCCGACGCATAGCCATATAACAACTGGCCGATTCCGCGCTGGTAGAGATATTGCACGATGCTGAGGCCGGCGTTGGCCGGTCCGCCGGGATTCTGGGTGCCAAACAGAATTTGCGGGTCGTCAAAGATTTGCATGGAGCCAATCAACACGATGACGGAGACGAACAGTACGACCGGGCGCAACGACGGCAGTGTGACGTGGAGGAATCGCTGAAGGGCATTCGCGCCGTCAATGGCCGCCGCTTCGTACAGTTCTTCAGAGATCGATTGCAGCCCCGCCAGGAAGTACACGGCCAGCAGCCCGGTCCACCGCCAGAGCACCACCCCCATGACGGCGATTTTGACCGCGCCCGTATTCCCCAGCCAATCGACGGGCATTCCCCCCACCGCCAGGAGCAGGTTGTTGATCAGCCCATATTCGCGGTTGTACAACATGCGGAACACGAGCGAAATGGCCACGGACGAGGTCACGATGGGGGCGAAGTAGATTGCCCGCCACAACGTGCGGAAGCGCAGCAGCTTGGAATTGAGCGCTACCGCTTCAAGGAGCGCCAGCGGCATGATGACAAAAAGGCTCGTGGCCGCGTAGAATACCGTATTGCCGACGGACTGCCAGAAAACCGTATCGCCGAAGAGGCGTTCGTAGTTCCGCAGGCCGAACCACTCGGGCGTGCCCATCGAGCTCCATTTAAGGAAGCCGAGCACCAGGGCGAACAGCGTCGGAAACAGAAAAAAGATCGCGAACAGGATGTAGAAGGGCGAGATAAAAAAGTACGGCGCGTATTGATCTTGCCGGCGAGGTCTTCTTTGCGGAGCCGTCAGCGAAATGGCGCGAGCCGCGTGCTGGGTTGACATGTGTGCCCCCAAGAGCTGTGCTTAAGCGAGGGTAGGGCGAGTGTCGCTCGCCCCACCCACCGTTGGCTGGCTTTAGTAACCGAATTCGATCGCTTCCTGCGTGTACCGGATGATCTCATCTACGAACGCTTCGGGCGTGAGGGTGCCGTCGTAGAGCGCCGGCAGGTTGTTGGCGGAAGCGGTGCGGAAATCCGAGCGGAAGGGGCTTTGATACCACACCGGCACTTCCGGCGCCAGCTGAGCATAGATTTCGCCGATGCGCTGCCCGCCGAAGAACGGGTCTTCGAGTTCAATCACGCGCGGGTCATTGGCGGCCTCGAACATCGTCGGGAACATGTTGATTTCCAGGAAGCGACGAACCTGGCTTTCCAGGCCGAGGTACATGAAGTCGAGGAACTCCCACGCCAGCTCAGCGTGCTCCGACTGGCTGGATACAGCCCAACCCGTGCCACCCCAGACCATGGTGCTGAAGCCGCCCCCTTCCCATACCGGCGGCGGCGCGACGGCCCACTGTCCTTCCATGTCGGGGACGCCCGGCTTCAGGCAGCAGCTGGCCCACCAGTCCGGCATGGCCGTGCCGGCCAAATGTCCTTCCCGGTAAGCTGTGGGGATCGTCGCCCCAGACCACACGTCGTTGCCCAGCACGACCATAAACGCGCCGTTCGCCACGCCGCGCTGCATGAGGTCCGCGACCTCAATGGCCAGGGGACGGTTGGTCTCATCGGCCAGCACGAAATCGCCCATTTCGTCAAAGACCAGCCCGCCCCGCTGTTGCAACATCATCTCGAAGGAGCTGCCGTCGTTGCTGACGAAGTTGAAGGCGCTGCCATTTTCGGCCAGTTGCGCGCCCACTTCGAGCGCCTCTTCCCACGTTGTCGGCACTTCAAGCCCGTTCTCTTCGTAGATGGCGGGCTGATAGTAATACACGGAAGCCGTCAGCGAGCTTTCAATCGCGTAGATACGGCCCTCATAGGAATAGATGGAGAAACGGCCCTCCGCGTATTCTTCGCGCCGGTCGCCAATGCGGTCGGTGAGGTCCAGGAAGTAGTCGGCGATGATCCCGTTCCTCATGAAATTCGGGAACGCGCCCTGTTCAATGCCGAGCAGGTCAGGGTACGGCTCGCCAGCCGCGATCGCGTTTAACGCGTTGGTGGGGGCGTTTGAATCCACCACGAAATCGTAAGTGAAGGTGATATCCGGATGCAGCGCCTCCCATTCTTCCAGGCGCGAGTTGAAGTAGTTGAGGTAAAGCTGGTCATGCGTCCAGGCGGTGAGCGTGACTTCCTGCTGGGCGCTAACGGCGGGGCTGATCCCCAGCATCACGAGGCAAAGCAGGGCAAGTAACACCAGCGGGGTCTTCTTCATGAGAACTCCTCCTGAGTTTGGCCTGTTCTCGCACTATCGGATGGGGAAGATTGCCAGTGGTTTCGACAACATCTCTCCTTTCCCGGTTGTACGCGCTAATAAAGTGGCTCTACAAAACGTGAGTTGATTGAATAGGCCGGGCCGAGGTGTCGGTGAGGGGAGCGCCGGCGCATGCACGCAAGAAAAAGCAGCACCGGGATGCATCGAAATGCCTGTCAAACCGCTGTAATCAACAGGCGTAGACACCTCGTGTTTCATGTCCAGCATAACACGAAGGCGCGCGCCTGTCAATCAGCATGAGCGCTGTACAGGCGGCGCGCCACCGCAGAGAACGGGAAACGGGTCTCAGGACGACCACGCCGGGGAATCTGGTGGGGATGTGAGATATCGGGTGGCGCAGCTTCGCTGGACAGTGACGGGACTGGGGGTATGCCGCACCAGCCAATCACGGCCCAAAAACCAAAAATATATAAATAATAAACGGCGCGGGCTACTGGCAATGATTGACAATGGTACAATAAAAATGCATCCATACTCATGATGGGGCTCACGATGATCGAACGCCAACGCTCTCTCACTGACCCACACCGGATACGCCCAACCATTGGTTATCTGGCTCCGGCCATACACAGCACGAACAACCTGGCCCAATGGACGGGGGTGGTCGACGCGGCCCGGAAACACGATGTCAATCTGATCGGCTTTCCAGGGTGGGGCCTGCACGATCCCCGAGGATTTCAGGCGCAGGCCAACATCCTCTACGATTTGGTGGACCCCCAAAACGTGGCTGGCGTCATCGCCTGGTTTTCCTCAATCGGTAATTACGTCGAGAATGACGCCATCAACACCTTTCGCCAGCGCTACCAGCATTTGCCAGTGGTGAGCATAGGCCGGACGTTTGCCGGTACCCCCAGCCTGTTGATGGACAGTTACCAGGGCATGCGCGAGGCGATTGTTCACCTGATTGAGGGTCACGGCTGTCAACGCATCTGTTTCATCCGTGGTCCTGAGAACCACTTCTACGCGCAGGAGCGATATCGGGCTTACGTGGAGACCCTGGAAGCGTATGGCCTGCCCTTTGATGTCCGACTCGTCACGCCCCCCCTTGACTGGGCGCGTGAAACGGGCGCGGCGGTGATGCGAATCCTGCTGGATGAGCGGCAATTGCGCCCGCGCCGCGACTTTGAGGCGATAGCCTCCTCCAACGATGATCTGCTGCTGGGTGGGTTGGCGGTCTTGCATGAGCGGCGGGTACGGGTGCCTGGGGACGTGGCCGTGGTGGGATTCAACCATACGGTGGAGGGCAGAACGAGTTCCCCTCCCCTGACCTCGGTGGCGGTGCCCTTCTACGAGGTGGGATACCAGGCCGTGGAGACATTAGTGGCACTGATGGCGGGTGAGCGGGTCCCTGAGGCCATCACTGTGCCCTCCCGCCTGGTGGTGCACCGGTCTTGCGGCTGCCAGTCCCCAGCCGTTGAGCAGGCCGCGGCATATACCCTGATCAACCCGGCGGCCCCAACCCGGAATCAACCTGAAGACATCCTGTCAGCACGACGGGCAGCGGTCCTCACCGAGATGAGACAGGCGTTAGGGGAGCTGGGCGCGAAATGGGAACCGGAGTGGGCAGAACAGGTGTTAGACGGTTTCGCCGCCGAGTTGAACGGCGACCCGGCAGGGGCGTTCCTGGCAAGCCTGGATGACGTTCTGCGCCAGGCGATAACCGCCGGCGGCGATGCGTTGGCCTGGCATGGGGCGTTGTCAGGCTTGGGCCGGCATCTCCTCCCTCACCTGGACGGCGAGCGGCAACAGCGGGCCAATAGCCTGCTCCAACAGGGACGGGTCGTGATTGGAGAGGCGGCGCAGCGCTGGCAGGCCAACCAGCAATTGCTGGCGGAACGGCAGGCCCAAACCCTGCACGAGATCGGGGCCGCGCTGATCACGGCTTTCGACGTGGACGATCTGATGAACGTGCTGGTGGATGGTTTGCCCAGGCTGAATATCCCCCGCGCCTATCTTGCCCTGTATGAGGACCCTCAACCCTACGAATATCCCCGGCCCGCCCCTGAGTGGTCGCGCCTGATGCTGGCCTTCGACGAGCGCGGTCGTGGCGCTGGTGGGGATGAGGGACAACGGTTTCCCACCCGCTGGCTGGTGCCGGCTGGCATGTTGTCGCGGGAACAGCGCCATACCCTGGTGGTGGAAGCGCTGTATTTTCGGGAGCAGCAGCTTGGGTTTGTGCTGCTGGAAGCGGGTTCGTGCGATAGTATGATTGGCGAGAGTCTGCGCGGGCAGATCAGCAGCGCTTTGCAGGGCGCGCTGTTGATGGAGCAGGTACAGGAGCACGCCAACCGGCTCGACATGGCCGTGTCGGAGACGCTGGCGACCGTGCAGGAGATGCAGGTGACGGTCGCGGATACGGCCGAACGGGCGCGGGTGGTGGCCGACGCCGCCCAGCAATCGGTGGAAGTCTCCCAGGGAGGGCAGGAGGCGTTGGCGGACACCATAGCGGGGATGGAGACGATCCAGCAGCGGGTGGAGAATATCGCTGGCAACATCCTGGCGCTCTCGGAACGCACGCAGCAGATCGGCGATATCATCGAGGCGGTGAAAAAGATCGCCGATCAGTCTAAGCTGCTGGCGCTGAACGCCAGCATTGAGGCGGCGCGGGCCGGAGAGGAAGGGCGGGGCTTTGCGGTGGTGGCCCGAGAGATGCGTCATCTGGCCGGACAGTCGCGAGAAGCCACGTTGCAGGTCCGTGACATCTTGACCGAGATCCAGCAGGCCACCAATACCGCGGTGATGGTTACGGAGGAGGGGAGCAAGAGCGCCCAGCGCGGGATGGAGCTGGTGAGCCATGCGGGGGAAGCCATCCGCGACCTGGCGGCGACCATTGAAGAGGCGGCTCAGGCAGCGAGACACATTGCGTCCATCACGTACCAGCAGACCACCAGCATGCGACAACTGGCGACGGCGATGCAATCGATCAAGCAGGCCAGCGCGCAGACGACCGTCAGCATCGAGCAAATCGAGCAGAGCCTTGATTAGTGGTGCCACAGTCCCGTAAAGCTGGCCGGGCCGGAGATTGTCAGGCAAGGGCATTGTCCCCATGAGGCGTGATTGTCCCCCGCTGGCCTCAACTGTCGACAGCGCCCGGTTTCTGAACGCGGCGCGGGTTGAAAGCCACCGGCTGATGCGCTATGCTGTCGGTCAGGAAGCCGGATTGCACGTCGTCAACTCACTTTTGGGAGCTGTTTTCTTCATCCCCCGTCAGTTGCCCATTCCTCCCTGCTTCCAGGAGCAATGCCGGGTCAGCGGCAGCGCCGGAGTCGGATCGTTGGGGGATGTGGGGACGACTGACCAGGATACGCTGTCCGCCTGGCCACCACAATGACGAAAGGTCGAGGGAATTCGATGGCTGCCGCCCGTGAGGCAACTGGGCAAAGCATGCGTCTGACCGCTCTCCTCGCCCTCCTGGTCTGGGTCATGGGTGTTATTTTCAGACCTGGGCCGGTGGATGGCGCTTCAGTTCGCCCGCTGGCGGCCACGCGACAGCTCAGCCGGACCGAGTACGCCGACCGTCTGCGGGCCATGTGGTTGGGCCAGGCCATCGCCAACTGGACGGGCCTGACGACCGAAGGCGTCAGGCAAGGCCCGCCGTTTTATACCGACGACGATTGGGGGCTGGACCAGCCCATAGCCTGGAAACAGCAGCCGGTTATTGGCTTCGTCTTCCAGGACCCCTGGCTGGCCGACGATGATACTGATATCGAGTATCTGTACCTGCACCTGATCCAGCAGCATGACGCCTTACACCTGTCACCGGCGCAGATTGCCCAGGGCTGGGTGCAGCACATGAACGATGCGATTTGGGGCGACAGTCCGGCGCGTCGATGGATGGAATGGGGCGCTATGCCCCCGGTGACCGGCATGGGGCCGGTCAACGACAACTATCTCATGAACAATGCGCAGCTGGTGACTGAAGTATTCGGCGCGCTGGCTCCTGGCATGCCGGATCAGGCCCTGCGTCTGGCCGATCTGCCCATTCGCGCCGTCTCTGCCGGCTACAGTGCCCATGCCGCCCAGTTCCACATTGTGCTTTACTCGCTGGCGACGCAGATCGACCCTGAGCTGAGCCGCCGAGAGCAGCTCCTCTGGCTGGTGGAACAGGCGCGCCAGTATCTACCGGACACTTCCAAAGCCGCAGATGTGGTTGATTTTGTGGTGGCGGACTACCTCGAAAATCCCGACAGAGACGACTGGGAGCGCACCCGCGATCGCATCTACGCCCGGTATCAACGCGATGCGCGCGATTATGGGTTCGTCTATCGCGGGTGGCTGGAGTCGTCCGTGAACTTCGCCACGGGTCTGATGGCGCTGTTGTATGGGGAAGGTGATTACCGGCGAACGGTGCAGATCGGGACGCTTTCCGGCTGGGATTCCGATAACGGCACGGCGACCATGGGCGGCCTGTTAGGGCTGATGGAGGGGTATGAGGCCCTGGCGGCGGAATTCCCTGGCGTGGCCCTTTCCGACCGCTATCACATCCATCAGACCCGCCCGTCATTGCCGGATTATCTCCCCGACGATCCCGCCGCTGAAGACACGTTCGTGATGATGGCCGAGCGCATGCTGCCCTATGTTGAACGGGCCATCGTGGAGGCCGGCGGCAGCGCCGATGGCGACAGTTGGTCACTGCCACCGATGCCCCTGACCGATCCGCTCAGCCTGAATCCGCTGGTGCAGCTCTATCGGCGCAGCGCCAACAACCAGGTGCGCCTGGCGGGGGGGAGCGTCGAAACCAGCGCCAGCGGCGAGCGTTCGGCGTCTCGAACGCGGGTGTTGGCCGATGGCGTGGAACATGATTTCTCTGGGCGAGAGATCACGCGGCCACCACGCCTGTACTCGGCACGCCCGGAGAACGGTCGCGTCACGTTTACCGTCACCTATGATCGCCTGGTGGAGGTACAGACTGTTCGTTTTATCGAGGGGGGCGGGGGCGGCTTCACCACCATCGCTGCCGAGGTACAGATTGATGGCGAGTGGCGTCCTGTGCCCGGTGCAACCTTCCTGTCAGCGGTCCCCGAGCCGGGTATTCCGCTCCAGATGATTGACTTTGTCCTGCCTGAACCGATCCAGGCCACCGGAATCCGGGTGACCGGAAATGTCGGCGAGGGGTTCCGGGAAGTAACCATCATGGAACTGGATGCCCTGGCAGAAACTCCGTGACCGTCTGTATCCAACCGGAAGAGCCGTACCCCCAAAACCTTCGTCCATGGCCGCCTCGCGCCGGGCAGACTCGCCCTCCTTGGTCGCTGTAGATGCGCGGGAGACAGGCGGCAAAAGGCAACATCACCGCCCTGGTTTCTGCTGTTTCACGGGCGCTTTGATCGGATAGCGCGGGAGTGTCAACCGAATCTGGGCGCGGCGGAGTTACTTGCGGTCAAAGCTGTCGAACATCTCCAGGAAATCCAGGAATCCGTCCATGACGCGGTCGCCAGTGGGTTCGCTGCTGCCGCCGGAAGGCTCAATCGTGATGACAAAGGCCCGGTAGTTAAAGAATGAGTCGGGGGCTGTCAACTCAATGGCCCGGCGGCCCGCGTCGGTCACATTGAAGTAGCCAGCGGTCGCCAGATGGTCATACCGATTCAGCCATAGCTGATAGGCCAGATTGTCAAGCGGTTGCAGGCCCTCGACAATCAGGACGGCCTGGTGGCTGTCGGTGTTGATCAGAATAATCCCCCGGGCTTCCGGCATCAACGGCGTACCTCGCAGCATCACCAGGTAGGGGTTGGGACTCTGTAACGCCCGCTGCGACTCGTCTGATTGCGCCTGCTGGAGTTGGCGGGAGAGGGACAGGTTGTTGAACAGCAGGATGATGATCACGGCCACCGCCACCAGGCCGAAGGCAAAAGCCGCCCTGCTCGGTACCGGCTGGATTACGCGCGGCAGGTGTTTCCACCACGGCTGTTTGGGTGGGAAAGCCGCCGCTGCGGATTTCATCCGTTGAATCCGCCGCATCAGACGCCGCCGGGAATCCGGCGACGGGGCAGCGCGGGGGGCAGATAGCAGCAGGTTGTTGACGGTGGCCTGGCAGGCTGCCAACTGCGCCCGGCACGCCTCACAGACCGCCAGATGCTCGGTGACCAGGACAACTTCATCTTCGTCCAGGCTGCCCAGGGCATAGGCGGGCAACAAATCCTCTACATGCATGTCCAGCGGCATTTCACCACCTGCCGATAGGCCAACTCCAGAGTGTGTTCTATCGCATAATACGCGCCAAACGCCTGTTCAGATTTCGCCGTCCTGGCTATCTTCCATAGCGTCACGCAGCCGGTGAATGGCCGACCGGATGCGAGTTTTGACCGTTCCCAACGGTTCGTTCAGAATCTCGGCGATCTGGCGGTGGGTATACCCGCCGAAATAGGCCAGGGCGAGCGCCTGTCGTTGCTCCTGTGGCAATTCGGCGAGCGCCTGGCGCAGCAGATGTTCTTGCCAGGAGCGCGCCGCTGCCTCTTCAGGGTTTGGGGCTTCTGAGGCGAGCTTAAAATCCATTGCCTCCACGTCCAGGCTGTGCCCTTCTGGCCGCAGGCGGCGCTTGCGCAACATATCAATCGCCTGATGGCGCGTCAGGCTGGCCAACCAGATTTTGACTTCGCCCAGTTCTGGGCGGTACGTGTCCGCTTTCGACCAGACTTTGGTGAAGACCTCTTGCAGGATGTCATCAGCCAGGGCGCGGTCGCCCATGAATTCCAGGGCGATGCTGAACATCAGCCCGTTATACCGGTCATATAACTCGCCCAGCGCTTCTTCATGTCCGCGCGCAATCAGGAGGAGCAGCGTTTCGTCATTCAGGCCTGAATAATCCACACCAATTCCTGGGTTCTGGGTGGCCGACCACCGGTGATAGCTGAGCTCGTGGTGGGCCTGGGGACGCGGCACCAAGCCCATCGTATTGTACCCGATTTTCCCCAGCCGCTACCGGGTAACCTCAGGACGACCGCGCGACCGGCGATGGAGACAGCCCGGTCAGCAGGCCGTTATGGTGTGGTCTGGCCGCAGCCACCGACCTGGCGGATGCCTGGCGGACGCCTGACGGACGCCTTGAGAAAACCCTTTCGGCCCGCCGACAAACCCGGCTGGCGCGAAATCCAAAAGCCAGTTCCATACGTATTGTCCCAGTGGATCAGGGCAGGTCAGCATGACATGGTGGACAGGAAAAGCATCCGCCCGGAAATCGCCGGAGACATCGCCCGTACTGACAGCCTGATCAACTGTTTTGTATTCCTCAACACTTGAAGGAGGCTGTGATATGCGACGCATATGGGGTATTGTGTTGACGAGTCTGGTATTGCTGGCCATCAGTTCGTCAATGCCCGTCTTTGCCCAGGGCGGAGACACATCAACCAGCCATGTGCCGGATTTGTTGCTGTTTACCAGTTACCCCTCCCAGATGGCTGGTATTGGCGAGACCGTGACGCTTAACCTCAGCTTACGGGCCGGATCGTCCGCGCAGGCCGTCCGTCTGACCGTGCAAGACCTGCCGGAGAATTGGACGGCCAGCTTCCGCGGCAAAGGCCGCATTGTCCAGTCGGTATTCGTCCAGCCGGAAGAGGACGCAACGGTTGATCTCCGGGTGGAAATCCCGACCGACGCCGAGGCAGGAGCCTACGAATTCACGGTCATCGCCCGTGGCAATGGCCTCGAAGCCCGCCTGCCGATCGAGTTGACGGTCGAAGAAAAGGCGCCGGCCAGTCTGGCCCTGTCCGTGGATCTTCCTACCGTGCGGGGCCGGCCCGACACGACCTTCCGCTACAACGTCACCCTGCGGAACGATGGCGACGAGGACCTCACTGCGGACCTGACGGCGACGACCCCGCCCTTTTACAACGCCGTCTTTAAGTCGGGCGGGCAGGAAGTGACCAGCATTCCCGTCAGCGCGAACGGGACCGAGCGGTTGAGCGTGGAACTGACGCCGCTGTCGCGTCAAATCCCGGCGGGCGTCTACCCGGCCACCATCCGTGCCCAGGGCGGCGAGGCCCAGGCCGAGCTGGAGTTGGCCGCCGAAGTGGTGGGGCAGGCTTCGCTCAATCTGACCACGCCAGACGACCGACTCTCTGGCGAAATGGAGATCGGCGCCGATACATCGGTCACCCTCTGGCTACAGAACACGGGTTCAGCCGCCGCTCATGCCGTTGATATGAGCGCCTCTTCGCCCAGCGGCTGGTCGGTTGAGTTTGAGCCAGCAACCGTCGACCAGCTTGACCCCGGCCAGCAGGCGGAGATCACCGCCCACATCCATCCGTCAGACAAAGCTCTGGCGGGAGATTACGTGATCACCTTCCGGGCGCGTCCGGAGGAAGGGGCGACGGAATCGGTAGAATACCGGGTGACGGCGCGCACCTCCACGTTATGGGGCATCGTCGGCATTGTCCTGATCGCGGTGGCCGTGGGCGCTGTGGGGCTGGTCGTCGCGCGCTTCGGTCGCCGGTAGTCAGGGTAAGGAGGCTGGCCGATGGACCAGTTAGTTATCGAAGCCCAGGGCCTGACCAAACGTTATGGCAAGTTTGTGGCTGTGGACTCGCTGAATCTGGCCATCAACAAAGGAGAGATTTACGGGCTGCTGGGGCCTAACGGGTCGGGCAAGACGACCACCATCCTCATGCTGCTGGGCCTGACCGAACTGTCAGGCGGTTGGGTGCGCGTGCTGGGTTTTGACCCGGCACGCCAGCCCCTCAGCGTGAAGTCGCGGGTCGGCTACCTGCCGGACCAGGTGGGCTTCTACGATGGCCTGACCGCTCGCGAGAACCTGATCTACATCGCCAAGCTAAACGGCCTGGCCCGCGACGAAGCCCGACGGCGCATCGATGCCGCCCTGACGCGCATGGGCCTGGCCGAAGTGGCTGATAACCAGGTCAAGACCTTCTCGCGGGGGATGCGGCAACGTCTGGGCGTCGCCGAATTGTTGCTGAAGCAGCCAGAGATCATCATCATGGACGAGCCGACGCTGGGTCTTGATCCGGAAGCGGCCCATCAGTTTCTCGCCATGATCAGCACCCTCGCCCGGGAAGGCATCACCCTCCTGCTGTCGTCCCACCTGCTGCACCAGGTGCAGGAAGTGTGTGACCGGGTCAGTCTGTTCCATCGCGGGCGCATCGTGCTGGAAGGGACCGTGCCTGAACTGGCCCAACGCGTGTTGGGCCGCGCCTACCATGTGAAGCTCCAGGTGGAAGGCATGACCGACCGGCTCGAAGAGTCGCTGCGGGCCCTGCCGGGGGTGGTCGATATCCAGCATAGCGCGCCGGATGAATACATGCTGGAGGCGACCGCCGACGTGCGGTCGGAGGCAGCCGGGAAGGTCATCGCCGAGGGGGCCCGGCTAAAAGCCCTGGCGGTTAACGTCCCCAGCCTGGACGACATCTATACCCATTACTTTAAGGAGGTGGAGCATGTCCCAGCAAGCTGAGCCGAGCCGCTCCCCACGTTCCCGCGAAGGTTCGCCCTGGACCGGGCTGTGGGCAGTGGTCGCCAAGGACATGGCCGACCATCTGACCAGCGTGCGGATGTACATCCTTGAGCTGCTCATCCTGGCGACGGCGGGCGGGACCGTGTACATGGCTCTCCAAAATATGCAGACGCGCACGGGGCAGGACCGGTTTATATTCCTGCGGCTGCTCACCACGTCGCAGGACCCGCTCCCGGCGTTTGTAGGTTTTTTGGGGTTCTTGGTGCCGCTGATCGCCATAGCCCTGGCCTTCGATGCCATCAGTGGTGAATTCAACCAGGGCACGCTGTCGCGGGTGCTGGCCCAACCCATTTACCGGGACGCGTTGCTGTTAGGCAAATTCCTGGCCGGATTGTTCACGCTGGCGCTGGTGCTCACCGCGATCTGGCTGCTGATCATCGGGCTGGGAATCCGGGGGTTGGGTGTGCCGCCGACCGGCGAAGAGGTCGCCCGCAGTCTGTTGTTCCTGCTGGTCACTATCTTCTACGGCGGCATCTGGCTGGCGCTGGCCCTGGTTTTTTCCACGGTGTTCCGTCAGTCCGCCACGGCGGCCCTGGCTTCCATTGCTGTCTGGCTGTTCTTCACCGTGTTCTGGGGAATCATCGCCGGTCTGATCGCCCAGGCGCTCAGACCCATTCAGGCAGGAACGCTGCAAGAGGCGCTGGCCCAGGCAGAACTGACGCTGGGACTGGATCGCCTCTCCCCGAACACCCTCTTTGTTGAAGCCACGGTGGGGCTGCTGAATCCGGCCACTCGCTCGTTCGGCATTGTGCTGCCCTCCCAGCTCCAGGGCGCGCTGCTGGGAGCGCCGCTCCCGCTGGGCGAGAGCGTGATGTTGATCTGGCCGCATCTCACGGGCCTGATCGCGGCCACCATCCTGCTCTTTGCGCTGGCGTATGTGCTGTTCCAGCGCCAGGAGATTCGCGTGTAAAAAGCCTGCCCGTGCGCTTCACGCCACCGCACGGGCAGGCCGTGGAACTAATCTCCCCGCCCGGCTGGCGGGGTTTCTTTTATCGGATCAGGCGATGACATGGGTCTCACTCAGGCCCCATTCGGCCAGCCAATTGGCGTACTCGCCGGTGAAAAAGGCGCCCTGCGGCATCGGTGTCACCTCCGTATCCGCCGGCCGGTAGCCCGGCGGGGCCTGGACCCCCTGGGCGTTGGCGATGGCGCTCATTGCCAGGCCAACCAGTCCCCCCACCATCAGCAGGCCAGCCCCCACTCGGCGTTTCAAGACGGCCTCCCCTGCTCGGACACCTTCAGGGTGCCGATTACGTCACGTCCACAGGCGTGAGGTAGACCCGGTGGTTGCTCACATCCGTCACCTGGCCCGTGATCGTAAATCGGCCGCAGGCCCGGATGTCGGCGGAAGAGCTGCCGATCATCACCTCAATGTCCCCCGGCTCTACCACCAAGTCCATCGCCCGGTTGTAGAAACCGAGCTGACTGACGGCCAGGTGGAAGGTGACCGTCCTCGTTTCGCCGGGAACCAGCGTAATACGCTTGAAGCCCTTTAACTCTTTCACCGGGCGAGTCACGCTGGCGATCTGGTCCCGCACATAGAGCTGGACAACTTCGTCGCCGGTTCGCTTCCCGCTGTTGGTCACGTCAAGGCTGATGGCGACGGCCCCGGTTGGACTGACGGCGCTGGGGTTGATCTGGAGGTTGTGGTAGTCAAAGGTGGTGTAACTCAGGCCGTGTCCAAACGGGTACAGCGGCTTGGTGCTGCCGTCCACATACTGACCATACCAGTGCGAACGCGCGCCGGACGGCTTGTGGCTGTAAAAAACCGGCACCTGCCCGACGTGACACGGCAGGCAGAACGGCAGCTTGCCGCCGGGGTTGACATCGCCAAAGAGCACGTCGGCCACCGCCGCGCCACCCTCTTCCCCTGGCAGCCAGGCTTCCAGCACCGCCGGAACGTGCTCGGCGATCCAGGGCACGGCCAGCGGCCGACCGCTGATCAGAACCACCACCACCGGCGTTCCTGTGGCGTGTATCGCCTGGACAAGTTCCTGCTGAACGCCGGGCAGGCCGAGGTCCACGCGGTCGATGGCCTCGCCGCTGGTGCAATCCGGTGTCAGGCCCGACTTGCTGCCGACCACCACAATGGCCACATCAGACTGCTCCGCCAGCGCCACCGCTTCCGCAAAGCCTGCTCGCGAGGTGCCGTTAATGTCGCAGCCCCTGGCATGGCGCACCTCCGTGGAGGGGGCGACTGCCGCCTTGATCCCCTCCAACACGGTGACCATGGGGACGAAATACTCGCTCAGGTTGTTGTTGCCGCCCATGGGGGCGGGGACAGCTGAGCCGGGCGTCGGCAGCGCCGAATCGGCGTGGTCCGGCACGCTCATGACTTCCAGGTGGGAGGGGTAGTGATAGTCGCCCTGGAGCAGCCGTATGTCATCCGCGCAGGGGCCGATCACGGCGATAGCGCCCACCGCTTTATCCAGTGGCAGCAGGTCGCCGTCGTTCTTCAGCAGGACCATCGACTGCTGGGCCAGTCGCCGCGCCAGAGCCCGCTGCTCCGGGGTATCGAACACCGTCATGGCCGCGTCGGCGTCGACAAACGGATTCTCGAACAAGCCCAACCGAAACTTGAGCCGCAGGACGTTTTGGACGGCCGCATCCACCAGGGCGATGTCCACCGCGCCAGAATCGAGGGCCTGTCGCAGCGGCTCCGCATAACAAACGCTGGCGGGCAGCTCGATGTCCATGCCCGCTTCCAGCGCCAGGCGAGCGGCCTGGGCCTGGTCATGAGCGACGCAGTGGTAGCTTTCCAGGTTCTCAATCGTGAAGTAATCGGTGACCAGCGCGCCGGCAAAACCCAGTTCGTGGCGCAGCAGGTCGACCAGCAATTCCTTGGAGCTGCCACAGGGAATACCATCGATCTCATGGTAGGCATTCATGACGGTGGCCAGATCGGCTTCCCTGATCGCCATCTCAAAGGGCAGCGTGTGAACCTCCCGCAGTTCTCGGGGCGGGAGGTGGGCGGGGGCCCAGTTCAGGCCGCCTTCGGTGACGCTATGACCGACGAAGTGTTTGCCGGTGGCGGCCACGCCCGTCTTAAGGTTGTCTCCTTGCAGTCCCCGGATGTAAGCGACGCCGAGGGTGCCGATCAGGTATGGGTCTTCCCCAAAGGTCTCCTCGACGCGGCCCCAGCGAGGGTCGCGGGCCACGTCCAGGACCGGGGCCAGGGCGTGGCGCGCGCCGACGGCCAGCATCTGCCGCCGGATCTCCCGCGCCATCGCCTCGATCAACGCCGGCTCCCAGGTCGCTGCCAGGCCGATCGCCTGGGGAAAGCAGGTGGCGTCGCGGGCCAGATAGCCGGCGAGGCTTTCCTCATGGACGATCGCCGGGATGCCCAGGCGCGTTTCCTCCACCAAAAAGCGCTGAATGCTGTTGAGCACGGCAGCGCTTTGGTGGGGGCGCAGGGCCGTTGCGCCGCCGACGCGCGTGATCTCGCCGATGCCGTGTGGGATTTTCTCCCGCGCCTGTTCCCTCGAGAACACCCCGTCCTGTATCAGGTGGCGCGACCACACACAGCCGATCTGGGCGAGCTTCTCGTCGATGGTCATCCTGGCCAGCAGGTCGGCGATTCGGTCCTCGATTGGCCTGGCCGGGTCCTTGTAGATAGCTGTCCCCCCATGTTCCTGCATGCGGAATCTCCTTCATCCGGGCGCGTCAATGCGGGCCGCCCGTTTGCGCATCGCGTGGCAATACTTAATTGTGAGAAAGCAGTGTGGCTCAGCCTTTGAGTTCTCCGCCGGTCAAGCCGGTGACGATGTAGCGCTCGGTGATCAGGTAAAAAATGATCGCCGGGACGATCAACAGCGTGACATAAGCCATGACCCGCGCATAGTCCGTGCCGTATTGACCCTGGAATTGCATGATGCCCAGCGGCAACGGCCACTGTTTGGAATCGTTGAGCACCAGCAGCGGCAGAAAGTACTCGTTCCAGCTGTAGATCACCTGCAAAACAGCCACGGCGGTCAACGCGGGACGGGCCAGGGGCAGCAGGATAAAACGGAAAAAGCCGATCATGCTACAGCCGTCAATGTAGGCCGCGTCCTCCAGTTCAACCGGGACGGACCGGAAGAAGCCGCGCAGGATCACCGTGCTGCCAGGCAGCGCAAAGGCCACCATCGGCAGGATCACGCCCCACAGATTGTTGATCAGCCCTAACTGGCGGACCTGAATAAAAACCGGCAGCGTGGCCACCACCAGCGGGAACAGCAGCCCCAGCGTGAAGACATTAAACAGAAGCCCGCGCCCGGTGAAGCTGACCCGGGCGAAGATAAAGGCCAACATACTGGCCAGGACGACCACTAACGCCGTGACGCAGGTCGTAATCAGGAGGCTGCTCTTGAACGCCAGCCAGAAGCTCGAGTCTTCCAGAATTCCGGTGAAGTTCTCCCAGTGGATTCCGCTGGTGGGCAGGCCAAAGGGATAGGTCATGAACTCACCCGTCGTTCGGATGCCGCCCAGGATGGCCGTGATCACCGGTCCGAACATGATGAGCGCCAAAGTGCCCAGGACGATGTACTTGACCCCGTTAAGAGCGTATTGCCGAGTCACGGTCTTTCTCTTTCTGCCTACGCCAGTTCTTCCGCGTAATCCTGCCGCATGATCGTGCGCTGGTAGCCGAGCGAGAACAGCAACGTCATGGCGAATAGGATGAGGGCAATCGCGCTACCGAACCCCAGTTGAAACCGCTGAATCCCGAATTTGTACAGATAGGTGACGATCAACTCGCTGGAATTCACCGGGCCGCCCTCGGTCAGGCTCCAGGTGATGATGAACTGCTGCAGCGAGCCGAGGACCGAGAGGTACACGGTCAGGCGTATCGTGCTGCCCAGCAGCGGGAGGGTGACCCAACGCAGCACCTGAAGCTCCGTAGCGCCATCGATACGCGCCGCGTCTTCCAGTTCACTGGGGATGGCTTGCAGGCCCGCCATGTACAGGATCATGTGCACGCCGAAGTATTTCCAGGTCAGCACGGCAAAGATGGCGAACATGACCGTGTTCGGATGGCCCAGTAAGGCCTGGTTCGTGTAGCCCGGAATGATGGTGCCGAGCACGACGTTCACCAGACCCTGGCGGGGATTATAAACATATTCCCAGATGACGGCTGTGACCACTTCCGAGAAGACGTAGGGAACGAAAAATGCCGTCCGGAACAGCCCTTTGCCGGGCAGTCGGCCACGCCCCACCAGCAGCGCCAGCCCCAGCGCCATCGGCAACTGGATAGCCAGAGACAGGACGACGATGAGCAAACTATGGCTCACGGCCATCCGGAAGATGTTGTGGTTGAAAGCCTGTTCGTAGTTGGCCATCCCCACGAAGTCTTCCAGCGGGCCGAAGCCATTCCAACGATAGGTGCTATAACGGGCGGATTGGGCCACAGGGATGACCATGAACAGCACCAGTACGGTCAGCCCCGGCAGCAGGAAGGCCAAGACGGTCAGGTACTTGTTTAGCTCGCGGCTGCGCTTGCTGGGGGCGGCGTCCTGGACTCTGGGCAGCACTCTGAAGCGTGGTACAGACATCAAACATCTCCCTCCAGGGATGAACCTGGCCTGGTTGCCGAGACCGGGATCGAGGGCAGCAAAAGGTGTGGAGATGCCTGGTGGCATCCCCACACCCCCCACATGGTGGACTTAGTCCACGTCCATCTCGGCGGCAGCAGCCTCTTCGATCATGTTGGCGACTTCCTCCGGCGTGGCTACACCAGCGAACAGCTGCTCCACCGCGTCGTTAACGGCCTCGCCCACCGCCGGCGGCAGGAACTGGTCATAGTAGAGCTGGAAGTATTCGGCATTGTTACGGGCGTTGATGATCGCCGTCATGATCGGATCGTCGGCAAGCACGTCCTCCGCGCCAGCCACGGTCGGCACCATCCAGATTTCGGCACCCCGACGCTGCGCATCAACGCTGGTGAAGTAGCGCAGGAATTCCACGGCCTCATCCGGGGCGTTGACGCCCACGGCGATGCCATCGCCGCCGCCCAGGACATCGGTGGGGCCGCCAAGGCCGCCTTCAACCGCGGGGAAGGGGAACCAGCCCAGATCCTCGCCGATGCCCTCGCCGCTCTCGCTGTTGCCGGCCTCCACGCTGGGCGCCCACTGGCCCATCAACTCCATGGCCGCCTGGCCATTGCCCATCAGCGCCGCCTGGTCGCCATAACCCATCCCCAGGAAACCCTCAGGGAACGGTTCCAGGGCGATCAGGTCGTTCAGCAGTTCACCCGCCTGAACGAACGGTTCATCGGCGAAGGAGCCTTCCCGGTTGTAAGCCCGCAGGAAGCTTTCCTGGCCGCCGGCGCGGATCGCCAGGTAAACCCACCAGAAGTGGCCGGTCCACTTTTCGCTCTCCCCCAGCGCGATCGGCGTGATGCCGGCATCCTTCAGGGCCTGCACGGCCTCCAGAAACTCGTCCCAGGTGGCTGGCGGGTTGTCGGGGTCCAGCCCGGCCTGTTCGAACAGGGCCTTGTTGTAGAAGATGCCGACACACCCCCACGTCCAGGGCACACCGTAATATTCGCCGTCGCGGCCAAAGAGCTCCAGCGCCGACTGCGCGGCGAAGGAGTCCTTCCATTCGCCCTCCAGTTCAGGGGCGATGTTGCGAACCATGCCGTTCTCGGCGTAGGTCCACAGCACGCCACCGCCCCAGCTCTGGAACAGGTCCGGCGGATCACCGGCCTGCATGACGGTCGTGATGCGGGACTTGAACGCTTCGTTCTCCAAAATAGTGATTTCGAAGGTCACGTTGGGATGCATGGCCACGAATTCATCGGCCAAAGATTGGAAGAAGGCAGCCTGAGTCTCATCGGTCGTGATGTGCCACCAGCGAATGGTGACCTGGTCACCCTGGCCCGACAGCACCGCAGTCGGCAGCACGACTGCCAACACCAGTGCCAGCGACGCAACCAGACGGATGTGCTTCTTCATGATTGGCTCCTTTAGGGTATATTAGGGTTACCGTTTCTTTCCCCTGGTCATGGCGGAGTCGAACACGGGGAGCCTTGCCCACGGCCCGTCGGACGACCATGCCCGGACCAGGGTCTTTGCCCACGCTCTGTAGGTGTCTACCGGTCTGTTTTCTCCTGCACCACACCTCCCTTCTTGCACCTACCCCGCCCGTTTGGGCGGCTGGCAGGACTGGCGGATGATCAGGTGAGTGGGGACGACGATGCGCTCGGACGGCAGTTCGCCAGCGGCGATGGCCTGCACCAGCATACGGGCGGCCAGCCGACCCATCTCATAAAGCGGTTGACGGACGGTGGTCAGGGCGGGGTGCATATAGGCCGCTTCCGGGATGTCGTCAAAGCCCACCAGCGAGAGATGCTCCGGGAGGCGCAGCCCGCGCTGGCGGATTGCCTCCGCCGCCCCTAAGGCGCTCATG
>DAOTXK010000175.1:0-12432 GCA_034435395.1 Anaerolineae bacterium | reverse complement strand
GGGCCGACCGGTCGGACGGGCGGGGGGCCGGAATAACGGGCCATGTCTGGGCAGAGGCAGACTATTGACACCTGTCCCAATGTCCGGCATAATGAGTCGCATAAAGGCGATGACGGAGACAAGTAAGCGAGTTCAGCGCCGTTCAGGGAGTTCGCGCCGCAGACTGGGAGCGCGGACCGGTCGCACTCGTTGAAATTCCCTCCTGAGCTGACAGGTGAAGGTTCGACTGCGCCAGCGCCCGCTCATTCGTCGGTTCATCCGCGGTCCGTCAGGCGGCGCGCAGGGGGCAGCCCGGACTGGGTAGTCTGCTCCGCAGGCCCGGCGTTAACGGGGCAGCCGTTCTTGCCGCCCTGGGGTGGTAAGGTCGGCGCGAATGAGTGGTCGCGGGTCACCGGGTGGCGCGCGGCAAGCAGGGTGGTACCACGGGAGTGTGGACTCTCGTCCCTGGCTGGGGACGGGAGTTTTTTGTTTGGCGGAAAGAGGGACCTATGATCGAAAGGTTGGAAGCGCTCTACCGGCAGGCGTCGGAGGAGCTGGAGTCCGTATCCTCGTCAGCAGACCTGGAAGCATGGGAGCGCCGGACCGTCGGGCGCAAGGGCGAGATCACGCTCCTGCTGCGCCAGACCGGCCAGCTTCCCCCAGGGCAGCGGGCCGAGTTTGGCCGCCGGGCCAACGCCATCAAGCGCCTGCTGACCGAAGCCTTTGCCGCCCGCGAGGCGTTGATCCGCGAGCAGGAACTGGTCCAGAGCATGGAGAAGGGGCAGCTGGACGTGACGTTGCCCGGTCGGCGGGTGCCCGTCGGCGGCCTGCACCCGGCGACGCAAACCCTGCGCGAGATTTACGCCATCTGGGCTGAAATGGGCTTCCAGGTCTACCGCAGCCGGGATGTGGAGACCGACGAAAACAACTTTGAGCTACTCAACATCCCGCCGCATCATCCGGCGCGGGACATGTGGGATACGTTTTATACCACCACGCCGGGCGTCATCCTGCGGACGCACACCTCGCCGGGGCAGATTCACGCCATGCGCGAGTACGGCGAAGGCGGCACCCGACCCATCCGCGTGATCCTGCCGGGCATGTGCTATCGCTACGAGCAGATCACGGCCCGCAGCGAGATTCAGTTCAACCAGGTGGAAGGACTGGCCGTCGGGCACAATATCCGCATGTCCGACCTGAAGGGCACGCTGATCGAGTTTGCGCGCCGCATGTTTGGCGAGGATCGTCAGGTGCGGTTTCGCGCCGCCCACTTCCCGTTCACCGAACCGAGCGCGGAGGTGGACGTGTCATGTTTCATCTGCCAGGGCGAGGGCTGCCCGGTCTGCAAGTATACCGGCTGGATCGAGATCGCGGGCTGTGGCATGGTGCATCCGGTGGTGCTGCAAAACGGCGGCTACGACCCGACGGAATGGAGCGGCTTCGCTTTCGGCCTCGGCCCGGAGCGGATCACCATGAACAAACACGGCATTGAGGACATCCGCTACTTCTGGGCGAACGACCTGCGCTTCCTGGAACAGTTTTGAGGGAGACCGGGAGGCCGGAGACCGGGAGACCGGAGACCGGGAGGCCGGAGGCCAGGAGGCCGGAGACCGGGAGACCGGAGGCCGGGAGACCGGAGGCCGGGAGGCCGGAGACCGGGAGACCAGAGGCCAGGGGACCAGAGGCCGGGAGGTCAGAGGCCGGGAGGCCAGAGGCCGGGAGACCGGGAGGCCAGAGGCCGGGAGACCAGAGGCCGCGAGGCCGGAGACCGCGAGGGCGGAGGACAGAGGCATGGCGGATTTTCGCAAGATAGCTGCCTGGCAAAAAGCCGATGATCTTGCGGTGCGCGTTTATCAGATCACGACAGCTTTTCCCGACGATGAACGTTATGGGTTGACCAGCCAGTTGAGGCGCGCCGCAGTCAGTGTGCCCGCTAACATCGCCGAAGGCTCTGGCAAGCAGACTCTCAAGGACTTTCGTCAGTTCTTGTATGCCGCACGTGGCTCCCTCAATGAAGTTGAATACTATGTTCATCTGGCAAGACGTCTGAGTTACCTGAGTGATGAGCAAGCCGATGGACTTGATCGGGTTCGGCACGAAGTCGGCGGGACTTTACAGGGTTTGATCGACTGGGCCTCAACGGAGATCAAAGCAGGCCGGAGAAACCTATAACGCTGCTGTTTTATCAAACGATTTTTTCTGGTCTCTGGCCTCCGGTCTCCCGGCCTCTGGCCCCCCGGCCTCTGGCCCCCCGGTCTCCGGGTTTCATCAGTTAAGGAGTCGTTTTCAGAGATGCTTGTACCTATCCGTTGGCTCAAAGATTACGTGGACCTTCCCGACTCGGTCACCGTCGAGGAGCTGGCCGAGCGCCTGACCCTCGCCGGGTTGGAGGTCGGCAAGATCAATTACATCGGCGTGCCCCAACAGCGCCGCGTCGACCTGCCGCACCTGGCCGCGCCGCTCTCCGACCATCTCGTCTGGGACCGCGACCGAATCGTGCTGGGCAAGATCGTCGAGGTCCGGTCGCATCCCGACGCCGACCGGCTGGTCCTGGCGATGGTCGATCATGGCGGCGACGAGCTGGAGCAATGCGTGACCGGCGCGCCGAACCTGTTTGAGTACCAGGGCCGGGGGCCGCTGGACCCACCGCTGTGGTCCCCCTTCGCCAGAGAGGGGGCGGAACTGTGGGATGGGCACAGCGAGGTGCCACGGCGGATGATCCTGCAAGGGCGGAAGATTCGGGGCATCTATAACCGGTCGATGGTGTGCTCGGAGAAGGAGTTGGGCCTCGGTGAGGATCACACCGGCATTCTGTTGTTGGAGCCGGACATCGTGGCTGGCTTCGCGCCTGGAACGCCCTTGCAGGACGTGCTCGGCGACGTGATCCTGGACATCGAACTGACGCCCAACCTGGCCCGTTGCTGGAGCATGGTCGGTGTGGCGCGGGAGATCGCCGCGCTGTTCGACGTGCCCATGCGCTACCCGCCAACCGACGTGCTGATGGAAGGCCCGCCGATTGAAGGGCGCGTCGCCATCGACATCCGCGTACCGGAGCTGAACCCGCGCTTCACGCTCTCGCTGATCGAGAACGTGACGATCAGGCCGTCGCCGCAATGGATGCAGATGCGCCTGCTCAAGGCCGGCATGCGCCCCATCAACAACATCGTGGATGTCACCAACTACGTCATGCTGGAGACAGGCCAGCCGCTCCACGCCTTCGACTGGGATATCATCCAGCGCCGGGCCCGCGAGTCGGGCGCGGATGTGCCGACCATCATCACCCGCCTGCCGGACCCCGGCGAACGGCTGACGCTGCTCGACGGGAGCGTCCACGAACTGGACGACTTCAACATCCTGGTGGCCGATACCGCCGGAGCGCTCAGCCTGGGCGGCATCATGGGCGGGCTGGAGAGCGAAGTCCAGCCGGACAGCCGAAACATCCTGTTGGAGGCGGCGAACTGGAACTTCATCAACATCCGCCGCACCATGCAGGCCCGCAAGATCGACTCGGAGGCCGGGACCCGCTTCAGCCGGGGGGTGCATCCCAGCCAGGCGGAGTTCGGCCTGCGCCGCGCCACCGAGTTGATGCGCCTTCTGGGCGGGGGCACGGTGGCTCAGGGCATGGTGGACGTTTACCCCCTCCCGCCGGCGACGGTGGTGGTGGAGCTGCCCGCTGCCGAGGTCGTGCGCCTGACTGGCGTGGCCTTCCAGCCGGAGCAGATCGCCGACATCCTGCGTCGCTTGCAGTTCGAGGTCGTCCAGGATAAAGGCGCGCTGTACGTGACCGCCCCCGATCACCGCCTGGATATCGGCACGGGCGTGGTGGGTCAGGCCGACCTGATCGAGGAGATCACGCGCATTTACGGCTACGACAACATTCCCAACACCGTGATCGATGACCTGCTGCCGCCGCAGCGCAGCAATCTGCCGCTCCAGTACGAGGAATGGACGCGCGATCTGCTGGTGAAGGCCGGGATGCGCGAGATCGTGACCTATTCCTTCACCACCCCGGCGCGCGAGGCGCTGCTCACCCCGCCCGGCATGACGTCCAGCCTGCCGGAGGCCGCCTACGTGACGCTGGCCAATCCGATCTCGCAGGACAGAACGTCCATGCGCCATACGCTGCTGGCCGGAATGCTGGAAGTCGCCGCCAGCAACCTGCGCCACGCTGACCGCCTGAGCTTGTTTGAGATCGGCAAGGTTTATCTGCCGGTCGAGGGCGAGTTGCTGCCGGAGGAGCCGCGTCGCCTGGGCCTGCTGATGGTCGGGCGGCGCGAGGTGGGAAGCTGGGACTGGCCCGCCCGCGAGGGTCTGATGGACTTTTTTGACCTGAAAGGCGTGGTGGAAGCGTTGCTGGAGGGGCTGCACATCGCCGGTGGAACTTTCGCCCCGGCGGAACATGCCAGCTTCTTCCCAGGGCGGACGGCGCAGCTGACCATCGACGGGGACGCCATCGGCGTGTTTGGTGAGGTGCATCCCCAGGTCCGCGCCGCCTTCGACCTCCCGGCGGAGCTGCCGGTGATCATGGCCGAGTTCGATCTGGAAGCCCTGCTGGCGCACGCCGATGCCGCGCACCGGGTGACGCCAGTGCCGACCCAGCCCGCTGTCTACCAGGATATCGCTCTGGTGGTGACGGAGCAGACGCCCGCCGCCGAGGTCGAAGCGGTGATCCGCCGCGCCGGGGGCGATCTGCTGGAGGGCGTGCGTCTGTTCGACGTGTACCGGGGCGACCCGATCCCGGCGGGCAGCAAGAGCCTGGCTTACGCCCTGACCTTCCGTGCCCCGGACCGCACGCTCCAGGAACGGGAAGTCAACCGGCTGCGGGATCAGATCGTCAAGGCGGCGGAACACGAGCTGGGGGCCAGACTGCGGACGTAAGTCTGGCGGACGATTGCCCCCGGCAGAATCAGGCAGGCGGTGCGGCGGTCGTCCCCAGGGCCGGGAGGCCGCCGCCGATTCTCCGGGGAAGCCGTTGATTTTTCGGCCCAACTCCGCATAATTAGGATCAGATGATAGCGTTCTCCTGACGAATGAGGAGGAGGGAGATGCCGTTGTTTCGCCAGGGTGGCAAGCCGGGCATTCTGCCGGGGTACCGGTCCCGGCTGGAGGCGCTGCTGGGCAGCCCGGTGGGGGCTGATGGGGTCGCCCTTGAGATGGAGTGGGAGTCGGTCGACGACGCGCGCCACCACCTGGAGCGCATCCCTGAGATGAAAAAAGAGCTGCAACAGATGAAAAAAGAGGTCAACCACCGGATGAAAGAGATCCGCGACTCTTTCGGCGTCAGACGAGCGGCGGTGCGGGCCAACCCGCTGCTGGCCCTGGCCGGGAAGAAGCGGGCGTCGCAGAGTAAGGCGGCCAAGCGGGAGAAATTGCGTCACCAGCAGGAAACGGCGCTGGCCCCCTACCAGGCGACCAGGGATTGCATCGACCGGGCCTTGCTCCGGCTGGACAGCCTTGAGCAGCAGATCAACGCCTGGCTGGCGAAACAGGATTGATTGCCGGGGAACTTTCTCGTCGGGCGATGTCTTTTGTCACCGGGCGGGGTGAAATTCGTCTGAAAAAGCAGGGCGGTCATTCACTTCAGCCGGGAGCCGCCGCTTTCCGGGTGTATAATGGTGGGGTTTGACTCTGGCGTCAGTGATCCTGGATAAATCGATTATGGAAGCCGCACAACCGACCAACACCCCTCACACCACCCGCAATCCGCTGACCCTGCTGATCCGGTGGTTCGCCGGATTGTTCGGGGATCGGGCCAGGGAAATCGAGCGGTTCATCAAGTTCGCCATTGTGGGCGCGGTGGGCGCTGCCGTGGATTTTGGCATGCTGAATCTGCTGGAACACACCGTCCTGGTGCCGGAAGGGGCGGAGACGGAAGTCCTGGTCCGGGTGGCGGCGGCGACCGGCATCGCCTTCACCACCGCTGTGATCAGCAACTTCATCTGGAACCGCTACTGGACCTTCCCCGATTCGCGCTCGCGCCGCCTGGCGCAGCAACTGGCCCAGTTTTTTGTCGTCAGCGTGGTGGGGCTGGTCTTCCGCCTGATCTTCGTGCCCGTCACCTTCCGGTTTTTCGGCGGGGTTGGCGCGTCCGTGCTGGATGCGATGTCAGCCGCCGGGCCGCTGGGAGAGACGGCCATCAACCAGCTGGGCAGCAACATCGCCCAGGCCATCGCCATCATCATCGTGCTGTTCTGGAACTTCTTCGCCAACCGCTTCTGGACGTTCAACGACGTGACCTAGACCGGGCGCGGACTGGGTTTTATGGCGCAGGGCCGTAGATGTCCGCAGGGGAAGGGGGCGATCATCGCGCCCCTTTTCTGTTTCATCAGGCGATGCGATACAATCAGTTAGTACTTGTGTTCTGAAGAACATTCCTGTAGAGGCGTGCCATGACCGACCTGTTTGATTACGCACGCGACCAGCGCGCCGGCCAGAACGCGCCGCTGGCCTTTCGGATGCGGCCCCGTTCGCTGGACGAATTCGTCGGGCAGGAGGAGATCGTGGGCCAGGGGCGGCTGCTGCGCCGGGCCATCGAAGCCGATCAGCTGACCTCGATCATCCTGTGGGGGCCGCCCGGAGTCGGTAAGACGGCGCTGGCCAACGTGATCGCCAACACCACGCAGCGCCACTTCACCACCATCAACGCCGTCACCGATGGCATCGGCGTGCTGCGCGACGTGGTGGAGGGAGCCAGGGAACGCCTCGGCCTGTACAACCAGCGGACCGTGCTGTTTGTGGACGAGATTCACCGCTGGAATCGGGCGCAGCAGGATGCGTTGCTGCCGCACGTGGAGAACAACACGGTGGTGCTGGTCGGCGCGACCACCGAGAACCCGTTCTTCATCCTGGTGGGGCCGCTGCTCTCGCGCAGCCGGGTGTTCCGCCTGGCCCCGCTGTCCGACGATCACGTGCGACTGCTGGTCCGGCGGGCGCTGACCGATCCCGAACGCGGCTACGGCCAGAAGGACATCCGGCTGGAGGAGGAGGCGCTGGATCACATCGTGCGCGTGGCAGGCGGCGACGCGCGCAGCGCCCTCAACGCGCTGGAGCTGGCGGTGGAAACCACCGAGCCGGACGACGACGGCATCATCCGCATCAGCCTGGAGGTGGCGCAGGAGAGCATCCAGAAGCGGGCGGTGCGCTACGACCGGGGCGGCGATGAGCATTACGACACCATCAGCGCCTTCATCAAGTCGGTGCGCGGCTCCGACCCCGACGCGGCGCTGTACTGGATGGCTAAGATGATCCACGCCGGGGAGGACCCCCGCTTCATCCTGCGGCGGATGTTTATCCTGGCCAGCGAGGACATCGGCCTGGCCGATCCCCAGGCGTTGACGGTGGTGGCCTCGGCGGCGCAGGCGTTCGAGTGGGTGGGCCTGCCGGAGGGGACGTATTTCCTGGCGGAGGCGTGCCTGTACCTGGCGACCGCGCCCAAGAGCAACAGCGCCGGGGCGATCTGGCAGGCGTTGAGCTACGTGGAGGAGCACGGCACGGGGGAGGTGCCCTCTTATCTGCGTGATAAGGAGGGCAGCCTGCGCGGCCCGGCGCAGGCCCGCTACCGGGAGACGATGGGCGACATGGGCGAATATAAGTACCCGCACGCCTATCCGGGCGGGTGGGTGGAGCAGCGTTACCTGCCATTTGACATGGAGCCGCCGGACTGGTACCAGCCGAAGGACATCGGCTATGAGCGGGAGATCAAAAAACGGCTGGTGCAGCTCAAGGGTCGCGGATAACCGTCGGGCACGTCGGCGGCGTCAGAATCGGGAGTGGGACCAATGATGATGGGTACGGGGATGGTTTGGATGGTGCTGGTGCTGGTAGTCGTCATCCTGGTGGTGTTGGGCGTGTTCGCGCTGTGGAACGCGCCGGCGCGGGGCGCGGGCGGCAAGCGTAAACGGGACGCCGAGGAAGGCGAGTATCTGGACGAGTTTCTGGCTCAGGGGGACATCCACCTGGGCGATGACGGCGAGCTATCAGCACTGGACGAAGACGACGCCTATTGGGGCGAGAAGCCCAAGCGGTCGGATGAGGAGTGATCGCCACACGCGCGAGTCGTCAGGTCCAATTATCGAGCGTGATGATCTGCGCCCCGTTCAGGCGGCGCGCCTCGGCCAGGGGGAGGGCGACGATCAGCGATTCCTCGCGGGGGTCAAGGGCCAGCGTGGTCAGCGGCACCACCCGCGGGCAGCCCCTGACCGCCCGCAGCCGCCGCGAGGTTGCCACCCGCAGCACCGCCGCCTCCATCACCCGCCAGTCCGCAACACCCGTATAAGGCGCGGCCAGCACGATCTGAGCATATCGGGCGCGCACTTTGGGCGCGGCCCGGTCCAGGATGCGCTTCCACGTCCAGCAGGTGAGCAGGCGGGCCGTCGCCGCATGAATGTGATCCGGCATGGCCGCCAGCCGCGCTTTGAGCGCCTCCAGGCAGTCCGTCGCCTCGATCACCGCGATCTCCGCCCGGCGGATGCCCTGCCGCCCGGTCTCGTCGGTCTGATCGGTCACGGTGACCTCGGATAGCGCGGCGCGCCGCCCCCCGTCCAGGGGGAAGCACTTGAGCGATTGCGCGCCGGGGTAGCGGCTCCAACCCTGGCCGCGCGGCATGGCGTTCTGCCAGATGGCCTTCAGCGTGGCCTCGTCGTAGCCAGCGGTGGGGGAGGTGAACGTATATCCGGGGCGGGGGGAATCCAGGGCGTAACCGATGACCAGGGGCTGCATGGCGCTACGCCGTCTGCCGGGGCCGGGGCCGGATGGCGTTGAAGAAGTGGGCCAGGCTGTCGCTGACGCCTGCCCCGGTCTTGAGGCTGCTGCTGGCGACCAGGTAGGTGTAGCCCAGCCGTTCCGACTGTGACTTAAGCCGCCGCGTCTCGTTGCGGAACCCCTCCATGATGTCGCCCAGCGTGGTCTCCGCGCCCCACAGGTCGGATTTGTTGGCCAGCAGCAGGAAAAACTTGAGGTTCTGCCGGGCGTCACGCTCCTCGTCGATCATCTGCAACACGAAGTTGAGCGCGTCCTTGTGCTGGTAGGCGTTGGTGTGGTCGACCATGAAGATGATGCCCAGCGGCCTGGCATGCCGGAAGAGGTCCAGCCAATCGGTCTCCCACATGGCGTACTCGCCGCCCACGTCCCGGCGGGGCTTGAGCCGTATGTGTTCGTCGCCGATCTGGGAGGTGAACACGGCCACCGGCTCGCCGCCAGCGGCAGTGGGTTCGGGGTCAAAATCCGCCAGGTAGGACGTGTCGCGCTTGAGCCATTCGATCAGTGTGGTTTTGCCGGTCTGGCGGTAGCCCAGCACGATGAACGGCAGCCCCAGGATGCGGACGTAGGCGAAGTCCCGCACGGTCTTGACGCCTTCATGCACGCTGCTCGGTATCAGGGTGTTGAGCGTCTTCACAATAAATGAGAGGATACGATCGCCCAGATTCGGTTGACTCATGACTCCCACTTTCATCCAGCGCGACGGCACGCTCCGGTCCGTTGCCATATTCTACGCAAAAAGGGCAGAGCGGGTTGCATGGACCTCTGAGGTGTTCCGGTGTGAAGGGGACGATCAAGACCCCGGCCCACGGCGGAAGTCGGCGGCGGCAGGGAGAGGCCCAGGTGAGAAGGTCAGATCAGCGAGGCCAGGCAGATCATCAACAGGACCAGCGCCAGGTAAATGTTGGACGCCCGGAACAGGACCATCGCCTGCTGGCCGTCGCGGCCCTCGTCGTCCTCGCGGGCGTGGACCGCCAGCAGCTTGAGCGAGTCGCGGCCCAGCCACAGCGTCGCTGCGGCGATGGGGATCAGGTAGGGCAGGCCGAGCGACGGGCGCGTGGCCAGCAGCAGTCCGATCAGGCCGGTCATGCCCATGTGGGCCAGCGTCCAGATCACGGCCCGGCGGCGCTCCATAACCACGGGCAGCATGGGGAAGCTGGCCCGCGCATAGTCGTTGCGGTAGACCAGGGCCAGGCTCCAGAAATGGCTGGGGCTCCAGGTGAAGAGCAGCGCCGCCAGCAGCAGTGCGCCGGGATCGGCCCAGTGGCCGACGGCTGCTGAGCCGCTGAGCACCGCCGCGCTGCCCGCCGCCCCGCCGATCACCACGTTGAGCAACGTGCGCGGCTTGAGCCACACGGTGTACACACCGACGTAGATCAACGCGCCCAGTGCCAGGAAAAAGGCCAGGGCCGGGTTGCCGGCCAGCAGGGCCAGCCCGACCGCCAGCAGGATGGCTGCCGTGCCCGCGCCGGCTCCCCAGATGGGTTTCACATCGCCGGTGGCCAGCGGGCGACGCCGGGTGCGTTTCATCAGCGTGTCCTGGTCGCGCTCCAGGACCTGGTTGAGCGCGCCGGACCCGCCCGCCGCCAGCGCGCCGGTGATGGTGAGCAGCAGCAGCGCGCCCGGCGACGGTCGGCCATCGCTGGCCAGCATCGCGCCGCCCCAGGCGGCAAACAGCAGCAGAACGACGATGCGGAGCTTAAACAGGACCACGATGGTGGACAGCAGGTTCCGCAGGGATGGGGTGCGGGCGTGGACGGCGGGCGATTGAATCTCTTCCGAGGTGAAGGTCATACAAAGTTTCCTTAAAAGGCGCGCCGACACGATGGCCGCCCAATCGGGCGCAATTATAATCGCTTCTTGTGAATTTTGCCGCTTTTTAGATGAGTTTTGGCCTGAAACGGTTGCGGGTTTTTGGCTGATGACCGCCGCCGGGGCCGCCGTGCGACCGGGTGTTGCCCGAAAGCGCTTACAACGAGGCCCGTAGCGCCGCCATGGCCGCCAGCAGGTCTTCCCAGGTGCCCTCGCGCGCCCGC
The DNA here is from genome assembly GCA_034435395.1 of Anaerolineae bacterium. Taxonomy (GTDB): domain Bacteria; phylum Chloroflexota; class Anaerolineae; order Aggregatilineales; family Ch27; genus DAOTXK01. The sequence goes on along the minus strand of DAOTXK010000175.1, from coordinate 1,660 downwards.
TCCGGCTCCATCGTCCACAGTCCAGTGTAGCCCCACTGGTCTTTGATGATGTGGAGCGCCTCGTCAAAGCTGAACGGCGCGTTGGCCATGGCCCATCGACCATTCTCCAGGTGGCCGCGCAGATGGATGTTAGCCAGGCGGTCCTTCACTGCCTGGAATCTGTCCAGTTCGTCGTACAGGGCCGCCCAGCGCAGGTCGAGCGTGATCCACGGGAAGCCCTTCACCAGGTCGAACGGCGTGCCGCCCGCCAGGTGGGTGGGCACGTTTTCGACCGCCGCCCGGACAGCGGGATATTGAGGAGCTACCTCGTGGAGAACGCGCCGCAGAAAGCCCGGATCGAACGACTCTTTCCAGGTGTCCCAGAAATGAAAGACACACACGGGCGCGCCAACTTGCTGGGCCAGGCGCAGTGACTGGTGGATGAGCTGTCTGCCCCGCTCGATGGCGGCGCGCTCGCCCGTGCACAGGCAGATGCCCACATCCCGGTTGGCGTGGACCGACAGGATCGGCATCCCCGCCTCCCGGAGGGCGGCGGCGAGTTCATCAACGGTGTACCGGGCACTGTGCTGCCAGTCCGCCAGCCGTTTATCCCGCTCATCGCGGGGCGGCTCGACCGCATCCCACTCGGCCAGGTTCTGAAACTCAAAGCCGTCCACCACGCCCGCCGGGAGCAGGTCTTGCATCAACCGGACGGTGCCCGGCAGGTCGGCATAGTGCTGCCCCCGCGTCCGGTTGACGGGCGCGATCGAAATGGACAATCTGTTCTGGCCTGGCGGCATGATGTTCTCCCTATCGGCGGGTTGCCTCGGCGGCGCGGCCCGTATGGTACAATACGATTGTCAGGGATAACGTCCACATGAGCGGCACTGGTGTGCCGAGGGATGCGCTAATGACGGATACGCAGGTGCGCGGGCGGGTCAGCGTTGACGATCTGCTGCGCCTGGGCGAAGACGCCTGGGTCGAGGTCGTCGATGGGGAACTGGTGGAAACGGATATGAGCGCCGCAGGGCATATGCACGTCATTTTTGTGGAGAACCTTTTTCGGCTTCTTGACTCGTTTGTGAGGTCTAACAAGCTTGGTCGTGTACATACCGACGGCCTGACCTACATTCTACACGTCGATGAGATGGGCGTGCAGACGGCGCGTATCCCGGACTTCTCCTTTATCCGGCGGGGGCGAATCACCCCTGATCACGATTGGGCGCGGCCCTTTCCCGGCCCGCCGGACCTGGCCGTGGAGATCGTGTCGCCAACGGAGAGCGCGGCGGATATGCAGGCCAGGGTAGACGATTACCTGCGCCTGGGGAGCGATGAAGTGTGGGTGCTGTATCCCGGCCAGCGCAAAGTGCATCGTTATCGGCGCGACCAGCCGGGCACGGTGTCCATCTATGACGATACGCAAACGTTGGAGGCCGAATCGTTGTTTCCTGGCCTGAAGCTGCGCGTGGCCGATCTATTTGCCATCGAAGAAGGTTAGCAGTTGGCGCGTCAGCGGAGCGCCAGTTCCATCCCTCCGGCGAAGCTTTTGCCCTGCGTCTCCCTTCGGTTTGCTCCCGTTTTTCGGGCGTTTCAGGAACGGCCCGGCACGGCCAGCGCGTCGATCACCTCGGCGGCCAGCTCGTAGTGCCCGAAGGCCGGGATGATGTACGCGCCCTGAATC
>DAOTXK010000174.1:0-12923 GCA_034435395.1 Anaerolineae bacterium | reverse complement strand
GGCGGGCATAGGGCATGTGGCTGTGGAGGACGAAGGTGAAGGCACCGATAGGGTTCACAAAAAGCTCCTTTGTCGAAGGTGCAGCGGGGGATGCGCCAGGTCGTCAGCGGCGCGATCGCTCCCGGTGGCGGTGTCAGGATTTCGGCTCTGGCGGCGAATTGGCCGGCATAGGCTCGGTTGGCGTCTCATCGGTTGCCGGTCGGGCCAGGTATGGGTTGGGAGTGGTGGCGTCCGGATCGATGGGCGGTTCCAGCAGCAACGGCGCTTCCTGGCGGGTCTCGCGGATTTCCTCAGCCGGCGTGCCGGGCAGCGGCAACGCCAGGCTGAAGATGGAGCCCACGCCGACCTTGCTCTCCACGGCCAGGTAGCCGCCATGCGCTTCCACCACGGCGCGGGCGATGAACAGCCCTTGGCCCAACCCGCGCGGATCGATGATCTTGCCGTCGGGCGTGCGGGCCTCGCCCCGGTAGAAGCGGTTAAAAATGTGCGGCAGGTCCACTTCCCGGATGCCGACGCCGGTATCTTCCACCCGAATGATAACACGCTTCTGGCTGACCTCCCCGATGCGGAACGTGATCTTGCCGCCAGGGAGGGTGTAATTGATGCTGTTCTCCAGCAAATGGCCCAACGCCCAGCGGAGCCGCCGGTTATCCCCCAGGATGCGCGTTTTCCCCCGACCGACGTTGATGACGTGTACTTCCAGGCCGGCGCGTTCCCACCGCGATTGCAGGCCACGGACCACGCTCCACACCAGATCGTCGAGGACCAACTCCTCCTGGCGGACGGCAAACGTCCCGCCGCTGATCTCGGAAATATCGAGCAGTTCGACGATCATCCGGTCCAGCACGTCCACGTTGCGGCTGATGGCTTCCAGAAAGCGACGGTTGGGAGGGCGCTCAGGAGGCTGACTGAGCAGCACGTCGCTCATGCCTTTGATGGCGGTGAGGGGGGTGCGCAATTCGTGCGAGACCTGGGTGATGAAGCCATCCCGCAGGCGCTCAGCCAGGGCATCGCGGGTCACGTCCCGCAGGACGATCACCGTGCCCAGGCGGGCATTATGGCTGTCGGCCACGGCGGCGACCTGGGCGGCCAGGATACGATCGTTGATCTCGACTCGAACAGGCTCGCCCACCGGTTCGAACTCTGAATGGAGGTTGAATACCTTCAGCGACTTTTCAAACAGGTGGGCCAGGGCGCTTTCCCAAAAGGCCTTCTGGCTGCCCAGCATCCGACGGGCTGCCTCATTCATCATCATGATCCGCCCGTCGACATCCTGCATGATCACCCCTTCGCCGATGCTTTCCAGCACGGCGGTGAGGTGAGCGATCTCGGCCTCACGTGAGAGCACTTCTTCCTGAAGTTGACGCTCCCGCTGGGGTATATCGGCGGCCAGGACGGGCGCGCCCCCTCCACCCAGGTACAGCCGCCGGAAGAAACGTTCGGTGGCGGTGCCCAACGTCCTGATGAAGCCAAAGACGCTACGCGCCTGACGCTGCTGGTCAGTCATGGCAGATGGTGAGCTAGGATTCTCAGTCACGGCCCATCCTTTGCGTTCCACGCGCCCGGCTTCTTGTTCCCCAGAATGCAGCGCAGCCGCCCGTTAGGTGAGGCTGGGGGGTCAGCGTTTTTATGATCCGCTCATCGGCACTGCATGTCGCCGCGCGCTTCTCCTTCGTTTCGGGAGACTGAAAACGGTCCATCAGGACGATGGCAACGGCCTGGAGCGACTCCATCGGACGGGTGGGGCTGGCATACCCGGTCGCCGGTGTGGACAGGCATCCGGATGTCCCGCCAGGCGGATTCCGGAAATTCGCCCTGGCAGGCCCCGCCTGCAACTGTGTCCGACCATGGCCGGGCCTGGCGCAGCCAGTCGCGTTCAGGTTGACATCACCGTCCCCGCCGGAAACAGTGACCATGTTACGGACGGCTGCTTCATCGTCGGGTTAACTAGGCCAAACGCCGTGATCTCTTTATTCTACCCTTCTCCTAACCATAGTACCAGCGCGCGAGGCCGCCGACAACTCGATCTGGCGGCTCGCAGGCCCAATTCGGGATGATTCCCGCTTGCCTGTTGTGCCGCTCCCTCTTATCATTGAACACAGCGTATCGTGATGCTGTTTTGGGGATGTGCCGTCCGCCGACTGGCCGTGGGGAACACGGCCCGTTCCAGGGGTGGGCCGCCGCTGACGTGGGTTACCGTCGCGTGAACGAGGAGTGTCCCTTGTCTACCTGGATGGTTGTTGAAGACGAGCCCGATATCTACGACGTGTTGCTGGCGATGTTCGAGGTCTGGGGAATCGAAGGGGTGGCCTTTGTCGACGGCAGTGAGGCCGTCGCCTGGATCGAGGATGTGGACGCGGGCCGGGTGCAGTCAGAGCTGCCGGAACTGGCCATTCTGGACATTCGCCTGCCCACGCTATCCGGCCCGATTGTCGGTGAGCGCCTGCGCCAGAGTCCCAAACTCAAGGATGTGGCCATTGCGTTGATCACGGCTTACCGGTTACAGCCGCCGGAGGAAGACGCCGTCATTGCGCAGGCCCAGGCCGATGGGCTGCTCTACAAACCCCTGCCGCGCTCAGATGAGTTCCGCGTCATTCTGGAAGAGATGCTGGCCAAGCGCGCCGAGGGGAAGGTGTCGGTCCCGGCAGTCGAGGCCGATGCGAAGGAGGGGGCAGCTCTCGATGCTTCCGCGTCCGAGACGGACGCCGAAGAACCCGAACCGTAACTGCCGGAGCCGGGTAGTCACCTTCTCAAGGTTTCCTGGTACGCGCCGGGGGCATGTCAGGTGTTCGGTGGCGTGCGCGTGTGATAAGGGTGAGCATTGCCCCGGCAGCGATGGGCCAGGCGGCTCAGGCAGGGACTTAGCCAACTACCCCTTGTAGAGAGGGACACAGGCCATGCACAACATCTCGCCGGCCCGGGCCATGGCCCGGCAGGCCCGCCGATTGTTTATCACCGGCATGATCGTGGTGCTGGTCGGGCTGGTGTTGGTGGCCTTCGGCGTGCTGCTGGTGGTGGTCCCGCTGGCTCGCGCGGGCTGGTATAGCGTGCTGGAAACGGCCCTCGTCGGGGCTGGCCTGCTGACGGCGGTGGTTGGCTTGGGGCTGGTGATTCGGGGGGTGACCTTTCCGGAGGATAACCAGTACGCGCGGCGGATGGGGAGTGTGCTGGCGCAGGCCCTAGATTACCGCTACACCTTCATCCGGAACATCAGCCGGCGGGGGCTGGGTTATGTGGATGCAGTGCTGGTGGGTCCCAACGGAGCGCTGGTTTTCTATTTCTTTGCGCGTAAGGGGGTCTTTTTCCTGGAAGGTAACATCTGGTTCAGGCGCACCGAGGCCAACAAACTGCGCCCGGCCAGCGCCAACCCGACGCAGGAAGCCGTCAAAGACGTGAATGCCCTGCGGGAGTACCTGGCCGAGCGAGGGCTGGCCCAGGTGCCCGTTTATGCGGTGGTCGCCCTGCCGTATGCCGAGACTGTGGTCACCGCTCAGCGGCCCGTGGTACCGGTGGCGCACATGCCCCATGTCGTGGCGGCCTTGCGGGACAACTACCTGGCCGAGGAGCGGATCGATGCAGCGGCGGTGAAGGCCACCGTCAAGGCGATCATGGGAGGGTAAGCGCTGGTTGAGGCAAAACGTTCGTCGTCTGGTGAGGCAGGGGCGGTACTGTAAAGGCGTATGTTCAAGCGATTCCTGCTCCAACTGCCGGCCTGGGCACAGCCTGACCATCCTGTGTTACGGCATCTGATCCAGCGCCGTCGCTCCCGCGAGGCGGGCTGGCGGCGGGCGCTGCGGCACGGCCTGCTCCTGACGACAGTGGCCCTGGTGGTCCTGTTTGGCTACCAGCTGGCGACCGGGTTCGGCACCCGACCGGTGCGCACTCTGCACAGCGTCCTCTACTGGCCACTGGTTTTTGGGGGCGTGGTGGTGGGGCTAGGAGCGATGGCGCTCACCGGCAACGCCATCAGCCTGGAAAAGGCGCAGGGCACGTGGGACAGTCTGCGGATCACGGCTTACGGGGCCGGGTTGACCTTCCAGGCGCGTTGGGTGTCGGTCTTCTACATGCTGCGCGGGCCGCTGGGCGCGCTGTTCCTGGCGCGGCTGGTATTTGTCGCGGGAATCCTGCTCGATCTCATCCAATACTACCGGGGACGTTACCTGGACCTGCTGCTGAGCGGCATCACGCCCGCTGTGTCCATGCCGGTAGGAGCCGTGCTGCTGGCGGCGACAATGACGGCGGGCATCCTTCAGCCGCTGGTGGCGGTGGGGCTGGATGCGGCGGTCGGCCTGCTGGTGTCAGTCGTCGTGCGGCAGCCGCGTTATGATATCCCGGTGCGCGCAGCCCTGGGCCTGGGACGGGTGACGCTGGCCGCGCTGGCGCTCCTGATTGGCAGCCAGGCGCTGGAATTCCCGCCCTGGATGACGCCTCTCGGCACATGGGCTGGCCTGTTGTTCCAGAGCGTCTTCGGCGATCAGGGGCTGCGCCTGTTGAGCCTGGAAGAGAGCGGCGCGCTGTGGGCCGACCTCCCCTATGGCCTTCTGTTTGGGCTGGTGCTGTTGTTCCTGACCTTATCGCAGGCATGGCTGGCCGGGCGGATCGTCGCCTGGGCGGCGCGCCTGGCCGAACATGCCGAATAACCGCCTCATGCGCCGCGCCAGACGATGGTGGTTGTTGTGGCTGCTGTGGGTGTTTCAGGCGAGAGCAGGGCTGTTGTTCCCCGTCCTGCCGCTGTTCCTTCTGGTCCTCCTGTCGGTCGCGGTGGGGCGTGCGTGGCCGGCCCCACCCAGCGGGCTGGCCGCCGGGGATTGCCCGCAACCCTGCTGGCAGGGCCTGCGCCCCGGCATGATGACCCAGGATGAAGCGCTGGCGGTCATCAAACAGCGGGACCTGGCTCTGGCTGGTTCGGTGCGGGATACGACGCCTGGCAGTTTCCGGGTGACTTCATCGCTGGAGTGGCGATCGGGCGACCCACCACACTATGATGTGCAGATGCGCTTTAATGATGGCCGTCTGATCTATCTGTCGCTGTTCCCCGAAGAACCGGTGACGCTGGCCGACGTTTTCAGCGCCTTTGGGCCGCCCACCCACGCCCGCCTGTGCCGGACCAATGGTTACATACCGGTCAACGTTTACGGCCTGTTAACCCCCTTGGCAGGCGACGCTGCCGGTTGGGCGGTGATGCCCGCGATTCCTCAGTCCGTGCTTTTCGCCACTCTGTACTTCTTTGAAGGGGCGGTGGAAGTCCAGGCGTTGCGGCTGCTGGAAGACCCGGTCGTCCCATCGCCAGGATACCAACTGCTGACTCCGCCGCGCCAGCAGCCGGTGGATTGGTTGGTCGGCCCGGAGATGCGGATCGTGAGCATCGTTTACCGGGCGGATGTGGGCCTGGCCAGCACGAGGCCGGTGGCGGCTCGCTGGCAGGGTTTTGGCTCCACGGGCGAACTGGCCTTCTGCCAGTGACGGCGCGGGGGAAGACGCGGGATGAAACGGTGGTTCATCGTCCTCGCCGTGTTGTGTCGGGAGCCGTGGCCCTTGCTGGCTCTCCTGCCTCCGTTGGCGGCGGGCATCCTGCTGGCGGGGTGGGTCGGGGAAAGGGCGCTGCTCCTGCCGGCCTATCTGGAAGCCGGGGATTGCCCGCAGCCCTGCTGGCAGGGGTTCCGCCCTGGCCGCACCACGCAGCAGGAGGCCCTGGCCAGCGCCAGAGACAGCCCGCTGACCGCCCCTCAATCCCTGGATGCCCTCCCCGAGACCGATATACCGGACGAGCGCTACCTGCGTTGGGAGACGCGGTTTTTCCCCTCCTATGACGTACAGGCGCGCTTCCGCGATGGTTTGCTGATGCGGCTCGATCTGTTTGTCGATGGCCAGGTGATGTTGGGCGACGTTTTCGCGGCGTTTGGGGAGCCGTCTCATGCCCTGTTGTGCCCCCAGGTGTCCTCCGCCTATGACTATCGCCATGCGGTCTCCGCCACGCTGTATTTCCACGGCGGCGCGGTGGAGGTGCGGGCTTACCTGCCGGAGTCCGATGACTGGCGGGTGCGCCCGGAGATGCGGGTGCAGCAGATCACCTACCGGACCGCGCCCACCGACAGCGAGACCTGGGTGCCGCTGGGCGTGGCGGCCTGGCACGGTTTTGGCCGGACACTCTACGGTGGTTATTGCCGTTAGTGGGTGCGCGGCGGCGTTAGAGCGCTTTGGGGGAGATGATATAGGCGGCGGTGGCCGTGTTGGTGGCCAGCGGCACGTTGTGCACGTTGCAGATGCGCAGCAAGCCCTGAATGTCGGGATCGTGCGGGTGCTTGCCCAGAGGATCGACAAAGAAAAAGACGGCTTCGATGTCACCTTCCGCCACCCTCGCCGCGATCTGGGCATCGCCGCCCAGCGGGCCGGAGAGCACCTCCTGGACGGGCAGGCCGCACTTCTCGGCCAGCAACTGGCCGGTGGTGCGGGTGGCGACCAGCTCGTAGCGGGCCAGGATATCCCTGTGTTCCATGGCGAAGGCCACCATATCGGCCTTTTTGCCATCGTGAGCGATCAGGGCCAGGGTTTTGATTTCTGGCATCATCAATCCTCCTGCCTGGCAGAGGCATCATTGGCTCGCGGCACGGGGCGAACGTTTTGTCAAGGGTTTGTTATTGTTGATCGACTCGCGGCGAAAGTGCGGTATAATACCTAATATAAGCGCCGCGTGTCCACCCACGGCCCCACGAACCAACACCTACAGTATAGGGTTATGTCGTTGTACGACTACCCACCTGAGTTATCTGGTTCAGAGCCGCCACGACACCGGCGCTCATCGATTCTCTACCTCATCTCAGTGCCCCGTCATGAAGTGCGCCGCAGCCTGGGACGCGGGCGGCGAATCCGGGTGAAGCGCTGTTTCTTCCTGGTGTCCCATCGAAGTCTGCCCGGCTTCCACAGGGTACAACACATGGCCCCTGGGCAAGATGCGCCTGTTCCCCGGTTGCCTGTACAATAGCCATGGCGCGAGCGATGATGTCTGGGCGTTGATCGGCACGACGGTGAGCGGCCTCAACCTCCCGTCCCTGGCTCGCGAATCGACCGATGACCGAACATCCACAGACTCCCCCGCCGGAGCGGCCATGGAGGCGGTACGTGTCGGCAGCGCTGCTGGCCGCGCTTGTTTTTGGCGTGGTCGCCGGGGCGGCCTACCTGGTGGGAAGTCTGGTCGCCGAGCGGAGTCAGCTGGATGTTATCCCCTGGTACTGGGAACCGACCGCCGGCGCGCCCCTCCCCCCGCCATTGACGCCTTTTGCCCAGGTTGATCCGGCTATTGTGGAGGCGCTGGCGCACAACCAGGGCCTGTATGACGTGCAGCCGCTGGCCGTGCTGGGGGGTGTGATGCCGGTCGGCGCGTATCTGCCCCAGGCCGGCAATGCTCAGGTGGTGATCGGCACGGCGCGCCCGCCGCCGACGGTGATCCCCTTTCCCACCTCCCCCGTGTTACAGCCATCAGGCGACGAAGGTATTCTGCCTACCCAGGCCCCACTGGTATCGCCGCTGGGTGGGCCGCCACCGGAACCCTATGGCGGGGAAGGCTGTGCGCCGCGTGGGATGCCGACGGGCGGCATCCTGACCCAGCGGTTCCACCCCTGGCACAGCGGAGTCGACTTCGGCGTTCCGGTCGGGACGCCGGTCACCGCCACCCACAGCGGCACGGTGATCTTTGCTGGCTGGAGCACGGTCGGCTATGGCAACCTGGTGATCATCCAAAACGGCGCGTTCATCACCTATTACGCGCATCTGAGCGCTTTCAACGTGATGGAAGGCCAGCGGGTCGGCGCAGGGAGCGTGATCGCCTTCAGCGGGAACACCGGCAATAGCTCCGGCCCGCACATTCATTACGAGGTGCGGATCAATGACGTGCCCGTCGATCCACTGACCTTCGAGAGCCGGGGCTACGGTTGGTGTTAGGTCGCAGCCACGAACGACCCGGTTGGTCCGGCTCACCTGGATAGCTCCCGGCCCTGGTTCCGACTATAATGCCTTCACCCCGGACGCGGCGGACCTGGCTGCCCCGGACGGTTTCGTGATCTTTCGCCGCTGCGGTAGAGAGTGGTGCCTGATGGCGACCGATCGTTTTTCCGGCTTCAATCCATCCCTTCGGGGCGGTGACGAGGACCCCTTTGAGCGGGAGGCGGACTTTTTCTCGCTGCGCTGGAAGCTGTTAACGCCGTTGTTTGCCATCCTGCTGGCCTTCGCCATGATTGTGACCTATCTGGTCACCGGTTCCCTGGCGCGCAGCGGGCAGGTGGCGGAAGTCACCCAGCTCCAACTGGCGGCGCGGGGCGCGCAGAATGGGATGCAGGCGCTCTATGAGGAGCTTGTTGACGAAACCACGCGCATCGCCTTTACCCAGGGGGTGGTCGATGCCCTCCTAGCGGGGGATGGGGAGTGGTTGCGGCGTATCCTGGAGGCAGAAGCCATCGCCGGGGACCTGGATGGCGTCATCCTGCTGGATTCCGACGGCGTCGAAGTGATTCATCTGCGGCGCGCCGCCCCGGACAGCCGGACCCAATACGTCGCCAGCGGCGGCGTCAACCGCGCCGGGCAGGCCCTGGCTCTGGCCCTCACCCGGGATGGGCGCTCGCCAGCGACGGGCCTGGCGAGCACGCCGGAGGGGTTCATGCTGTATGTGGCCGCCCTCCTTGTCCAGGATGACATGATGGTCGGGCAGGTCTGGGTCGGGATGCGCCTGGAACGGGTGCTGGATGCCCTGCGAGGCAGCAGTCTGGCCCAGGTGGCCCTGTTTGACACGACGGCTCAATTGATGCAGACCACCTTCCAGGCGCGGGATGGTCTCTATGAAGCCCTGACGATCACGCCAGAGCAGGTGCAGCAGGCCCTGAGCGCCGTGGGGGAGCTTCCCCGCCAGCCGCTGACGATTGCCGGTTATCCTTACCAGGCGGCCAATCTGCGGTTTACGCTCGGCGGCAGCACATTGGGCGTGCTGGCTGTTTACCTGCCCAGCAGCCTGCCCTATGCCGCCGATCTGGGCCGGCAATTGCTCGGTCTGCTCATGGCTTCCCTGGCGGCGGTGGTGGTGATCGCCGGGTATGGCGGCGTGGGATACATCCTGGGGCGTGTCGGTCGCGTGACGGCGACCGCGCAGGCGCTGGCGCGCGGTGACATTGGGGCGCGGACACACCTGCGGACCAGGGATGAAATCGGCGAGCTGGGGCGCAGCCTGGATGTCTACGCCGACCGGGTGCAGCAGCGGCAGGAATCACTCCACGCCATGATGCGCCGCCAACGGCGCGAGAATGCCCGTCTGGCAGCCATCTTTGAGTCGATGCCGGATGGAGTCGTGGTGCAGGACCTTGACGGGCGCGTGTTGCTTATGAACGAGAGGGCGCGCGAACTGTTGGGGTCGCAGCGGGCGTTTCGCAGCAGCGGGTTCAGTGAGCTGACCGCCGCGGTGACGGACGTGCTGGGCCCGGCGCTGGCTCCCGGTATCTATACCCTGGGCGCGCCGCAGCGGGTCCCTCTGGAAGGACGGGTCCTGAGCGCGCAGGCGGCGGCGATCCTGACGATCAGCGGCCGGCGCATTGGCACGGTGATCGTGATCCGCGACATCACGGCGCAGGTGCAGCAGGAAAAGGCGCGGGAAGAGTTGCTGCTGGAGCTTTCCCGCGATGTGCAGGAACCGCTGCTGGAGCTGGTGGCGGTGCGTTCGCCCGCTGATGCTGACCCGCCCCTCCAGCGTTTCGCTTATGAGGTCATGCGCCACACCATCCGGCTCCAGCGTCTGGTGACCCAGCTGCGCGATCTGGCCGATCTGGGGCCGGAACAGCTGGATGCCGCCCAGTCCCCGCTGCTGGTGGAGGCGCTGGTGAACGATCTGGCGGTCGAATGGGGTCCGGCGGCTCAGGCTTCGGAACTGGAATTGGAAGTGATGGTGTTGCAGCGGGAGATGTACGTGCTGGGAGACGAACGACGCCTGCGCTGGGCGCTGGGGAACCTGCTGGACAACGCGATCAAATACACGCTGCCGGGCGGCAAGATCACGCTGATTGTTCGGCAGCAGTCCGAGAGCGCTGCCGAGCTGATCGTGCGCGACACGGGGGTCGGCATCAGCGCCCAGGACCAGCCCAATCTGTTCACCCGCTTTTACCGGGGGACGCCCCTGATGCCAGACGGATCGGTCTTGCGCGTGCCGGGCATGGGGCAGGGCCTGTTCATCGCCCGGAGCGTCATTCAGGCGCACGGCGGCTCGATCCGGCTGGAGAGCCGCCAGGGCCAGGGCACCCGGGTGATCTGCGCGCTGCCGCTCACGTCGCCGGTGACCATGGCTCTGGAGCGCCAGCCGTCAGTTCTGCCGGAGTCGCTACGGAAAAGTCGGGCCGAGGTTGGGCGGCGTTCGCCCGATCAGGGACAGGCGGTATGATGGGCCGAGGTGCAGGGTCAGGGCGTCGGCGCTGGTCTGGAGGCGCACGGCGCTGAAATCCGGGATGACGGTTTGCGCGCCTGCCGTCAGCAGCGACGATGGGTCCCCTGCGGCCTGCACGCCGATGCACAACGCCCCGGCGGCGACCGCTGCCTCCACGCCGCTGATGGCGTCCTCGAAGACGATGCAGCGCTCCGGCGCTTTTCCCAGTCGATGGGCGGCCAGCAGGTAGCCCTCAGGATGGGGTTTGCCCTGGTGAATGTCCTCCACTGTGACCTGGGTGGTGAACAGGCCGTCCAGCCCCAGCTGCCCGGCCACCGCCTGGACCTTCCAGCGCGCGCCGCTGGTGACCAGCGCCGTCGGCACGCCATGCCGCCGCAACGCCCGCAGGCAATCCACCGCGCCGTTGACCGCGGTGTAAATCAGGCGAACCTCATAGGCGGCCATATCATCAAAAATGGCCTGGCGGTCGTCTTCATTCAGCATGGGGAACAGGGCATCCAGCGTATGGGTTCCCGGTCGCCCATACACCTGCTGTACGAAGTCCGCCGCCGAGATGTGCACGCCGTGTTTGGCCGCCCAACGCTCCCAGAAAGCGGTGACAGATTGGTGCGTGTCGACGATAACGCCGTCCATGTCAAACAGGATCGCTTCGTAGTTCATGCCTGCGCTCCGCCGGGCGAGTGAACCCTTACGCTCGCCTAGTTTACCCGATATTCTCCTCCAGAATCGCCATAAACCGCTGGCGCTGCTCAGACAGCTTCCGGGGATGGCGGGCATAATACCGCCGGGCCAACAGCGCGAACAGCGCCGCGCCGACGAAGTCCAGTCCTATATCGAGGCCGGAGGCGTGTCGTCCGGGCACGAATGCCTGGTGAAGCTCGTCCAGCAAGGCATAACCCACCGTGAACACGATGGCCAGATGGGCGGCCTCCTGGAGCGAGGATTTCCAGGCCAGCAGGGCGCGCATATTCAACAGCGCCAGCGCGCCGAAGGCGATCACATGGGCGCTCTTTTTGATCAGTAAGTCCCACAGGCCGGGGAAGACCGGCAGCGCGCCCGAAAAATAGACCGTGACGGGTTCTGTCAGCGGTGGGAGTTTGGGCTGCGCCGAGGCGATGAACATCACAGCCATGGCCGTCAACACCGGCCCCCAGGTCATCAAACTCAGGCGAATATTTCGCCGCGTGATGTACCACATATGGCTCTCTCTCCTGACTGGCTGGCGGCGGGCGAATAGCCTCCGCAGGCGCTGGGTGGCCTGCTCGGCTAGCATTCCCGCCATTCCATGCGCTGGCTCACCAGCCACAACAACACGATACTCAGCGCTGACAGGACGGCCAGGTCCAATGCCAGCGGCAGCCGGTCCGACCAGCCGAGCACGGCCTGGCGGATGGCGGAGGCGGCGTAGGTGGCGGGCGATAGGGCGCTCAGATGGACGATAAGCGCCGGCAAACGGTCCGGCGGGATGACGACCGGGCCGAAGCCGAACAGAATCAGGGTGGTCAGCAGGTTCAGGCTGTCAACTTCCTGCGGCGTGCGTCCCACCAGGCCCAGCAATGCGCCCAGCCCGCTCAGGCTGACGCTGGTCAGCGGCACCACGACCAGCGCCCAGGGGCTGAGCACCAGCGGCAGGCGCAGGATGAGCGATCCGGCGGCCAGCGTCGTCAGGGTGGGCGGCAGGGAGAGCGCCAGAAAGGCGAACACCGTCGCCAGGATCAGGGCCGAACGGTGGATGGGCAGGGTGGCGAAGTAGTCCAGGCGGCCCAGGCCGAAGCGATCCAGCAGGCGGTCGCGCTCGGCGCGGGCCTCCCGCCGCGAGAGGCCCCGCAGGTGGGCGGTGAAATACAGCGTCTCCGCGACGGTAAGCGTGTTCAGGGCGTGGACGCTTTGCGGCATGTAGCCGATCCGACTGGGAGTGTACAGCGGATCGTCCGTCAGGGTTTTGCCCATCAGCCGGATGGTCCCGCTTGTCGGCGCCAGCAGGTTGGCCAGTTGTTTGACGAGGGTGGTTTTGCCCGCGCCGTTCGCGCCCAGCAGCCCAAAAACCTCACCCGTCTCCACGGTGAAGGTAAGATCATCGTTGGCCGGGGTGGCCTGCTGGGGATAATACTTGGTCAGGTGGTTGACCTCGTAGACGGGCACGGCTCGCGCTCCTGTTTCGCCCTTTACGCTAACATGGGACGGGCCTTCACTCAATAAGCGACATGCCAGTGATAATCTGACGCCTGGCTGACGCGCCTGACGGCCGGGGGAGGAAACGGGCCGCTGATGAGTGTATATGGAATAAAAACGCCCTGCCTGGGCAGAGCGTAAGCAGTCAAATTGCCCGCAGGCCGGGCGCTTATTCCAGGGTCAGCATATAGGCGACCAGATCATTGATGTCTTCCACGGTCAGGTAGTCGGCGTATTGCTGGAACATCAGGCTCATATCCCCGGCGGCGAAGACATTAACCGCTGTGTTGGGCACCAGAAAGTCGTTGGGTTCCAGGATGGACAGCCTCAGGTACTC
>DAOTXK010000173.1:0-5266 GCA_034435395.1 Anaerolineae bacterium | reverse complement strand
GGTCGAAACCGCGCGGTTGCCCCAGGGCACGCTGTTCACCGCCAACCAGCAGATTTACCAGGTGATCGAAACCGGGCCAGGCGGGTTTCACAAGGCGCGTCAGTGGAGGTCCGGCGAAGAGACTGATGTGGCGTTAGTCCCCGGCTCTTTTCTGGCGAACTTCCTCCCCTTGATTGCCCGCGCCCGCTTGCTTCCGGTCTATCCCACGCGCACGGATCTCCTGCGACACGGCGAACCGGCGCACTATCTGTTCCTGGATGAGCGGCAGGCGTTGGACGCCGCATATCTGGATGTGGCGCTGGTGCAGAGCGGCGACGCTTACGTGCGCAATCATCACCGAGAACCAGCCTTCGCTGCCACAGACGGCATCCATGTCTTCCGCGTGTACTATTACAGCCGCTCGGTTTCAGGGCGGCGCACGATTGACAGCGAGAGCTTCGCCAAAGCCAAAACCATCCAGTTCATCCCCTACCATCGCGGGCCCATGTATTGGCGTCTTCTGCCAACCTGGCGGGACATGTCCACCTGGGCTGACGAGACCCTTCCCTCGCCTCGTCCCTAAGACAGATGCGGCGGAATCAACCCAGAGACGCCTATCGGGGAGGTCGCCATTCCCACCAAACAATCATCCCTGCGGGAGTCATGGCGCAAAATTGAGTAAAATGGCTGCCTGGCCAGGGTTCAGGGTAAGCTCCGTCACCTCAGCGTAATTGACCGCCCAATCGCCCGGTACGGCCCCGTCCTCGCCGATCAGACCGCCCCCCGCTGGCAGGGCCTGATAGTACGCGCCACCCAGCGGCAGGCTGGCCGGCACCCCGGAAGGATTAACCGCTACGAAGCCGTTGGTGAACATGCGCGCGTATGCCCCCCAGTCGCCCCTGAACAGTTCGGCCAGGCTACCCGCACTCTGGGTCGGGCTGCCGATGGGGATGGTATACTCTGGGAACCACTCCACACCAACGTCCAACTCAAGATTGACAAAGGTGCGGTTCCCCTTGACCAGCAGGTAAGATGCCAGGCTGAAGAGCCGCGCATCGACGCTCCCACCCCCAGCCCGGCTCTGCAAGATCAGCACCTGTCCCCGGTTGGCAACGGCCAGGGCGCGATCAAGCTGGGTTTGCCAGGCTCCTGCGCCAGCGGCCTGCCAGGTATCGAATCCGAAATCCTCCACCATGAGGCCATCAGCCCGGCTGTAATCGGTTGTGTCGCGAGGCGCGGTATAGCTCCCCACGCCGGCGATGACATATGCGCCGTCGAGACTGGCTTTGAGGAAGTCGATCCAGCCAGCGATGGACGCACTCCAGGCGGCCTCGAAACCGGCGTCCTCCGGTGGCAATGAAGGAGCGAACCGATCCCAACCCAGATAATTCGGCACGACCAGTCTGTCCAGGAGCAGGCCGTCATTCTGGTTGATCGAGAGCTGGCGGCTGGCTTCAGCCAGAAAATACGTTCGCCAGGCGGCGTCATTGAGATTAACCAGGAACCATCCCTGGTCGCAGTGGTAGACGTTCTGCCCGTTGTAGGGAGCAAACCAGCTGTCAACAATGGTCTCCGGCCACTCCTGCCGCCACTCGCCTTCGACGATCTGCAGGAAGTTGCCGCTGGGGTTGCAACCGCCATCGGGAGCCTGATAACCGAGGCCCAGGCCGAATCGATCGTGTAAGACAATGAAGTTGCCATTATAGGCGCGCAACTGCGCCGTTACCGCTGGGCGCATCCGCTGCGTGCCTGCGTAGTGCGTGGCTGCGAACTGGGCCTGCGCCTCGGAGAGGCCATCAGGAAGGCGGTCGTTGAAGACATGGATGCCGTCAGTGGTGTTTGGGAAGGGGCGTACCGCTGGCGGCGGGAAGGTGGAGGTGGGCAGCGGCGCTTCCGTCGGCGTCTCCGTGGGGATATCGGTAGGCGTTTCAGTGGGCGTCTCCGTGAAAGTCGGAGTCAGAGTGGGTAGCTCGGTAGCTGTTTCCGTAAAAGTGGGCGTTAGGGTGGGCAGCTCAGTGGCCGTCTCCGTGAAGGTTGGGGTCGGCGTTGGCAGCTCGGTAGCGGTCTCCGTGAAGGTTGGGGTCAGCGTCGGCAGCTCGGTAGCGGTCTCCGTGAAGGTCGGGGTCAGCGTCGGCAGCTCAGTGGCCGTCGGCAGTTCAGTAGGAGTCTCGGTGGGCACGACGGCCACTTCCGTCGGGGTAGGCATGGCCGGTGGCACGGCGTCCGGGAAGACCGTCGACCGGATCGCGTCCAGCACCTGCAATGCCGTGAGATTACGCTGGTTGAAGCCATAGTTCAGGCCCGCCAGCGACAGGTCAGTGGGCAGGATATCCGGCGGCGCGCTGAGCGTGATACCATCGCCACTCAGGCCATTGTTGGGTAGATCGCGGATGGCCGACCAGAAGTTCCAGAGCGGAACCCCGGATGCCGTGGCGACGTTGACGATCTCCGTATTGAAGACCAGTAGCTGCTCGGTCGTCACGACGCCATCCAACCGCTGCGGGATGGTGCTCAGGATCGGAATCACCCCTCTAGAGAGACAGGTGTTGACGATCACTTGCAGATTAGCCCGGAAGGATTCCGGCGAGCTGGCGAAGATCGGCAGGTCATGTGTGCCCACCATGATCAACATCACGGCAGGGCGGGATAGGCGGACTTCGCAGTCCAGCGGCGTCTCGCCGGGCTGGCATGCCGCCGGATCGGCACGGGCAGGCTCCAGAACATCGATCGTGGACCAGCCAGGCCCTGCCGCGTAACTGATCGCGTTGAAGCTGGTTTGGGGCGGCACCGTCAGTTCCTGGACGGCGGTGCTGTTGAAGAAGTCGATGATCGTTTGCAGGCTGGCATACACATCCAGGTTATACGCGCCCATGCCGAAGCCCGTCAGGAAGGCGGGGGATACAGTATTGTCATCACCGGCTTTGGCGAAGACTGTTGGGCGGTTCCCCAGGCTGAGACCGACTTCATAAACGCTGCGCAGGTTGGTCACCATGGCGGGCGACAGCGACGGGAGGATGGGTATGGCGTTCAGGTCCGCCAGCGGCGGGGCCTCGGTGAAAGTGGGCGTGGGCGTGTCCGTGTCCGGTAGCACCTCGGTGGATGTGGCTGTTGGAGTCGGCGTTGCCGTGTCTGGCAGCACCTCAGTGAACGTGGCCGTCGGAGACGGTGTGTCGGTTGGATAGCCCGTGGGTGTATTCGTGAGAGTGGGTGTATAAGTAGGGACAGGCGTGCTGGTCGGGATGGGGGTGAACGTCGGTGTATGGGTGCTGGTCGGCGTCGGGGTGACGCTGGGAGGGGGCGTCGCCGTATGGTTGGACACACGCAGGTTCCGCACCACAGCCACCGTGCTGCTGCCGTCACTGGTGAAGACGCGCAGCCGCAACTGGTATATGCCGTCCGGCGTCTGCCGCGTATCCCACAGCCCCAGCAAACCGTTTTGCAGTGGAAATGTGGAGATCGAACCGGGGATCAACACCCAGAGATCGCCCGGATCAGGGCTGAACTCCAACTGGAACTGCACAAAAAACGGGTGGCTGGCACTGCCGAGCACCTGGATGATTCCGGCCACGATGTTCCCGTTAACCGGGGAATAGATCGCGACATTGATGGGTGGGAGCGGGGTGCTGGTGGGGATAGGTGTGGGAAAAGGCGTGGCTGTGGCCAGGGGCAAGGGCGTGGCAGTAGGCGCGATCACCACCGCCGTCGGCAGGAGCACCGGCAGGGTCAGTTGTGGGAGGGGCGAGATGGGCACGATCGACGGCACCTGCCCGGTGGGCAGCAACGTGCGCGTCGGCGGGATGGTGTTGGCCGGGCCAAGCGTGGGAGTTTCACGCGCCGCCGGCTGACCGACGAGGTTGCAGGCCAATCCCGCGGCCAGCAGCAACCCGACCGCGGTCAACAGGGACCAATATCTCAACCCCCGATGCCTGGAACCGGTGTCTGAAGAAAACATACTTCACCTGCTTCCCTGTAACGAAGGTCTATTCTCCATTTGACCCAATTATACGTTAACCTTGACTTTGAGCCACTGAGGTTCTTTATAGTAGAATAAGACATGACACATCTGCTCATTGGGCACGAGAAGTGGGACGACCATGAAAGTACTGATTGTTGATGACGAACAGGCCATTCGTGATGCTCTGGGGCGCAAACTGCAACGGGAAAGTTTCGTCGTCTTCCTGGCCGCCAACGGTCTGGAAGGCTTGAGGATATTCCATGCCGAGCATCCCGATCTCGTGATCCTGGACATCGTCATGCCGCAGATGGACGGCCTGACCGTTGTCCGACGCATCCGCGAGGTTTCTGAGGTGCCGATCATGGTCTTGTCGGCCAAAGCTGTGACTGAGGAAGATATCGTCGAGGGGCTGACCGCGGGCGCGGACGAGTACCTGGTCAAGCCAGTACGGCTGAATGAGTTTGTCGCCCGCGTGCGCGCCCTGGTGAGACGCGCTCAGATGACCTCGACTGATGCCGAGCACGGCTATGAGGATGGCTATTTGAGCGTGGACCTCCACCGTCGGCAAGTCCGGGTGAACGGCGAGAAAAAACACCTGACTCCGACCGAGTTCAAGCTGCTGGTCGTACTGATGGAGAACGCGGGCCGGGTCGTTCCGCAGCGCGAGCTTCTGGAGCAGGTTTGGGGGCGCGAGTACATCGATGACATCTACTATCCGCGGGTCTATGTCAGCCAGCTACGACGGAAAATCGAGCCAGATCCCAGCAATCCGATCTACATTCTGACGGAACATCGAGTCGGGTATCGCTTCGAACGGCAGAGCACCGCCTGATACACCCCACAGGCTGATCTGCCCAGACGGCACGTATGAGGAAACATGGGCTCATTCAATCTGATCATCGTGACCATGGCCGTCAATGGCCTAACGCTCACCCTGGCGTTAGGACTCTTTTTGTTGGTACTGTGGCTCGACCCACGCCGGCAGTTGAACCTGTATTATGTACTTTTCCTGTTCATGGTGGTGCTGTGGACGGCTGGCTCACTGCTCGGCCATGCGTTGGCCTCCATCGGACAGAATATCGATGCTATCGACTTCGGCGTGCGCCTGTTGGAGGTTGGCTTCGTCGGGGCATCGATAGGCGGATACCTGTTCACGGCTGTTTTGGTCGGCACCCGGGGCCGTTATTTCACTGGTCTATCGGTCGCCGGGCTGCTGGTTGTTTTTATCTATCAGGCCGTTCTGCTGGTCAGCAAGAGCGCCACCCCATTTTGGGTCGACGGCGGTCGCCTGAATTACAGCTTCAGCCCGTTTAGCGTGCTTTTGTTTCTGTT
>DAOTXK010000172.1:0-12987 GCA_034435395.1 Anaerolineae bacterium | reverse complement strand
CCCCCCAGGGGGGCGTTTGTAAGATGTGCCCCTGGGGGTGGGCAGCCACGAACGCGTCCCAGTCAGCGGCGGTGGGCGTGAGGGCCTGCCAGTCGGTCACGAGGTACGGCTCTCCCCTCAGACGGTCGGTTCCGGCGAGTATACCCGATGTTATGGCTCGATCCGAGAGGCAATGGCCGTTTTCAGGTGAGACGGCGGGTGATTGTCCCAGGGACATCCGGTAAGAGTCTGGGGAGTTTGTAATCCTGTAAGCTTAAGCTATAATTCACGCCGGGTGGCGTCTCCAAACCTGGCCGCACCGAGACAAACCCCATTCCTGATATGGCTTGTCATATCTGAACCGTGATGCTATACTAGCGACGTTTGTCACAAGTTGCTGATGTGCTAGCCAATCACTAACCAGCCTTTTACCATCTGACCAGATAGCCCAAGGAGCCACGGCCATAATGGATCTTAGCGAATGGGCTTTTGTGGGGGTGTTCCTGGCGATTGCCGGGATTCTGCCCGTCGTGCCGATCGTGTTGGGTCGTCTGCTGGGGCCGCGGAAACCCAACCCGATCAAAAACGATACCTACGAATGTGGTGTGGAGACGGTGGGCGATGCCTGGGTTCAGTTCAAAGTCCAGTACTATATTTTTGCTCTGGTATTCCTCGTTTTTGATGTAGAGATGGTGTTTCTTTTCCCCTGGGCGGTGGCCTATAACGGTCTGGGGCTGTTCGCATTCGTGGAAGTGTTAATCTTCGTCGCCCTGCTGGCCGTCGCTCTGATCTATGTGTGGCGCAAGGGCGCGCTGGAATGGACGTAAGTCCGGCGTAAACAGGCATGGCCGGTAGGGCACTATCGGCCATTTTTGCTTGCCTTGTTGAGGGATAACGTATGCTGAAAGAAGCTTTGATCCAGGCGGGCATGGAAGCCGGGCTGGCGGCCTTCATCGACGTGTTCCTGGGGGTCATCGTCGCGGCGAGCTTTGGCATGGTGTGGGTGCTGTTTGGTATCTGGGTGGAACGGAAGGTGGTGGCCCGCATCCAGAACCGCGTCGGGCCGAACCGGGTCGGTCCCTACGGCCTGATCCAGAACGTCGCCGATGCCCTCAAGCTGCTGACCAAAGAGATCATCATCCCGCGCCACGCCGATAAGCCGGTCTACTTCCTGGCCCCGGTCCTGGCCGTGGTATCCGTGATTCTGGTGGCGGCGGTGATCCCGTTTTCGTCGGTGGTTATCGGCACCGACCTCAGCATCGGCATCCTGTACGTGATGGCCGTGTCCTCGCTGGGCGTGGTGGCCATCCTCATGGCCGGATGGGGCAGCAATAATAAGTATGCGCTGCTGGGCGCATTCCGCTCGGTGGCGCAGTTGATCAGCTATGAAGTGCCGATGGTGCTGGCGGTGCTGGTCCCGGTCATGTTCGCTGGCACCCTGAGCATGCAGGGGTTGGTCGGCAGCCAGCATATCTGGTATCTCTTCGCCATGCCGGTCACGGCGCTGCTGTTCCTGATCACCGCTCATGCCGAAAACGGACGGGCCCCGTTTGACCTG
Source organism: Anaerolineae bacterium (assembly GCA_034435395.1). Lineage (GTDB taxonomy): Bacteria > Chloroflexota > Anaerolineae > Aggregatilineales > Ch27 > DAOTXK01. The sequence continues at coordinate 11,450 of DAOTXK010000172.1, read as the reverse complement.
CTGGAAGCCGAAAGCGAGCTTGTCGCCGGATTTAACATCGAGTATAGCGGCATGGCCTGGGCCATGTTTTATCTGGCTGAATTCATGCATGCCTTTTTCGCGGCGATCGTGTTCGCCGTGCTGTTCCTGGGGGGGTGGCGCGGCCCTGGCGCAGAGCAGATTCCCTTCCTGGGTATGATCTATCTGGGCATCAAGTCGATGCTGGTGTATTTCGTGACCATGTGGCTGCGGATGACCGTGCCCCGGGTGCGCATTGACCAGTTGCTGGATTTGAACTGGAAGATTCTGGTGCCGGTGGCGCTGGCCAATCTGGCCTTCATGGCTCTGCTGTTTAAGGTCATCCCCGTGCCGGATTACGCGGCGGCGCAGGCGATTGCCAGCAATGAGTTCGCCGGGGTGACCCGTGGCCTGTATCGCTTCCTGGGGCCGGAGTTGGTGGCCGAGTTGCCGCGCACGGGGCTGCTCCTGCTGGCGAATATCGCCTTTTTCGCCGCCGTCGCCTACGTGCTGCGGCTGGTCGGTCGCCGGGCGCGCCAGCAGGTGGAAGAACTGGTCGACGAGACGGACTACACCTCAGCCGGTCGGGCGTCAGAACCCGCCCGCGCCGGTTCGCCAGCGACGGCGACCAAATAGCGGAGTTGGCCGTATGGAAATCACCCTTGAACTGATTGTGTTCGCGGTTTTCGCCATCATCACGCTGGCCGGGGCGTTGGGGGTGGTGCTGGCCCGCAACCTGTTTCGCGCCGCCCTGCTGCTGCTGGTCAGTCTGTTCGGCGTGGCGGGGCTGTTCGTGCTGCTGTCCGCGCCGTTCCTGGCTGCGGTGCAGGTGTTGCTCTACATGGGCGGCATCGCCATCCTGATCATCTTCGCTGTGATGCTGACTCGGGGTATGGTCCAGGCCCGCCGGGTGATGAACCAGCAGTGGGACCTGGCGGCGATCATCGCGGTGGCCTTTTTCGCCCTGATGGTGGTGGTCATCGTGCAGGTGGCGCAGGCGGACAACGCGCCGCTGCCGGCGACGCCGGTGGCCGATGTCACTGGCGACTCGACTCTTGAACTTGGCGGGGCGCTGGTGGACCCGGCGCAGTACGTGCTGCCCTTTGAGGTGGCGTCGGTGCTGCTGGCAGGCGCGCTGATTGGGGCAATCGCCATCGCCCGCGACGATGAGGCGGAGTGACGGCCTATGGTTCCCTTGTGGATGTTTTTACTGGTGGCGGCGGCGTTGTTTGCCATCGGTCTCTTTGGCGTGCTGGCCCGGCGGAACGCGGTGGCCATTCTGATGGGCGTCGAGCTGATGCTGAACGCCGTTAACATCAACCTGGTGGCTTTCTGGCGCTACCTGACGCCGGATACGATGATGGGGCAGGCGTTTGCCGTGTTCGTCTTCGTGGTAGCCGCGGCAGAGGCGGCGGTCGGCCTAGCCCTGATCGTAGCCATTTATCGCCGCCGTCAGAGCGTGGTGGCGGAGGACGTGAACCTGCTGAAGTGGTAGCTGCCTCCCGCAGCACACAATCATAGGACAGTCGTGCATGATTGATTGGACAAATGCGAACTATTTGCCGTGGTTGATCCCGGTCCCGCCCCTGCTCGCCTGCGCCCTGATCTTCCTGGTGACCAACCGAAGCTGGTGGCTGACCGTGATCACCGCCCTGACGGCCACACTCCTCTCCTGGGGGATGGCGGTGGCCATTGTCCTGCGGGCGGTGGGCGCGCCCGTCCTGGGGTTGATCGCGCCGGAACACTTCGGCCCGAACGCCTTCGGCTCCTCGACGGCCTGGATGGACATGGGCGGGACGCAGTTCAGCATGGGTGTGCTGGTCGATCCGCTGACGGTCGTCATGCTGTTTATGGTGTCGCTGACGATCGCCATGATCATGATTTACTCGGTCGGATACATCTATCACGACCCACGCCGTGAGCGTTTTATGGGATATATGGCGCTCTTCGCCGGGGCCATGCTGACGCTGGTGGTGGCCGATAACCTGCTGCTGCTGTTCATCGGCTGGGAGGTGATGGGCTTCTGCTCCTACTCGCTCATTGGCTTCTGGTTCGAGAAGGAGAGCGCCCACAGGGCGGGCGTGAAAGCCTTCATGACCACCCGTGTGACTGACGTGCTGATGCTGCTGGGCATCGCCTATCTGTTCGCGCAGACGGGCACGCTCAACTTCCGCGATATCTTCTTCAATGAGGAGGTGCTCAACGCGCTGGCCCAGACCCCGGCGCTGCTCATCGGCGGCGGCCTCAGCGCGGCGAGTCTGATCGGCGTCCTGTTGGTGTTTGGCACCATCGGCAAGAGCGCCCAGTTCCCGCTGCACGTCTGGTTGCCGGACGCCATGGAAGGCCCGACGCCGGTCAGCGCCATGTTCCATGCGGCGGCGATGGTCTCCGCGGGCGTGTATATGGTGATTCGCATGTTTCCCTTGCTGGAGGCAGGGGCGGACGTGTATCACGGGGTGTACAACGCCCCGCTGCTGCTGATGGCCTACGTGGGCGGCTTCACGGCGCTGTTCGCGGCGGTCATCGCCATTGCCCAGAACGACATCAAACGCGTGCTGGCCTATTCCACCATCAGCCAGCTCGGCTACATGGTGGCGGCGCTGGGCATCGGCGCGTATGTGGCGGCGGCCTTTCACCTGATCACCCATGGCATCTTTAAGGCGCTGTTGTTTATGTCCTCCGGCGCGGTCATTCACGGCATGGAGCACGGGCACCACCATGTTCTTCATGAGAGCGGCGAGCGCCATGATGCCGGGCACGCCGCGCCATTCGACCCCAATGACATGCGGCTGATGGGTGGCCTCAGGAGCCGCCTCCCGGCCACATGGTGGGCCTTCCTGGCGGGCGGCATGGCGCTGGCCGGATTCCCGCTGATCACCGCTGGCTTCTGGTCCAAAGACGAAATCCTGGCCGAAGCGTGGCAGTTGGGGCTGGGCGGCGAGGGGTTCGGCCCGGCGATCTTCGTCTTCCTCATGCTGGTCGTGAGCGCGTTCCTGACCGCTTTTTACATCACGCGGCAGCTCGCCATGACCTTCGCCGGGGAGCCGCGCACCGAGGCGGCCCGCCACGCCAGCCTGGGCGGCCCGTCCAGCCTGGTGTCGGTCTTCATGCAGGGGCCGCTGATTGTGCTGGCTGTTTTCGCTCTCATCACCGGCTTCGTCGGCGTGCACCCGGCCTTCCCCCTGTTCGGCGCGGTCTTCAGCCCCGGCGGCAACCCGTTCCATGACTTCCTGGCGGAGACGCTGTTGCATCACCCGCCGCTGCTGGACTTCAGCCTGGTGCCGGTGCTGTTCTCCTTCGCGGTGGCGCTGGGCGGCATCGGCCTGGGATGGGCGATGTACTGGCGCAGGCCGCTGGCTGCCGGAGCCGAAGACCCGACCAAAGTGGCGCTGGACCGGATCAGCCCGTACCTGTGGCAGTGGATGGAGCGCAAGTTCTACCTGGACGAGCTTTACGACTGGGCTTTCGTCAGGCCGTCGCGGTGGGTCAGCGAGGTGCTGGTCAGCCAGATCGTGGACCGGGGGATCATCGATGGCGTGCTGCACTTCATCGCGCGGGTCGCCGTTTTCCTGGGGGAGCTGTTCAAGCGCTTCAACCGCGTGGTGATCGATGGTGTGGGCGATGGCATCCCGACGGGGATCGGCCTGTTCGGGCGCTGGTTCCGCCGCCTGCAGGACGGCAACGTGCAGCACTACATGCTGATGGTCGCCCTGTCGGCGCTGGTGATCGGGCTGGCATTGTTCTTTAATCTCTTCCGTTAGGGGTGGGGAGGCTGGCTGGATGATTCAAGTGGGGAATCTGTTGGCGGTCAACCTGCTGACGGCGATCATCTTCCTCCCCCTGCTGGGGGCGGTGGTGGTCATGTTACTGCCCCGGGGGAATAAGAACCTGGCCCGCTGGGTGGCGCTCGGCTTCAGCCTGGCGGTCTTTTTGCTGTCGCTCAAGGTCTTCCTGGATTACGACCGCGCCGCCGGGGGGTTCCAGTTCGAGGAGCAGGCCGACTGGTTCTCGCTGCTGGGGGCGTCCTGGCACGTGGGCGTGGACGGCATCAGCGCGGTGAAGATCCTGCTGACCGGTCTGCTGGTGCCGCTGGGGGTGCTGATCAGCTTCGAGATCGAGCGGCAGGTCAACCTGTACATGGCCCTGTTCCTGTTCCTGGAAACGGGTTTGATGGGCGTCTTCGCCGCGCTGGATATGATGTTTTTCTTCGTGTTCTGGGAAGTCGGCCTGGTGCCGATGTACTTCCTGATCAACATCTGGGGCGGCGACGACCGGATTTACGCCTCGGTCAAGTTCTTTATCTACACCATGGCGGGTTCGCTGGGCCTGCTGCTGGCCATCCAGTTGATCGGCCTGACGGCGGGCACCATGGACATCGTGCGCCTGACCGAATTCTGGCCCGCCTTCAACGGCAACGATGGCACCTTCCTGGGCGTCAGCATCGATACGGTGAAGTGGCTGGCCTTCCTGGCTTTCTTCCTGGCCTTTTCCATCAAGGTCCCGGTGTGGCCGTTCCACACCTGGCTGCCGGATGCGCACACCGAAGCGCCGACCGCCGGGTCGATGCTGCTGGCGGGCGTGCTGCTCAAGCTGGGCGCTTACGGCTTTCTGCGCTTCATCATCCCGTTTTTTCCGGCCCAGGCGGCCATGTTCGCCGGGGCCATCGCCGCCCTGGCGGTGGCTGGCATCGTATTGGGCGCGCTCGCCGCCTACGGCCAGGATGACTTCAAGCGGCTGGTGGCCTACAGTTCGGTGAACCATATGGGTTTTGTGGTGCTGGGCGTGGCCGCCGCGGCCTGGGTGTACGGCTTTGTGTACACCAACGGCCAGCCGCCGTGGGTGGCGTTGGAGCCGGGGCAGACCGTCGTCATCGACCGGCAGAGCGCCATCCTGGCGATGAACGGCGCGGTGTTGCAGATGTTCAACCACGGCCTCAGTTCGGCGGGCATGTTCCTGCTGGTGGGAGCGCTGTACCACAAGGCCCACACCCGCGACCTGCGGAAGATGGGCGGCCTGTGGGTGCTGGCCCCGATCTACGGCGGCATCCTGATCTTCACCAGCATGGCCAGCCTGGGCCTGCCGGGGCTGGGCGGCTTTGTCAGCGAATTCCTGGTGGTGCGGGGGGCCTGGCCGGTCTTCACGGCGGCGACGGCGATCAGCATGGTGGGCCTGCTGTTCACCGGCGCGTATGTCCTCAAAGGGCTGCAAAAGGTGCTGCATGGCCGGCCCTCGGAGGAATGGGTGGAGTATGACCGCCGACACCACCGCCTGGAAATCTCGCGGCGCGAGGTGGTCGCCATCGCGCCGCTGCTGGTGCTGATGCTGGTCACCGGCGTGCTGCCCAACTGGATATTGCCCACCATCAACGATACCGTGACCCGTTTATTCGGCGGGTGATGAGGCAGGGGAATTATGGAATATTGGTCGCCTTTTCCCGTACTGAGCATCATTACGCTCACGCCCTTCGTCGCAGGCATCCTGATCCTGTTGCTGCCCAAGACCGCCAAGCAGGAGGCGCGGCTGATCGCGGCGGCGGCGACCGGCTTCAGCCTGTTGCTGGGGTTGCTGGTGTATGCCAATTATGATGTGGCGCTGGCCAACGCCGCCACCGGGCCGGAGCAGATGTTCCAGTTCCAGGAGAGCACCCCCTGGGTGGCGGCGCTGGGCATCAACTACCACCTGGGCGTGGATGGCGTGAGCGCGCCCATGGTGTTGCTGACCGGCCTGGCCTCCTTCGCTGGGGTGTTGATCTCGTGGGGCATCGAAGACCGCCCCCGCGAGTTTATGGCCTTTTTTATGCTGCTGGTGACGGGCGTCTACGGCGTGTTCGTGGCCATGGACCTGTTCGTGCTGTTTTTCTTCTATGAGCTGGCCATCTTCCCCATGTACCTGCTGATCGCCACCTGGGGCTGGAAGGAACTACGCGAATACGCGGCCATGAAGCTGACGCTGTACATCCTGATCGGCTCGGTGATCGCCCTGATCGGCGCGCTGGCCATGTACTTCGTGGCCGGGGACGCCACCGGCAAATACAGCTTTGACTTTGTGGACCTCATGAAGGTTTCGATGCAGCCGGACAGCCCGTTCAACCGCGAGGTGTTTGGCATTGATGGGCTGACTTTCGCCCGCGTGTGGTTCCCCTTCATTTTCATCGGCTTCGGCGTGCTGGCGGGCGTGTTCCCCTTTCACAACTGGAGCCCGGACGGCCACGTGGCCGCCCCCACCGCCGTCTCCATGATCCACGCCGGCGTGCTGATGAAACTGGGCGCTTATAGCGCGCTGCGGGTGGGGGTGCAGTTCCTGCCGGAGGGGGCCAGGACCCATCTGCCCTGGATTGTTTTTCTGACAATGATCAACGTCGTCTACGGCGCGTTGATCGCCATGCGCCAGCGGGATTTTAAGTACGTCATCGGCTTCTCGTCGGTGAGTCACATGGGGCTGGTCAGCATGGGCTGGGCGACCATGAACGTGTTCGGCATGACGGGTGCGGGGCTGCAAATGTTCAGCCACGGGGTGATGACGGCCCTGTTTTTCTCCTGCGTCGGCATGGTCTACGACCGGGCGCACACGCGGGATATCCCCAGCCTGGGCGGCTTCCGCCAGGTGATGCCCTGGGTGGCTTTTGCGTTCATTGTGGGCGGCCTGGTCAGCATGGGGATGCCGGGGCTGAGCGGGTTCGTGGCCGAATTTCCCATTTTCGTGGGGCTGTGGAACGCCAGCTCGACGGTGACCCTGGCCGTGGGCGGCTGGTCGCTGGCTAACTATTATGGCATCGTCGCCCTGGTGGCCGTGCTGGGCATCGTGATCACGGCGGCCTATGTGCTGCGGGTGGTGCAGCAGGTGTTCTTCGGCGAGTTTGACAAGCAGCGCTATGCCCAGGTGGGCGATGTGACCGTGCTGGACAAGGCGGCGCTGGCGATGTTGATGGCGTTTATGGTGCTGCTGGGCGTCTGGCCGGGGTTGATGGCCCCGATGGTCCAGAGCGGGGTGGCCCCAATTGTGCGGCTGCTGGGAGGTGCGTAAGGTGGACTTCCAAACGGTGGACTGGGGGGCGAGCCTGCTCGCCATCTTGCCGGAAATCCTCCTGACCATCCTGGCGGTGGCCGCGTTGATCCTGGACGTGGTCTGGCCGAGCAGTCGCCGTCGGGATATCGGCGTGATCGCGGCGGTGGCGATGATGGGCATCATCCTGGTGATGCTGATCGCCGCCCCTCCCCGGCAGGGGGAGCTGGAAGGCCAGCTTTTCCTGGGCGGGATGATCCGGCATGACGTGCTGGCGCAGATCTTCCGCACGATGGTGATCCTGGGCGGGGCGCTGACCTGCCTGATCAGCGTGGACATGGAGGGGTTAGGCCGCCGGGGGCAATACTACGCCCTGATCATCATCGCCACACTGGGAACCAGCCTGGTCAGCGCCGCTTCCGACCTGATCATGGCCTTTGTCGCGCTGGAGACGACCTCGATCACGCTGTACATGCTGGCCGGGTTCAACCGCCGGGACGAGCGCTCGTCGGAGAGTGGCCTGAAGTACTTCCTGTTCGGCGCGTTCGCCTCAGCCATCATGCTCTACGGCCTGAGTCTGCTCTACGGCTTCACCGGGCATACCAACATCTACCAGATCGCCAGCGGGCTGGGGCGGGGCGGCGTCGACGGCCTGCCGGTGCTGGTGAGCCTGATGATGATCGTGGTGGGTTTTGGGTTTAAGGTCAGCGTGGTGCCCTTCCACTTCTGGACGCCGGATGTTTATGAGGGCGCGCCGACTCCGATCACGGCCTTCATCAGCGTGGCGAGCAAGGCAGCCAGCTTTGCGCTGTTGATGCGCTTTTTCCTGGCTGTGTTCTCCGGCTATGACGAGGCCTGGGTACAATTGCTGGCGGTGGTGGCGGCGGTCACCATGACGCTCGGCAATGTGGTGGCCCTGTGGCAGAAAAACGTTAAGCGGCTGCTGGCGTACTCGTCCATCGCCCAGGCGGGTTACGCCCTGATCGGCGTGGTGGCCATCGGGGCGCAGAACGGCGCGGGCCTGGCGGCGGTGGCCTTCTACATGTTCATGTACACCCTGACCAACATCAGCGCGTTTGCGGTGGCCTTCCTGGCCGCCAGGGCCACCGGCAGCGAGGCGATTGCCGATCTGGCCGGGTTGAGCCGGCGCAGTCCGGGCCTGGCGCTGGCCATGACGGTGGCCCTGCTCTCGCTGGGCGGCATCCCCCCGGCAGCCGGGTTCTTCGGCAAGTTCTTCCTGTTTAACGCGGCGGTGGACGCCAATTTCGTCTGGCTGGCGCTGGTCGGCGTGATCAATGCCATCATCGGTCTGTACTATTACCTGATGGTGATCAAGGTGATGTACGTGGACCGCAGCGCCGACGAGGATGAGCCTATCCCGGTGGCGGGGGTTTACCGCTGGGCGCTGCTGCTGACCAGCCTGGGCATCGTCTTCCTGGGGGTGGTCGCCTCGCCGGTTTACAACTGGGCGCTGGAGGCCAGCCGCGATCTGCTGTTCTGATCAGCCAGCAGCCATCACCGGGGCGGGGAGACGGGGAATTCTTTGCCCCGGTTTATACGACAAGTTTTGGGCTAAATTGGCCGCTTTGTGATAAAATGCACGCGCCTGCCCCGCCGACCCCTGGCCCGGAGGAAGACGTTTGTGAGCGGCGACCAACAGCAGCCATCCCGCGCCCGCAACCTGACCATCGCGGCCCTTGCCGGGCAGGCGGGATTCAGCACCGTCGCCCTGATCATCATCGCCTTGCTGCTGGGCCTGTGGTTGGACTCCCAGTTCGGATTAAAAGGACCGTTTACCATTTGTCTGGTGATCCTGAGCGTGCCGTTGAGCCTGCTGGTGATGTTGCGCATCGTGCGGGCGGCCACGACAGCGATCCGGCCCCCGGCCCAGGATGAAGACGCCTCAACGGCCACTAAGGAGGAATGATCATTGAGAACAAGGGATGGGAAGCTCGGTATGAGAGGAGGCTCGCGCTGTGAATAGAACGGTGCGCGGACTCTTCGTCCTCATCGGCCTGGTGGTCTTTGTGGCGGCGTTCTGCCTGTGGATACCCTTTATCCTGCTGCCGGGGGCCGGAATCGGCGTGGCCTTGCCGGTGATCTTCGTGCCGGGCGAGGTATTGGTCAGGGACTTCCTGGGGGGAGGGTTTCACCTGACGAATACCCTGGTTGGCATGGCGCTGGCCGATCTGGTGATCGTCCTGATCCTGGTGGCTCTTTATCTGCGCGGCGGGATCAGAGCGATACCGGGCCGCCTGCAAGGCGTGTTGGAACTGCTGGTCGGCTTTATGTACGACTTCGCCAAGTCGGTGGCCGGGTCGCGGGCCGGGCGGGTCTTCCCGCTGGTGATGACCATTTTCTTTTTCCTGCTCGTGTCGAACTGGCTGGAACTGGTGCCGGGGGTGGATAGCGTCGGCCTGCTGCATTGCGCGGAGCCGGGCTTTAACGGCTATCCCGTCAACGTTGAAGAAGGTGAGCCAATTGCCGGTGTGGTGACGCTCCGCAATGAAACCCCGTTTGACGCCGGGACAAAAGCGACGCTAGCCGACTTCTGCGCCTGCGAGCTTGAGCACGTCGGCCATATCCCGGAAGCGCACGCCGCCGAATGCGCTGAACTGGGCTTCACCGCCGGGCATCAGGAAGCCGGTGGGCACGAAGCGGACGCCGCGCCGCAGGAAGAGGCCGAAGGGGCCGAAGCGGGCGAGGCAGTCGCCGCCGGGGCACAGGCTGCCGAAGAGGGACCTGCCGGTGACACTGAGGTGATGGTCGCCGAGGCGATGGTCGCCGAGGCCAACCCTGACCTGTTTGTGGTGACGCCCTTCGTGCGGGCCGCTGCCACCGATCTCAACCTGACCGTCGCTTTTGCGCTCGTCGCCGTGGTGATGATTCAGGTCTATGGCGTATGGGCACTCGGCCCAAGTTACTTTCAGAAGTTTTTTAACCTGCGGGCGCTGGGTAACCTGGGCCAGAAGCCGCTGGGCCTGATCGACTTTGTGGTCGGCCTGTTTGAGATCGTGTCGGAGTTTGCCAAGATCATCAGCTTCGCCTTCCGTCTTTTTGGCAATATCTTCGCCGGGCAGGTCTTGCTGTTTATCATGGCCTTCCTGCTGGCGATCTTTGTGCCCGCCGTGTTTTATGCGCTGGAGTTGTTCGTCGGCCTGATGCAAGCCTTCGTGTTCGCCGTGCTGACGCTGATCTTCAGTGCGCAGGCGATGGCTGCTCATCATGGGGACGGCCACGACGAACAGCACTGATGCCTATCCGACACTCCCTGGGCGAGGGGCTTAAGTCCTCGGCTCAGGCTGTTGATGATGTTCGGATAAGTTCTAAATAGCATCGACGAGGATGAATATCAGGTTACTCTTTCCTTAAAGGAGGAAACTATCGATGACTGGGGATCTGAGCATTGGTCTGAAGGCGCTGGGCGCTGGGCTGGCCATGATTGGGGCATTCGGGCCTGGGATTGGCATTGGCTGGATGGTGAATGGGGCGATGCAGGCCATTGGCCGTAACCCTGAAGCCGCCGGGCAGATTCAGACCAACATGATCCTGGGTATCGTGTTTGCCGAAGCCGTCGCCATCTATGCGCTGGTGGTTGCCCTCATTATCCTGTTTGTGCTGTAAGTGCAGGGAGGCGATTCGTGGAAGCATTAGGGCTAAATGCTGGGTTCCTCATCGCCCAAGTCGTGAACTTCCTTGTCATTCTGCTGCTCCTGAGTTTTCTGGCCTGGCGACCGCTCACCCGTGTGCTGGATGAGCGCGCTGTGAAGGTCGCCAAACAGCTTGAAGACGCGGAAGTGGCAGCCAAGGCGCGGGCTAATGCCGAGGCGGAAGCCGCCAAGATCATCGAGGACGCCCGGCGCCAGGCGGCCACCATCGCCGATGAGTCACGCAGCCGGGGCGAAGAGGCGGGGAAAAGCATCCTCGCTGAGGCACGCGCGGAGGCCGAGCGGATTCTGGCCGAGGCGCGGGAGAAGGCCGAAGGGGAGCGCAACCGGCAGCTGGCCGATCTGCGCGACCAGGTGATCGGGCTGGCGATTGCGGCCACCCATAAGCTGATCGGCGAGGCGCTGGACGAGAAGCGTCAGCGGGAGCTGGTGAACCAGTTTTTCAGCACCGCGCCGGAAGCGGCCAGAGGGCTGGGCGGCAGGGTCGAAGTCGTCAGCGCGCTGCCGCTGACTGAGGCCGAGCAGGCGGCGATTAAGCAGCAAACGGCCGCCAGAGAGATCATTTTCCGCGTCGACCCGTCCATCATGGGTGGGCTGGTGATCCGCGCTGGCGACCGCGTGGTCGACGGCAGCGTGCGGGCCAGCCTGCGGGATATTGCGGCTCATTTGAATTAGTATCTATCCGGGAATTCACGGACAAGGGGCTTTAAGCCCCTGGTTGCTCAGGATTTTGATGTTTTTTCTTAGGGCGGAGCATGCTCTGCCCTTTGGAGCCAATCAACG
>DAOTXK010000171.1:0-30654 GCA_034435395.1 Anaerolineae bacterium | reverse complement strand
CTCGGCGGCCTGGGGCTGACCATCTCCCTGGGAGGGGTGTTGCGCCTGTCCCAGGTGCCCATCCCGGCCTATCTGCTGCTGCTGCACGGGGTGATGGCCCTGCTGGCGTGGCTTCCCCCGCCGGTCAGGCCGGGACCGGGCGCTTAAAGCTCCGAATATGTTTTGATGAAATCGATCAGTTCATCCACCTGGGTGAACGCCAGCGCGGTCACGGTATCTGCCCCGCCGTAGTAGATGGCGATGCGCCCGGTCGCCGCATCGGCCAGCGCCGCGCCGGGGAACACCACGTTTGGCACGTCGCCCACGCACTCATAAAGCGCCTGCGGGGAAAGGAGATAAGGCGCAGCCCGGTACATCACCCGCCAGGGCTGGTCCAGGTCGAGCAGGGCGGCCCCCATGCTGTAGACAAAGCCGTTGCAGGAGGTGAGCACGCCGTGATAAATCAGCAGCCAGCCCTCGGTCGTTTCGATCGGGATCGGCCCGGCCCCGATCTTGGTGCTCTGCCAGGTCCAGGGTTTGGGGGCCATGACGAAGCGGTGATGGCCCCAATGGATCATGTCGGGGCTTTCGCTGTAGAATATGTCGCCGAACGGCGTATGGCCCCGGTCGCTGGGACGGCTGAGCATGGCGTATCGGCCGTTGATCGGGCGCGGGAACAGCACGCCGTTGCGGTTATGCGGCAGGAAGGCGTTCTCCAGCTGGTAAAACGTCTCGAAGTCGTAGGTGTACCCCACCCCGATCGTCGGCCCATGATAGCCGTTGCACCACGTCACGTAGTAACGATCCTCCAGCCAGCATACGCGGGGATCGTAGCGATGCACGAAAGCCGCGATCTCCGGATCGTCACACACCCAGGCAATCGGATCGTGGTCGATGGTCCACTGAAGGCCATCCTGGCTCTTGCCCCGGTAGATGTTCATGATGCGCCGGGTATCGTCAATGCGGAACACGCCGGCAAACGCATCCTTAAACGGAACCACGGCGCTGTTAAAAATGCTGTTGGCCTGGGGAATCAAATTCCGAGGAATGACCGGGTTCCGGCTGTAGCGCCAGACGACCTCACTGGAGCCAGCCGGGCGGTCTTCCCAGGGGATGTTGGGCAGCGGCTCCCCAACAATCGTCGTCTGTCGAACGTGCGAATGGTTCATCACCTGACTCCCTCATCAACACCGCAAAAAGATACCGCCGGGAAAGTCACTGCGGCGCAGCATAACCTGACCGGCGGCCCAAGTGTAACATGGCGGCGCGCCTCTGGCCCTGATGAACGTCCCCTTCCACCAATGATCACTGGGCCAGCCGGTGCCTGTCCCTGGGAGGGCACAGCCTCATTCCAGCCCGGCCATCACCCGGGCAATGGCCACGCGATCATGGGCCTGTTCGCCGCCCAACTCATCCACGATCTGGCCGTCGCGCAGGAAGATCACCCGATCCGCGTAGCTGGCCGCGCCCGGATCGTGGGTGACCATGACGATGGTCGCGCCCAGTTCATCGCACGAGCGCCGGATCAACTCCAGCACCGCCGCCCCCGACCGGGTATCAAGGTTGCCCGTCGGCTCATCGGCCAGCACGATGTCCGGCGCGTTGACGAACGCCCGCGCGATAGCCACCCGCTGCTGCTCCCCGCCGGAAAGCTGGTCCGGTTTGTGATGCTGGCGGTTGCGCAGACCCACCAGGTCCAGCAGGCGCATGATCCGCGCCTGGTGCTGCGCCCCATCCTGGCCGTCAATCAGCAGCGGCAGCGCCACGTTCTCCCCGGCGGTGAGGGTGGGCAGCAGGTTAAAAAACTGGAAGATAAAGCCGATGCGCCGCCGCCGCAGAACCGTCAGTTCGGCATCGCTGAGGGCGCTGATGTTCTGCCCGCCCAGCCGCACTTCCCCCCCGGAGGGCACGTCCAGCCCACCCAGGATGTGCAGCAAGGTGCTCTTGCCGCTGCCGGACGGCCCCATCACCGCAACAAACTGGCCTTCCTCGACGGCGAAATCCACACCGCGCAACGCCTGCACCACCACTTCACCCATCTGGTAGTCCTTGGTCAGATTGGTGACCTCCAAAACGGCCATTGCCGCCCCCTTAATCGACCCGCCTCATCGGGCGCCCGGCTGGCGGCTGAACGACCGTCCAACCCGCCTGCGCCGGCGCGACTCCGGGCGCAAGGCTTCCACCACCGTCAGACGCTCCAACCGGCGCGCCAGCCACCATGACACGCCCGCGCAGGCCAGCGGCGCGGCGACCATCGCCACCAGCCCGATCTGCAACCCGGCCCCCACCGACGGCAGCATCCAGGCCAGCGGGGTCACGCCCTCCACCCCGAAGCCGGATACGCCCAGGATCACGCCCTGGAAGATCGGCAGCGCCGACCCGGTCAGCGTGCCCAACAGCGCCGCCGCCAGGCCGATCAGCGCTGCCTCGCCCAGCACCAGCCAGCGGATTTGCCGCCCGGTCGCGCCGACCGCCCGCAGCAGGGCCAGCTCGCGCTCGCGCTCGTTCACGCTGGCGGTCATGGTGTTGACCACGCCCAACGCCGCCGCCAGCATCGCGACCACGATCAGCGCGTTAAGCAGATCGGTGAACACGCTCAGGATGTCGTCCACCAGCGCCGTGTACTGCTCAACATTGACCACGGTGATGTCCTGCCAGCCGATCCGGGCCAGCAACTCCGCCTGGATGTCGTCGGTCGTGTACCCCCCTTTCGGCGTGACCACCATGCCCATCGGCCCATCGATCTGAAACACGTCCAGCGCCGCCGTTCCCAGCAAGGAGCCGAACAGCCGGCTGCGTCCGATCCCGGCGACCGTGCAGGTCACCGGTCCGTCCGGCCCGTCCACTGTCCAGGTGTCGCCCACCCGCGACACCCCGTGGCGGGCCGCCGCGCCGGGGATCAACAGCACGCCGCAGCCCTGGTCGAGAATCGGCAGGGCAGTCTCCCAGTCTCCTTCCACAAAATCAAACAGGCCCAGCGCCCGAATATCCGCCACGTCTAGGGCGAAGGACGCCATGCCAGGCATAGGCCCTGCCTCAGGATAGCCTGCCGCATAGATAGGGTAAAAGACCGCCTGATCGTCCAGCGCCGCGACCACGCCGTCAAAAGCAGCCGGGAAGCGCATCTGCCAGAAGGCCGCCACGTCCAGCCCTTCCATCACGGCCTGCCGCAGGCCGGGTAAAATGATGAGCGGGTCCAGCCGGAAGCCGTCGAGCACCACCCCGCGTAATTCCTGGTCGATGGCGGAGGAGAACAGCCCACGAATCCCCACCGGCATAAAAACCACCAGCAGGATTGCGCCGACGGTCAGGGTGACGCGGCGGCGGGCGCGCCCCAGATTGTCCGCCACCAGGCGGCCCGTCAGGCCAAAGATGCGCCGCAATAGGGCGCGGAGCAGGCGGGCCGTCAGGCCGATCAGGGCCGGGAGCAGCAGCACGACCGCCGCCATGTACCAGACCATAACCGCCATCGTCAGAAGCTGGCCGGGGACGTAGTCCACCGGAGCCGGGTTGAGGACGCGGTACACCAGCGCCACCCCCACCGCCACCATTACCGCCCCACCAAGACGCGGCCCACGCTCCCAGTACCAGCCCCTGCCCTCGCGGACCCGCGCCTGTAGCACCGCCAGCGGGGACAGGCGGCTGGCCCCCCAGGCCGGAGGCAACGCCGAGAGCAACGTCATCCCCAGGCCGAGCAGCACGGCCAGCGTCACCGCCCACCAGGGGGTGTGGATATCATCGGCGGCATAGTGGGGCTGGAGCGCGCCCACGACCGCCATCACCCCGCGCGCCGCCAGCGGCCCGATCGCCAGCCCGGCCAGCATCCCCAACCCGCCCAGGGCCAGCGCTTCCAGCAGGATCAGACGCAGAACTTGCCGCCGCGTCATGCCCAGGCAGCGCCACAGGCCAATCTCGCGCTGGCGCTCGGTGACGGTCATGGCGAAGGCGTTGAAGACCAGGAAAGCCGCCGCCGCCAGCACCACCATACCCGATATGAACAGGATACCCACCAGGAAATAGTCGCCGAAATCCCCCTGACCGGCAGTTGTGACCGTCATGACCGCCGCACCATCCCCTGCCCCTGCTTGCAGGGCGGACCGGACAGTCTCCACCGTCGCCCCGGCTTCCAGCCGTACTTCCAGCCGGGTCAGCCGCCCCTCCAGACCCGCTGCCCGCTGCACGGCATCCAGCGGCGCGAACCACGCCCAATCGCCAAACACGGTCTCCAGATCGGGCGTGGTTTCCAACAGGCCGACCACTGTCCAGGGGGATGTGTCCCTGCCCACGCCGAGCGATACCTTATCACCCGGCTCAAGACGGTGCAGCGCCGCCCACAGCGCCGGGACAACCACCACCTGCCCGTCCGATTCCGCCAGCCAGCGGCCAGCGGTCAGCCCAGGCCCATGCATCAGCGCGTAAGGCTCCGCCTGGACGCCCAACAGCGTCACCTGCTCGTCGCCGAACCCGGCAGGCACGCCCAGCACGCCGCCCACCGCCGCCACGCCAGGCACATCAAACGCCAGGCCCTGGGCGGCGGCCAAGAAGTCTCCCCTGACCGGCAACACCTCGATCTCATGCGACGCCCGGCCCACTTCGTTAACCGCTCGCCCGGCCTCCAGCGCGGCCACCGACACCGTGCTCACCGCCACCACCATGGCGACGCCCAGGGCGATGGCCGTTCCCGTCAGGAAGGCTCGGCCAGGGCGCGCGAGAAGATTCTGCCGGACAAACGCCAGCCACTGCATGAGCGCTCTCCTGTCGCGAAGGAATGGCCCACGCCCGTCAAAGATTGGCCCATACTCCTGGCAAGGATAACATCACCGCGATTTCTGCACCATCGGCCTCACCGCCCACCCTTCATCATCTCACGCCGCGACTGGCGGACAACGCCTCTGGCCACGACCGGTCTCCAATGATTGGAAGAGGCGTCCCTTTTGCAGTACATTAAGCGACTGGGCGATGTCGGGACCCGTCGTTCAGGCCGCCCGGCAACCGCCGCCTCCTGCCGCTGAAAGAAAACACGCATGGAAATCCTGCAAGGTCTATCGGAAAGTGAAGCGCTCGCCCGTCGCCAGCGCGGCCAGGGCAACAACGTCCACCTCGCGGCCAGCCGATCCTACGCCGACATCCTGCGGCAGAACGTCTTCACCTTCATCAACGTCGTCCTCTTCCTGATCGGCGCGGTGATGGTGACCATTGGCCGGGTCAGCGATGCGGTGGTCAGCGTCGGCCTGATCCTGATGAACGTCGTGATCGGCATCGTCCAGGAGATTCGCGCCAAGCGCCAGCTCGATAAGATCGCCCTGCTCACCCGCCCCAGGATCACCCTGATCCGGGAAGGACAGGCAAGGGTCGTCGATCCTGCCGAGATCGTGATCGGCGATGTCATTGTCGCCCGCCCCGGCGATCAGATTGTGGTCGACGGCGTGGTGGTCGGCGACGGCCGGATGGAAGTCGATGAATCGCTGCTGACCGGCGAGTCGGACCTCATCCCTAAGCAGGCCGGCGACACGGTGCTTTCCGGCAGCTTCTGCGTGACCGGCAGCGCCGCCTATGAAGCGCAAAAGGTCGGCGAGGGCAGCTTTGCCAACCAGCTTACCGCCCGCGCGCGTTCCTTCCGGCGGGTGCGGACGCCGCTCCAGCGGGACGTGGAATTCATCATCCGACTGCTGACCCTGATCGCCATGTTCATCGGCCTGCTGCTGTTGATCTCGGCGGCGCTCTATTCGCTGCCCCTCATGCGCAGCGTGCAGATGGCCTCGGTTGTGGCGGGCCTGGTGCCCAACGGCCTGTTTTTTATGGTGATCGCCGCCTACGCCATGGGCGCGCTACGAATCGCCCGCAGCGGGGCGCTCGTCCAACAGGCCAACTCGGTGGAATCGCTGAGCAACGTCAACGTGCTGTGCATGGACAAAACCGGGACGCTGACGGCCAACCGCATCCACCTGCACGAGATTCACCCTCTGGGAAGCGACAGGGAAACTCTCCAGCGCCTCCTGGGAGATTTTGTGAGCAGCGCCACGGCGAACAACCGCACCGGCGAGGCCATACGGGAAGCGTTGGGCGGCCAGCGGCGGCGTGTGGCGGATGAAGTGCCCTTTTCCTCAGCCCGCAAATGGAGCGCCATCGCCTTCGACGACGGCGACCTGGCGGGCGCGTATGTCCTCGGCGCGACGGAAATGCTGGAACCGTACCTCCAGCCGGGCGCGGATTTCTCCCGGCAGGCCCAGGCGTGGTCAGATGCCGGGCTGCGCGTGCTGTTGTTCGCCCACCGGCCCGGCGTCACCACCCTCCATGACGCGGCGGATCAGGCGGCGCTGCCACAAGGCTTGATCCCGTTGGGCCTGTTGAGCTTCAGCGACGAGCTGCGTCCGGAAGCCCGGGAGACGCTGGCCGGGTTCATCCAGGCCGGCATTCAGATCAAAGTGATCTCCGGGGACAACCCGCAGACGGTCGCCGCCCTGGTCCGGCAAGCCGGGCTGCCCGGCGACTTCCGAGCGGTCTCCGGCCCGGAACTGGCAGCCATGGACGAGGCAGTGTTCGTCCAGACGGCGGAAGAAACGACCGTCTTCGGGCGCATCACGCCCCAGCAAAAGGAGAGACTGGTGGGGGTGCTGCGCCAGCGGGGATATTACGTCGCCATGATCGGCGATGGGGTGAACGATGTGCTGTCGCTCAAAAAAGCGCACCTCGGCATCGCCATGAACAGCGGCAGCGCCGCCGCCCGCAGCGTCGCCGACATGGTGCTGATCCATGACTCCTTCGCCCCGCTGCCGCTGGCGTTCACCGAAGGCCAGCGCATCATCAACGGCATGCAGGACATCCTGCGCCTGTTCCTGACGCGGGCGCTTTACGTGGCCATGTTGATCCTGGCCACCGCCGTGATGGGCATTGGGTTCCCCTACGTGCCCAAACACATGACGCTGCTCACCCTGCTGACGGTCGGCATCCCAACTTTTGCCCTGGCGGCCTGGGCGCGTCCTGGCGCGATGGACCGCCGCCTGGTGCGCTCGGTGATGCACTTTGTCTTTCCGGCGGCCATCTCGATTTTCCTGTTCGGCCTGTTCGTCTATACCCTGGCTTTTGGCCTGGCCTACACCGATTTTGAAGCCAGCGCTTTCGAGGTCACCCCGGCGGACATCAACCGCTTCCGGGAATCGGCGGGCATTGACTATCCGATCAACACCCCGGAACAACTGACGTTTGAGGTGGCGACCCTGGCCGCCCAGACTTCCCTGACGGTGTTCACCCTGCTGGCCGGGCTGGTGCTGGTCGTGTTTGTGGAGCCGCCGGCGGCGTGGTTCGTGGGCGGCGACGTGCTCAGCAGCGACCGGCGTCCGACGGCCCTGGCGGTGGGCCTGTTGTTGCTGTTTATCGGGATCATGCTGGTGAGACCGTTGCGAGAGTTCTTCGAACTGCTGATCCTGCCTGCCTACGCCTATGCGGTCATCGCCCTGGCCGTCGTCATCTGGGCGTGGATGCTGCGCTTCGCCTGGCGGCATCGCCTGCTGGAGCGCTTCCTCCAGCCAGACGCGGCTGATTAGGATCAGACCTTCTCACGGGTGCTCCCCTCAGGCCGTGGTCGATCAAAAAAGGACGCCGGTGAGCGTCCTTTTTTCACGGAATCGGAGGGCCTCACACCCACCCCAGCAGCCGGGCGACCGTCGTCGTCAGGAAGGTGACGCCGAAACCCATCGCCAGCGGCAGCAACACGGCCACCAGCGTCCAGCGCCGATTTTTCGTCTCGTTCCAGATCGTCAGGATGGTGGTGCTGCACGGGTTGTGGATCAGGCTGAACAGCATCAGATTGATGGCGGTCAGCAACGTCCAGCCGCCCATCTGGGTCAACACGGCGTGCGCCTGCACGTCATCCAGTTCCAGCATCACACCCGCCTGGACCATATCGGACCCACCGATCATCAGCGTCAGCATGAACACGGTCGGGATCACGATCTCATTGGCCGGGATGGCCACGATGTAGGCCACCAGGATGACGCCGTTGAGGCCGATCAGCAGCCCGATCGGATTAAGCAGGTTCACCAGATATTCGCCGATGCTCAGCTCGCCCAGCGTGATATTGCCGAGCAGCCAGATGAACGCGCCCGCCGGAGCAGCCATCATCAGCGCGCGCCACAGCACGATCAGGGTGCGGTCGATCACCGACGTGTAGAGCGTCCGCAAAATCTGGGGCGGACGGTACGGTGGCAGCTCCAGGCTGAACGTCGACGGCTGCCCTTTGAGCCATGTCCGGGACAGAAACCAGGACACCACCAGGGTGAGCATGATGCCCAACACGGCCACGGCCACCACGCTCGCCGCTGCCACGAAACTGGCCAGCGCCGGGGGGGCCATCGCGCCGATGAAGACCGTGCCCATCAGGATCAGAGTCGGCCAGCGCCCGTTGCAGATCGAGAAGTTGTTGGTGATGATGGCAATCAGGCGCTCCCGCGGGCTGTCGATGATGCGGGTGGCCACCACACCCGCCGCGTTGCAGCCAAAGCCCATCATCATGGTCAGGGCCTGCTTGCCATGCGCCCCGGCCTGGTGGAACAGCCGGTCCAGGTTGAAGGCGATGCGCGGCAGGTAGCCGAAATCCTCCAGCAACGTGAACAGCGGGAAAAAAATGGCCATCGGCGGCAACATCACGCTGACCACCCAGGCCGTCGCCAGGTACATGCCGTCGATCAAAAATCCGGACAGCCACCAGGGAAAGCTCAGGAGCGCGGCGATGTGGTGGAGGGCGTCATACAGCTTGCCTAACAGCAGATCGGCCAGCATACTCGACGGCAAGTTGGCCCCGGTGATGGTGAGCCAGAAAACGCCCATCAACATCAGCGCCATGACCGGGAAGCCCCAGACACGACTGGTCAACACCCGATCCAGGGCACGATCCAGGTAAAAGCGGCGCGCCTGTCCCTCACGGGTGACGGCGTGATCGGCGATCTGGGCCGCGTCAGTGAAGATCGACTCCATCAGCCGGTCATGAAACCCGGTGCCGACCTCCTGGCGCAGGTCGCCCGCCAGGCGCAGCAGATCATCCGCCGGATTGGCGGACCTCGCCTGGTCAGTCACCCCCCACCTCCAGCGCCAGGCGCTCCTGGAAGGAGCCTGCATCACCGTTGCGGGTCAGATCACCCAGCTCGCCCTTGCGCACCGCCTCAACGATGCTTGGGTCGCCTTCCAGCAGCCGCATCGCCACCCAGCGCGCGTTCGGCAGCCCGGCAAAGACCGTTTCCAGCCTGGCCGCCAGTTGTTCAACGGCTCCGGCGACTCTGGCGTCCAGACTGTTGAGGCGATGGGGACGGGTGGCGTATTCCCTCGTCGCCACCTGGTGAATCGCCGCCAGCAGTTCGGGGATGCCCTGCCCGCGCCGGGCAACCGTCGGGATGACGGGTACGCCGAGATCGCGGGACAGTGTGCGTTCATCGACCCTGATACCATGCCGCTCAGCCTCGTCCACCAGATTCAGGCAGACGACTACCTTGTCGGTGATTTCGAGGATTTGCAGCACCAGATTCAGGTTGCGCTCCAGGCGCGAGGCATCAACCACAATCACCGTCACGTTCGGCTGGCCGAACAGGATAAAGTCGCGGGCCACTTCCTCGTCGGCGCTGGTGGACAGCAGGGAATACGTGCCCGGCAGGTCCACCAGCTTAAAGCGTTTGTCCTCGTAAAGAAAGCCGCCCTCCGCCCGCGTCACCGTTTTGCCGGGCCAGTTGCCAGTGTGCTGGCGAAGCCCGGTCAGCGCGTTAAAAACGGTGCTCTTGCCGGTATTGGGGTTGCCCGCCAGCGCCACCACGTAATCCCAGCCCTCGACGTTCAGCCCCAGCTTGATCAGCCGGGCATTCTGGGCCAGCGCGCAGGTGGCACAGGCGGGTTTGGGCAGGTCAGCCCTGTTGGCAACAATGTCAGCGCCCATATCATTACCCTTCCTTGTCCAGGATCACCACGGCGATCCGGCGCGCCTGTTCGCGCCGCAGCGCCACCAGCGCCCCCCGCACCAGATAGGCGGTCGGATCGCCAAGCGGGCTTCTCATCTCCGCTTCAATCAGCGTCCCCGGCAGGATGCCCAGGTCCATCAGGCGACGGCGCTCCGGACCATCGCTCGCCAGCGCCTGAACCACGGCTCTCTGACCGGGGATTAATGCATCAAGAGTTTGTGTGACCATTTTCACAATTTTGCACACCCTCACCTTCAATTTAGGCTACCCTAAGCATAATATACATCGTTATCTAAAAAATGGCAACAGGGTAACTAAACCAAAGCCGTTCGGGCAGACAGCACAAGCCCCGATTGTGGTGTATGCTTCCCACAAATCACCGTGAATATGAGGGGGCGGGCTATGAGGGCCTGGAGCTGGCATTTTATCCTGCTGATCGGCGCGGCTGGTTGGCTGGTGGCTTGCGGCGGCGGCGCTCAACCGCAACCCACCTGTGGCGCGGAGGTGTGCGTGACCGGCGTCCGGGTGCTGCGGGTGGACCCGGAGACCGTCGCCCTGTTTTTTTATATGACCGAAGCCGATGGGCGCTTCGTCGCCGATGATCCGCCGACCTTCCGTGACGGGCTGCACGTCAGGATCACCGACCAGACGGGCGAGCGCCGCCTGCTCGACCGGAGTTATGGCCCTGATGCGTTCTCCTGCGTGGCCAATGATCACATCCCCGGCGCGGAAGGCACGGTCACCGCTGCCTGTGTGCTGCCGCTGACTGCCGCCGACTTCTCGGCTCCACCGGACACCGGCAGCGCGATCATGCTGACGGTCTACGGGGACACTTTTCCGATTGTGCTCTGGCAGATCACTTTTCCATAGGATACGGGGGGGGTGCCTGTCAGGCGCTGGCGAGGATCGCCTGTGCCAGCCGGCCCAGCAGCCAGCCGCCCACCAGCCCCAGGCCAAACAGCCCGTGCAGGCGGGCCGTTCGTCCCTGAGCCTGATGCAAGCGCGCTGTCTCCTGGCTCGTGGTCACAATATACACCAGGCAGGCCGCCTCCGGGGCAGTCAGGAACGCCACCAGCGTCGTCCAGGGCATTGCGCCGGACAGGATCATGCCGCCCACCATGGCATACGCGCCCGCCACCCAGAAGATGTATTCGGCCCGCGCCACGCGCCGCCCGAAGATCACGGCCAGCGTGCGCTTGTTGGCGGCGCGGTCGGCGTCTATATCGCGGATATTGTTGGCGTGCAGGATGGCGGCCACCATAAACCCCACTGGCAGCCCGGCCAGCAAGGCTGTCGCGCTGCTCTGCCCGGCAGAGGTCACGTAGTAGGCCCCCAGTACCATCAGCGGCCCCATGAAGATAAAAACCGCCAGTTCGCCCAGGCCGATGTACGCCAGCGGCAGCGGCCCCGCCGTATAGGCGATCACCACCAGCACGCCGCCCAGGCCGATCCACAGCAGCAGCGGCCCGCTCAACGTCACCAGGAAGAGGCCGATGGACACGCCGACGACCACGGTGATCACCGCCCCCCGCAGGACCAGGCGCGGCTCCAGTATGGCATGTTTGATCACCATCCCCTGCCCCGCTTCCTTGAGGGTATCCGCGCCCCGCCGGTAGTCGGCGTACTCGTTGATCAGGTTGGCCGCGATCTGCAGGGATAGCGCCCCCAGCAAAGCCAGGATGAATCGCCACAGGTCAAACACGCCGTCATCGAGCGCGATCACGCCGGCCAGCCCCAGCGGCACGTAAGTCGCGGTCAGGGTGCGCGGTCGAGTGGCCCGGTACCAGGCAGCCAGACGTGGGCGTTTGCCGACGAAACCCATGACGACGCTCTCCATGTAAAGCACCGTTCCTGTCTTCGGCTCCGGCCTATACATCCCAGGCCGCGTCAGCATACCGTTCGCGCAGCTCGGTGGAAGACAGGTCGGCCCGGAACTGATCGGGCGAGATGGGCGAAAACAGGTCGGCGAACCCCGGCGGCACCGGCACATCGTCCAGGGTGTGGAAACGGCCCTCGATCAGCCGTCCCGCCACCAGGAAGCGACACCCGGCATCTCGAATGGCCCTTAGTGAGGACAACATCGCCTGGTAGTCATCGCCATAATAGCGGGGATGGACCAGCCGGGTCGCCGTATCACAGCCGACAACAAACACGCTGTCGGGCAACAGCGCCGCTTTTTTTTCAAACAACGGCTCTCTTGTCACAATGACCGCTCCCCGCCCGAAGAACTGCCCCAACCGCTGGCGCACGTCCGCCTCCAGGAGCGGCGGCTTGTCCACATTGCGCACGGAAAGCTCAAAATACACGGGCCGATTCAGTATCTGGCCGGCGACGTGGGCCAGCTGCAAATGCCCGCCATGAAGCGGGTTAAAAGCGCCGGATAACACCGCCACCCCTTGCGGCAGTTCGGCGCTCGCCTGCCGGTTGATGTCCACCGTGATCGCCGGAAGCTGGCCGCGCAGCACCTGCAACAGGAGGTCCGCCTCCTCCTGCCAGGTGACATAAACCTGCTCGTCGGGCACCAGGCCGAAGGATATCTCCTGGGCCAGCCCACAGGCGCGGGCCAGCGCCGCCAGCACCAGTCGGCTGACCACCGTCTCTTCCCCGCCGCGATCGCGCCGCCCTTTAGCCAGAACCAGCGAATAGGTCGTCACGCCCCGCTCATCACGCACCGCCACATGGCAGCGGTGATCGCCCCGTTTGGGGCGGTCTGTGATCAGCGTCGCCGTGCAGGCCACACCAATGGACGGCACACCCTCCGCGGCCAGCAACCGCGCCCGGCCATAGGCCACCTTGGCCAGCACCATCGCCGTATCCCGCGACACCACCTGCTCAGGCCGAAAACCGACATACCGCTCAAACGCTGCATAGCTGTAGGGCAGTGTCACTTCCAGCACGGTTCGGGAAGCCCCCGGCACGCCCAGCAACCAGGCCAGCGCCTGGCTGCCGCCGCCGCTCACCACCAGCGCCGCCTGGGTCGGGGAGTCATGAATCTGCTGGATGAGGCTGAACAATTGCTGATCCACCACACTCTCCCGCTTCTGACCAGGACCGCCGCCAACCCGACCGAAGTATACCTGGCATGCGGCGGAATGGGCACCATTCCCAGGAAAGCCTCCCGTTCGGACCAGCGTCGGGATTGACGTGGGCGCAGGGGGTCGCTACAATTGCGCAATCGGTCGCCCATAACGCCGGGCGGTGTCATCGGAAAGCAGCCAGACCCCATGAACGACACCAGACTCGACCTGGGGGCCGCCGGGCAGGTAGCTATTGAACGCCTTGAAGTCGGCTCGCTGTCCCTGGAAAAGAGCAGCGCCCGGTCGGTGCAGGCGGAAACGGTGGTGACGCATCTCAGCGCGATGGGAAGCGTCACGGCGGAAGGAGTCGCCGCCCAGGCCACCGCCATCGGCGCGTTGCAGGCCCGGCAGGTGGACGTGCACGGCAGCGCCGCCGGGGTGGTCAGGGGGCGCACGGTATCCGCCTCCCGCAGCGCCCTCGGCCTGGTGATGGGCGAGGCCGTGCAGACGCAAGGAACGACCTTCGCCGGCCTGCTGGTGGCCCGTCAGGTGAGCGGTACTGTCCGCCCAATGCTGGATTGGCGGGGCGCGCTCATCCTGGGGCTGATCATCGGGTCAGTCATCAGGTGGGGAATCCGCCATTGACCCGTGACACGGTTATACAGTTAACTGTAGGGAGAATTGAAACCAAGATGCCCGAAATAATCACGTTGGCCGCTCAACATCGTACCGTCAGCGGTAAACAGGTGAAACACCTGCGCGCTCAGGAGCTAATACCTGGCATCATCTACGGCGCGAAGCTGGAAAAAGCCATTCCGATTCAGGTTCCGGAACGCCAGCTGCAAAACTCGTTGCGCCAGGCTGGCGCGACCAACATCATCGAGATCGATCTCGGCGACAGCAAGCATAATGTGCTGGTCCGTGAGGTGCAGCGCGACGTGCTGCAAGGTGATCTGCTCCACGTCGACTTTTACGCCATCTCCCTGGATACCAAGATCAGAACCGAGGTCCCGGTCGCTCTGGTCGGTGAGGTAAACTTCGTCAAAAGCGGCGAGGCCATGCTGATCACGCCCGTCAACACCATTGAAGTCGAGTGTCTGCCGACCAGAATCCCGGAAGAGCTGGTCCTGGATATTTCCCGGCTGGCCGAAATCGGCGACTATCTGACGGTGGCTGACCTGAAAGTCCCCGCTGATGTTGAGATTCTGGCTGATCCGGAGGAAGTGCTGGTTCGCACCGAATATGCCACGGCGCTGGTGACTGAGGAAGAAGCGGAAGCCGAACTCGAGGTTGCCTTTGACGCCGAAGAGGTCGAAGTCATCCGGCGGGGCAAGGAAGAAGAGGAAGAGGAAAAAGAACTCTAACCCAGCCAGAAGAGGGGCCATCAGCCCTTCTTTTGGCTGCGCGCGTCCCCCTACACTGCCAGGGATTCCTGCTCCGGCCGATCGCCATCTTCTTCGTCCGCTATATCGGCATCCCCGGCGGCCTTCTCGGCCAGCGCCCGCGCAAAGACCAGATACCCGGTGTGGCCGACCATTTGCTCGTCCGGGCGCACCCGCATCGGGACGGTCTTATATTGCCGCAGCAGTAGCTCCTCCACCTGGACGAAGAACCAGGGCCCCGCATGCAGCGCCGCGTTCAGCGTGATCACCTGGTTGATCGTCGGCACAATGCATCCCAGAAATCCCCCTCCCCGCAGCGCCTGCCAGGCCTGGTCCAGATACTCCCAGGGGGTGAGCACATCGAGAAATAACGCGTGGACATCCCGCTGGTCAAAGCCCGCCGCGATGTCCCGCTCGATCAGCGTGACTCGTGAGGCCAGCCCCACCCGTTCCAGGTTCTTACGGGCCAGCTCTTGCATCTTGAGCCGCCGGTCATAACTGTAGACATGGCCGTCGTCTCCCACCATCGCCGCCAGGACCAGGGTCAGCGCGCCGCTGCCGGTCCCCGCTTCGATCACCTGGACGCCGGGCTGAACCCCCAGCTTCAACAGAATATACCCCAGGTCTTTGGGGAATATGATCTGCGACTCGCGGCGCAGGTGTTTGATCAGGTCGTCCATGTTCGGCTGCATCATCCAGATCGGCTGCCCCAGATGCGTTTGCAGGCGACTACCATAAGGCAGGCCGACCACGTCATCGAAGTGGATCACCCCGAAATGCGTCTGCAAGCCCTCGCCCGGCTGCAAGGTGCGAACAAATGTCTTACGATCTTTGCTGATAAACATCACCGTATCGCCAAAATCGACCGTTGTACGCCCACGGGTTAGCATTTACACGCTCCAGGCTGGAAAGCGCTCCAAAACACGGGTATGATACCAGTAGGCCGTTGGTCATCGAAGCCCTTCCTACTGGCTGGCTGCCGACGGTGGCAACGGGAAATCCGTCCGCGCTTGGCGTCGAACGATGCCGCTTTTAAGAATAAACTGTGCCTAATACGGTTGCAAAGGATAGAAAGAATGCTAAACTATGCGCACCGGGCGGTGAAGTCCCACTTCACACCGCCACAAGAAGGGAGATACCGGGCATGAAGCGTATCTTAGTTGTGGATGACGAGATCGGCGCCCTGACTTTAATTGGCATTATGTTAGAACGTGGCGGGTTTAGCGTTTTGAAGGCGAAGGATGCCAACGCTGCGCTCGCGATTCTTGACAAGGAAATACCTGACCTGATTATTTTGGATGTCATGATGCCAGGTATGGACGGGATCGAGCTTTGCCGCGTGATCCGGGGCCGCGCTGAAACCAGCGATATTCCCGTTCTCATTCTTTCCGCCAGGGGGGACGCCGAGAGTGTGATGCGCGGCATGGACGCGGGGGCCAATGACTACCTGCCCAAGCCGATCCTCCATCATGATCTGGTGGACAAAGTGCGCAAAATGTTGGATATGAACACCGTCACCGAATGAGCGTCACTCGCCACCGAAAAAGCCCGTCTGCTCCCAACGGGCTTTTTCGTTTTCTGGCCCCTACCCGATCCCATAGAGCTGCCGGTAGATGTGATAGTGTTCGTAGATGCGTTGCACATACAGACGCGCTCCCTCGATGGTGATGGCTTCCACAAACAGGTCTGGATCGCTGCCGGAGGCTTCCAGCCAGGTCGCCGCGTTGCCCGGCCCCGCATTATACGCCGCCAACCCCACCACCACGTTCCAGTCGAACCGGTTCAACTGCTCCCACAGGTAATAGGCTCCGAAGGCCACGCTGACATAAGGCCGGAACAGGTCGGACGGCTGGTAGTCCGGCCAGTTCAGGCGGCCGGCGATGTAATCAGCGGTG
The DNA here is from genome assembly GCA_034435395.1 of Anaerolineae bacterium. GTDB lineage: Bacteria > Chloroflexota > Anaerolineae > Aggregatilineales > Ch27 > DAOTXK01. Next base: position 14,440 of record DAOTXK010000171.1, on the reverse strand, counting down.
CTGGGGATGACCTGGGTCAGCCCTTTCTCGCCAGCGGCAGCGGTGGCGTAGCGGTCAAACAGACTCTCCTGGCGGATTAAGGCGAACAGCACCAGGGGATCGATTCCCCGCGCCTGGGCCTCCGGAATGACCAGATCGCTGTAAAAAACCGGGTAGCGCATCCGGGCCAGGTAGGGCGGCGCTTGCAGCGTGGCGATGCCCGCCCGCTTGATGACGTTCGCCGCACCGACCACCGAGTACGAATAAGCGCCGATGCCGCGCAGCCAGATCGCCAGCTGGTAGCTGGCCAGCGGGTCGTCCTTAAATTCGTCCAACAGGCTGGAGAACTCCTCGCCCGCTTCTTCGACCGCCAGCAAGGCCCACAGCTCATGTCCAGCCACCACCCGAGGGTCGGTCTGCAACGCCGGCGGCAGCGGCCAGAGGACGCCGGTCTGGGTGATCCCAAACGTCGCGCGCAGCCAGTCCTCGGCCTGTCCCAGTTCCAGTTGATTGTCAAACTCAAACCGATAGCTGGTCGGCGGCTGAAAGATGCCCCGTCCCGCCAGCAAATCTTCCGCCCGGATGCTGAAGTATCCGCCCGGATCGGCGGCAGCAGCGGACCGGAAAGCCGACTCTGCCTGAGCGGCATGGCCATTGCGCTGTCCCAGCTTCCCCAGCCACAGATAGGCCGCGGCCGCCTTTTCGCCGGAGCCAGTCGCGCCGAGCGCAGCCAGCAGGCGCTCCGCCGTCGCCATGTCGTTCCGGTTGACGGCAGCCATTGCCGCCCGCAACAGACCGTCCATCGCCCACTCGTCGCCGGGATACTCGCGACCCAGACGCTCGAACGTCGCCAGCGACTCGACGCTCTGGCCGAGCGTGCCGTACAGATAACCGGCCCGCCACAGGGCTTCAGACGCTTGCGGTAGCCGGGGATACGTGTTGGCAAAGTCCAGATAGTGCGCGATAGCGCCCGGCGTGTCGCCAGCGAGGAACAGGGTCCGCCCCTGCTCCAGCTTGGCTTCGCCAAAGGCCGGATCGGTCGGGAACCGATCGACGACGGTTTGAAAGGAAGTCCAGGCGGCAGCGGTGTTGCCCACGGCCCGGTAGGCCCGGCCCACCAGCAGGTGAACGTCCACGGGTATTTCCGCCAGCGCCAGCTCGCCGGTGTAGGCATGAAAGGCCGCGATAGCATCACTGTAGTCTTCGGCGGCGTAACTGACCCGCCCCCGCAACTGGGCGTCAACCGGCTGGCCATCACTGATTAACGCTTGCAGCGCCTGGTAGGCATAACCGGTCTCAGGGTACGCGGCCATCAACTGGCGGTAACGATCATAGGCAGCAGCCGGCTGGCCAGCCGCCAGGAGCGCCTGCGCTGCCAGGAACATGATCTCGGCACGGTACCCGGCATTGCGCGCCACACTCAGGATGGCGTCGTACTGGGCCAGGGCAGCGATTGGCTGGCCCGTGTTAAGAGCCGCCTGGGCCACCTTCTCCCGCAGGGCCAGCAGGGGAACCAGCCCACGCCCGGCCTCGATGGCCTGCCTGTAACAGTCCAGCGCCTCAGCGACCATCCCCTGAGCGAAGTACGCGTCGCCCAGCCGCTCCCAGACGTAACTGTCGATCACGCCGGGGCGAAGTGCCAGATACTGGGTGAAATCCTGGATCGCCGCTGACCACTGGCCCAGACCCAGCAGCGCGTCCCCCCGCAGGAAATACGCCCAGGGAGCCCGGCTGTCCGACGGAAACTGCGCCAGGAAGTTGGTCAGCGCGGTGACCGCCTCGGCAAACAACCCGTCGCGGAGGGCCGCTTCCCCCAGGCCATACGCCGCGGCGGCGCGAACGTCCGGCGGGACGCTCTCAAGCGGCTGGCTGAGCACCATCTGGAAGGTCGCCACCGCGTTTTCGTACTGTCCGTTGGTCAGGTGCCGTTGGGCGGTGCGCAGGGCCACATCAGGGACCACGGTCGGCGTGGGCGCGGGAGTGGGGGAAGGGAGCGGCGTGGGCACCGGCGGTGGCGCAGGCGTCGCAGCGACGGGGGTTGGCTCCGGCGGGGTTAACGCGGAACTGCACCCGGCCAGCATCCCGACCACCAGCCACCAACTCCCTACCAGTCGAAGCGCGGCCTGTCGAGTCATGGCGGGGATTATGACCATGGCAGGGGAGGGTGTCAACCCGCTGCGCCAGCTCCTGGGACCAGCGAACCATCCAGCCACGGCAGACCATACCCCACCAGCAACTGGCCTGACTCCAGCAGCCCATCGCCGAGCGTCCGCTGATCGGAAAAAGCCCACCAGTGATCCGGCGCTGGCAACACCCGCACCCCATACACCTCCCACAGCAGGCCGGGCAGCGTGATTTCCACCGGCTCAAGAGTCGGCACTCGGCCAGGGAGCGCCACGCGCCGTAAGATCACCTGAAACCGCGACGGGTAGCCAGGATGGGCCAACAACTGGTAGGCCACCCACCGATCGAGCGTCTCGTCATGGCGGCAGCGAAAGCGGAACAGGCCGCCATCCCACTGCACGGGAAGCGTCACCAGCGCATAACCCGCCGCGCCAAGCGGCTGCCCCAACACCGCCAGCAGCGCCTCTCGAAACTCCTCCTGCGGCGTGGTCATCTATCCTCCAGCCAGGGCTTCAGCCGATCCAGCCAGTCGCGTATCATCTGGGCCACCTGCTGCCAGTCGCGTTCCAACATCAGGTCGTGGCCCTGGCGCTTGATCAGGCGAAACTCAGCCCCATACGCCAGGGCCATACGCTGCTGCTCACTGACCGTGAACAGCGCGTCGTATTCGCCCGCCACGATCAGTAGCGGCGTCATCACCTGCCGGGGGTCGCCCCCCAGCCCCAGCAACAGGCGCACACCGACCCGCATCGACTCGTTAACCAAGCGGGCACAAACGGCCTCCGGCGAATATTGGGGCGTGCCCTCGCCCGTCAGCAGATAGCGGGCGACTAACTCCGGCGTCTCAAACCAATGATGATTCTGACCGGTGATCACACCGCTGAGGAAACCCAGGGGCTGCCCCAGCAGCAACCGCCAGCACATGGGCAGTATCCCCCGGCGGGGGACAGAAGCCAGCAAAACAGCACCCGGCAGTTGGCGGTGTTGAAGATAGCGCTGTAAGACGAAACCGCCCATGCTGTGCCCCACCACAAACGGCGAGGGAGTGATCTGCTCGATAATGTCCGCGACGATATTGACGTAATCCTCCAGGCTATACCGATGCAGCGGCTTGCACCGGCTCGATTGGCCCTGTCCCGGCCAACTGATGGCGTGAGTTTCGTAGCCATGAGCGGCGAAGTCGTCCCGCCACAGGTCATAACACCACGCGCCGTGCCACGCGCCGGGCAACAGCAAGACCGGCCTGGGCTTGGGGTCGCCGGTCGGCCGGCTGACCAGGTGCTCAATCGTCTGCACGCGCGTTCCTCCTATCTGGCATTCAGGTCTGTAGCCGAACCTTTCTCCGCCCCGGTTCCCGTTCAATTGTAACAGGACGGGAGTAATTGAGCCGACTCCTGAGCGCCAGCCCTACTCCCACAGCCAGACTACCACCGCTGGCGGCGTTCCAACGACTCAAACGACAACCCCAGCCTGCCTCAAACATAAATAATTCATAAAAACCGCATCACTTGGCCGATCATTTACCAATCTTAAGCCACGCAGCGCGCAAAATGCCTTAATATAAAATTGGCGTTCATGTCTCTTTATCCCGTTTTATCCGATCTGATCCCGCCGGGAGGTGTTATGTTCAACAATGGCAGCCGGAAAAAACCAGCGTCTGAGTATGGGCAGGGGCTGGTCGAATACGCCCTTATCATCGTGTTGGTGGCTGTGGTCACCATCATCGTCGTCAGCCTGTTAGGTGAACAGGTCCAGAGTGTGTTCTGTGACATCGTACTATCCCTGGGCGACAGCGCGCCCTCCATCGAAGCCTGCGAAGCGCCACGGGTCACGTGCCTGGGGGTGGCCAACGGCCAGACCGTCACCAGTCCCATCGTCATGGAAGCCGAGGTGAAGGATAACAACGGGCCGGAGTCGATCCGGCGTGTTGAGTTTTACGTGGATGGCGCCCGGCGCGTGACGGAATACCACTACCGCTACTGCCTGGGGCGGGGCGATGATCCCTGTGGCGCTTACCCCGCTCACCAGCTAAGCTCCGGGTCCCACACCATCGAAGCCGTCGCCTACGACGCCGATGGCTACACGGGCACGTGCTCGGTCACCATCAACGTTCCGTAGCCCTTCCACGCCCGCACGATTGTATTTGGTCTCCGGCGAGGCGACAGGCCACCCTACCCCTGGACGCCTCGCCGCCTCATCCTGTCCCTATCCAGGCAGCGGCGATTGTTAAGAACTGTACGGAGGGCTTTACCGCCACCTCACCCCGTTGTAATATGAAAGCAAGCATCTTTTATCATCATCGTCATTTCGTCCATATCATCAACGGGAGGATTTTTCCATGTTCGGCATGTTACGGACACGATGGCCGCCAGGGGAGCGCGGGCAGGGCCTCGTGGAATACGCCCTTATCATCGTGTTGGTGGCTGTGGTCACCATCATCGTCGTCAGCCTGTTAGGTGAACAGGTCCAGCGTGTCTTCTGCGACATCGTACTGTCCCTGGGCGACAGCGCGCCCTCCATCGAAGCCTGCGAAGCGCCACGGGTCACGTGCCTGGGGGTGGCCGACGGCCAGACCGTCAGCGGCGGCATCACCCTGGAAGCGGATGTGTCAGATAACAACGGGCCGGAGGCTATCGCCCGCGTCGAGTTTTATGTGGACGGCGTCCGGCGACAGACAGAGTACGTCTATCACTACTGCTTCAGCGGCGGCGATGATGTCTGCCGCCATCGCAGCCTGTCATCGGGCACTCACACCATCGAGGTGATTGCCTATGACACGGACGGCTACACCGGCACGTGCCGCGTCACCGTTCATGTCAACTGAGCCGCTCAGCTGAGCCGCCCGCCGGTTAACCGGACCTGAGTTCGGAAAACGGTCCCCCGCCGCAGCGCCGCCGGGGACCGTTCCTTTTCCACCAGCTTCAGCCCACGGCTTCACCAATAAAAAACCTCCTGTTTGCTCAGGAGGCTATGGCTGGGGGACCTGGACTCGAACCAAGACCAACTGGGCCAGAACCAGTCGTTCTGCCAATTAAACTATCCCCCAGTGGCAGGGATTATTGTAACAAACGCGCGCCCGCTGTCAAGGCTCAGCCGCACGGCGTCGTCAGAGATATCCGATCACGCCGCAGACCCGCCGGGCCGCCCTGGCCCCCCAATCTGATCATGTGAAAGCCTGCGCCACCGATCAATAAACACCAGCCAAAAGCCAGCCGGCGAGCAGCCCGCTGTCTGCACCCTACACTTCGGCGGCGTGATCGGTTACACTATGCGGGACATGTGTCACGCGCCATGCCAAGGTGACAGAATTATGAAGAAAATGACCAGCGAATCAGACGTGCACCGCCACCCACCGGCCGCAGATGCCCCAACCGAGCCAGTGGCTCCCTCTAACTTCATCTGGGATCTCATCAATGAGGACCTGAGCACCGGTCGCTTCGACGGTCGGGTGCACACCCGATTTCCACCCGAGCCGAACGGTTATCTGCATATCGGCCATGCCAAGTCGATCTGGCTTAACTACGGCATTGCCGAGCGCTATGGCGGCAAGTTCAACCTCCGCTTCGACGATACCAATCCCACCAAAGAAGAACAGGAGTACATCGACTCCATCATCGAGGATGTACGCTGGCTGGGCGCGGATTGGGAGGACCGCCTGTTCTACGCCTCCGACTACTTCGACCAGCTGTACGAGTGGGCGGTGCAGCTCATCAAGGACGGCAAGGCCTACGTCGATCATCTGAGCGCGGAAGAGATCAGGGAATACCGTGGCACGCTGACCGAGCCGGGCCGGGAAAGCCCTTATCGCAACCGGTCGGTTGAGGAAAACCTGGACCTCTTCGAGCGCATGAAAAACGGCGAGTTCCCGGACGGCGAATGCGTCCTGCGCGCCAAGATCGACATGGCCTCGCCCAATATGAGCCTGCGCGACCCGGTGATGTATCGCATCCTGCACGCCGAACACCCGCGAACGGGCGACAAGTGGTGCATTTACCCGATGTATGACTGGGCGCACGGCCAGTCGGACTCCATCGAAGGAATCACGCATTCGATCTGCACGCTGGAGTTCGAAGACCATCGCCCGCTGTACGACTGGTTCCTCGACCAACTGGGAGTCTACCACCCCCAGCAGATCGAGTTCGCGCGCCTCAATCTCACCCGTACCGTGACGAGCAAGCGCCGGCTGCTGCGGCTGGTACAGGGGGGGTATGTCTCCGGCTGGGACGATCCGCGGATGCCAACGCTGTCGGGCCTGCGGCGGCGTGGCTACACGCCGGAGGCGATCCGGGACTTGTGCGAGCGCACGGGCGTCTCCAAAGCCAATAGCGTGGTAGACGTAGCCCTGCTCGAACACTGCCTCCGGGAGGACCTCAACAAACGCGCCCCGCGCGTGATGGGCGTCCTGCGTCCCCTCAAAGTGGTGCTCGTGAACTACCCGGAAGGCCAGGTGGAGGAAATGGAGGCGATCAACAACCCGGAAGACCCGGCCATGGGAACGCGAAAAGTGCCGTTTTCCCGGGTTTTATACCTTGAACAGGATGACTTCATGGAACATCCACCGAAGAAGTTCTACCGGCTCGCGCCGGGCCGCGAGGTGCGCCTGCTGTATGCATATTTCATCAAATGCGTGGACGTGGTCAAGGACGAACAGGGCCGGGTGGTCGAGTTGCACTGCACTTACGATCCGGAGACGCGGGGTGGCTACGCGCCAGACGGTCGCCAGGTCAAAGCGACCCTTCACTGGGTCTCCGCCGCTCACGCGCTGGAAGCCGAGGTGCGGCTGTATGACCATCTCTTCACCGTGGACGATCCTGCTGCTGTGGGGGAGGATCACGATTTCATCGAATACTTCAACCCCCGGTCGTTAGAAGTGATCGAGTCGGCCCATGTCGAGCCAAGTGTGGCGGGTGCCGCGCCGGGGGCGCGATTCCAGTTCGAGCGGCAGGGTTACTTCTGCGTCGATCCGGATTCGACCGCCGAGAAACTGGTCTTCAATCGGACCGTCACGTTGCGTGATACATGGGCCAGAATGCAACAGAAGACTCAGCAGGGGAATTGAGGCGCGTGGCCGCCGGGCGGGAAGTTCCCCCCGCCATCCATGACTCATGTTTGAGCCAGGTTGATGTGCCTCCAGCGAAAGCGACACACGACCTGGCTCAGTCAAATCATCTGCCCCCGCCTAGAGCACGGCCTGTGCCTCACCGATGCGTTTCAGGCACACCTCGCGCCCCAGGATAGCCATCGTCTCGAATAACGGGGGGGCGACTGGCTGGCCGGTCACCGCGATCCGCAGCGTGCCGAACAATTGATGAGTCTTGAGGCCCAGGTCGCCGGTCAGGGCGCGCAGGGCTTTTTCCAGCGTCGGCACCTCAAAATCGGGGAGCGCCGCCAGCGTGTCATACGCCGCCGTCAGCGCGATCCTGGTGCTTTCCGCGTCCATCTTCTCCTGGATCAGCTGCTCCGCCGTCGGACGCACGCCGTTCTTGAACAGAAAACCCACCCATTCCACAACTTCCAGCAGCGACTGAATGCGCGGCTGGATCAGGGGAATAGCCCGCAGCAGCACGTCCCGATCCACCTCATAGCCTCGGGCTTCCAACACTTCCGTCAGCGGACCGACCAGCGCCTCCGGCTTCGACTCGCGGATGTAGACGCCGTTCAGCCAGTCCAGCTTTTCCAGCGGGAATTTGCCTCCCGCTGGATTCACCCGCGCCAGGTCAAAGCGGGCAATCGTCTCCTCCACCGTGAACACCTCCCGGTCCTCGCCGAAGCTCCAGCCGATATTGGTCAGAAAGTTGACCACCGCCTCCGGCAGATAACCGGCTTCCCGGAACTCGTGCACCAGGACCGGGACCCTGCGCCCATCGTGGGTGAATCCCACGGTGCGTTTGCTCAACTTCCCCCGGCCGTTGGGGTTCAGGATCACCGGCAGGTGAGCGATGGCGGGCATCTCCCAGCCAAAAGCCCGATAAAGCTGGGCATGTACCGGCGCGGATGAGATCCACTCGTCGGCCCGCAGGATATGGCTGATCGCCATGAAGTGATCGTCAACCACGTTGGCCAGATGGTAGGTCGGATAACCATCCGATTTCAGCAGGACCAGATCGGTCAGGTTTTCATTGTGAACGGTGATGTCGCCCCGGATCAGGTCATGAACGGTCGTTTCGCCTTCCAGCGGCATTTTAAACCGAATCACCGAGGCATCGCCCCTGGCCTGGTGAGCGGCGCGCTGGTCCGGCGTCAGGGTGCGGCAGTGGCGGTCATACCCTTTCATGCCCTGGGCGCGCCGTTCTTTCAACTGTTTCGGTGTGCAATAGCAGCGGTACGCCCGGCCCTGCTCCACCAACCAGTTCGCCCACTGCTGGTAGAGCGCCGTCCGCTCGGACTGCACATACGGCCCATAATCGCCGCCCACCTCCGGCCCTTCGTCCCAGTTAAGCCCCAGCCAACGCAGACCGTCAAGGATCACCTCCACCGAGCCGGGCACGTAACGCTTCTGATCGGTATCCTCAATCCGCAGGATGAACACGCCGCCGTGGTGGCGGGCAAACAACCAGTTGAACAGCGCCGTGCGCGCCCCGCCGATGTGCAGCGGGCCGGTCGGGCTGGGCGCAAAACGCACGCGAACTGGATGATCCACTGATCTCTACTCCCGCAGGTAAACCGTCCGAAGTACGATTATACCTGGCGTTCGGATGGCTGTCAGGGGTTGATCGGCGGGGAAGCGTCACGCATCCCCTCGCCCGTCAGGTGTCGGCGCGGCAACGGCGCGCAGGCCAGCGCTCCCAACCGGGTAGCCATTACCGTCGGGGCTGTCGGACGATAACGCTCTCGACCAGCCCGATGCCAACCAACAGAGTCAGGAGCGAACTGCCGCCGGAGCTGATAAACGGCAGCGTCAGACCGGTCACGGGCAGCAGCTTAAGATTCATCCCCACCGAGACAAACGTCTGGAAAAAAATCAGGTTAGCCACGCCATAACAGAGCAGGCTTCCCAGCGGATCCGCCGCCAGCCGCGCCGCGCGCAGCACCCGCCACAATACGACTCCGATCAGGCCCAGGGCGAGCACCGCGCCCACAAAGCCCAGCTCGTGTGCGATCACGCTGAAAATGAAGTCGGTATGGCGCACGCGCAAAAAACGAAGCTGGGTCTGCGTCCCCTGGGCATACCCCCTGCCCAGCAGACCGCCCGACCCGATGGCGATCAGCGCCTGGTTGATATTGTACTGCTCCTCAGGGTTCACTTCCGGGAAGATGAAGTTAATGAGGCGTTGCTGCTGGTAAGCCTCCATATTAACCCAGACAACAGGCAAGGCCACCGCCACGACCAGCAAAAACAGCGCCACGTGCTTCAAACGAATGCCGGCCCCCCAGACCATCACCGCCCAGGTGGTCATGATCACCACTGTCACCCCCAGGGACGGCTGCAAAAACACGAGCAGCGCCGGCAGCCCCATATAGGCCAGGGAGACCAGCACCGTCCTCAAGTCACCGAGTTTTTCGTACTGGTTGCTCAGGTGCTGGCCCAGCGCGATCACCAGCAGCACCTTGCTGATCTCTGATGGCTGGATGGGGATGCCCACGTTTAACCAGCGCTGGGCCCCAGCCGCCCCCACCAGCCCAAAAAGCGTCACCAGGCCCAGAAACACCAGCACAAAAAGATAAATCCACTGGTGCAGCGCGCCCAACAGACGGTAATCAACCGCCGTCAGCGCAAACAGGATCACCAGGCCGACCACTGCATACTGAATCTGGCGTTCCACGCGGATGATCAGGTCCAGGTCGATGGCCCCCAGGGTGGCGCTCCGGATCATCAAAACACCGTAGATAATCAGCAGCAACACCGCCGCCAACAGGATGAAGTCAAACCGCCGCCAGATGCCGGTCTCACCGCGCATGATGCCCGACCTCACACCCCACACATACCGGACAGGCCCTGTTGCCCCCGGCTCCACAAGAAAAAGGAGCCGCGCCCTTGACGCTGCCCCCTTTCTGCAACCGATTTTGACACCTCGATAAGCGCATGACCAGCAGCCTAATCGTTGCCCGGACTGAGAGGAATATCCGCCACCAGCCAGTTGTCGCGCTGGCGCTGTTCAACCGTGATCTCCACGTTTTCCCGGTCGTAGCGCACGTATTTGGCGATCACGGCCAGAATCTCATCCTTCATCTCCTGCAATTTGTCGGGCGAGAGGTCCAGACGGTCATGGACGAGCACCAGTTGCAGGCGTTCTTTGGCGATTTTCGCGGAGCTTGGAGCAGCACTCCGACCCATCAAACGTTCCAGTAGGCTGTTCATCTTCGTCCATTACCTCCCGCCTAACTCGCGCCTGACGTATTGCCGCTAAACAGCTTGACCAGACGCTGGAAAACGCCTTCTCCTTCATCCAGCGACATAAAGGGCACGTCTTCGCCCATCAGCCGTCGGGCAATGTTGCGGAAAGCCTGTCCCGCCTTGGATTTTTGGTCTCCCGCCGCTGGCTCCCCCCGATTGGACGAGGTGAGGATGTTTTCGTCTTCGGGAACGACGCCGATCAACTTGATAGCCAGGATATCCACCACGTCATCCATGGACAGCATCTCCCCGCGCTTCACCATATCCATCTTGACCCGATTGATGATCAGGCGACCCGGCCCTTTCTCTTCGGCCTCCAGCAGGCCAATGATGCGGTCCGCATCGCGGACCGAAGAAACTTCCGGATTGGTGACAATCAATACATCGTCAGCCGAAGCAATGGCGTTACGGAATCCGCGTTCGATCCCCGCTGGCGAGTCGATCAAAATATAATCAAAACTGCTGCGAAGCTGTTGTACGATATCAATCATGTCTGAGGGACTGACAGCTGTTTTATCACGGGTCTGAGCAGCGGGGATCAGATACAACTCCGGATACGCCTTATGTTTGATCATGGCCTGGCGCAACTTACAACGGCCATCCACCACATCGACCAGATCGTAGACAATGCGGTTTTCCAACCCCAAGATGACATCCAGGTTCCGCAGGCCAATATCGGCATCAATCGCCACCACTCGCTTGTTGAGCGCCGCCAGCGCGACGCTGATATTGGCCGTGGCCGTTGTCTTACCCACCCCGCCCTTCCCCGAAGTGACGGTGATCACTCGCGCGCCCATAGGCTGACCGGTTCCTTTCCCCCAACTAATCCCAGCTCGTGACCATGATACGGTTGTCACGAACGAGGGCAATCTCTGGTTTTGGTTTGTGATTCTTGTCATCTGGCGACATGGCAATATGGCCCGCGATGCGCAACTGCATCGGCACCATGTCCAGCGCACACACGACTGAGGACTCGTCGCCGTGTGCCCCCGCATGCACCGTGCCCCGCAGCCGGCCCCAGACAATCACATCTCCCCCTGCCACGATCTCCGCCCCAGGGTTGACATCTCCCAGCACGACCACATGACCGCCGCTGCGGACCGTGCGACCACTGCGCAGCGTGCGCTTCACCAGCACGCCAGTCGTGCCAGTCTCTTCCGTATTGATCGGCGGTGGCTCGTCATCGTCGATCTTAAGCAACGTCTCCGGCACGTCCACCGGCGGTCTGGATTTTGCCTCGGGGCCTTCCAGCGTCGTTTGCAGCCCCAACCGGCGGGTGGTACTGACGGTGGTCATGCTCTCGCTGACCACCGCCCACAAGGAAACGTCGCGACTGGCCAGCATGTGTTGCAGCGACCCCAGTTCATGGCGGCGGAGGGGGCGCGGGCCAACATCCAGCGCCATGCGTGCGCCCCGGAAGAAATCCTTCTGTTGATCGATATACGCGACCAATTGCTTTACCAGGTCTCTCCAGGCCTCATCGGCACTGAGGCGAACCAACAAACCATCCCGAATGCCCTTGATCTCCACGGAACCTCTAGCGGTCATCGCGCGCACCTATGCTCAACCAGGCCAACTCAAGCCAGTCACACGCGGCCAGTTAGTGTCTCCTTAAACTATACTCATTTTTTTGTACCACGCTATTGTCTACTGCCGCTGCTGACGTTCATTTTGCAGCCGGAAGTACGCCTCCATCGTCTCGCGGACCACGGGCAAGGCCACCAGCGACCCCTCGCCGCCATTGTAGATGAACGCGATGATGATGATCTCCGGGTTTTCGTAGGGCGCATAGGCCGTGAACCAGGCATGAGCCGGCCAGTTGCCGGGCACACACAATCCCAAGGGGCGGGCAATGTCGTCACAGTACTCCGCTGTCCCTGTCTTGCCAGCCACGGTGACATAACTCAGGTCCGCCGGCTTGGCCGTGCCCTCCAGGACGGCCTCGCGCATCCCTAACTGCACCAGCGCCAGCGTTTCCGGGCTGGCAAAAGGCACCTGATATTCCGGATCGAACCTGGTGGCGTCGCACACCCCGCCGTTAAAGACGTAATTACGGGGAACATGCACGGTGTAGGGGATGCTCTGGCCTTCGTAAACGGCCTCGGCGCGGTAATTCGCCGGATCGCACCGCTGGGGATCGTAAAACTCGCTATCCGGCTCGCAGAGGCAGGCCAGGCTATCCCGCCCTTGCAGGATCATATCTTCCAGCAGGAGCAGGGTGGCCGGTTCGCCAGGGGCCGGCAAGCGCACCGTGCGCAGGATGTGGCGGCTGAAGCCTTCGATCACGTTACCCTCGGCATCCAGGAAACTGTGGATAACCGTCGGCTGGTAGAGCGTCCCCCCGTTGGCGATGGCCGCCACCGCGCTGATCAATTGCAGCGGCGTCATGTTGACATAACCCTGCCCAAACGCCGCATTGTAGGTATCACCCGTCGACCAGTTCTCGCCGTGCGTCCGCCGCTTCCAATCCCGGTCGGGCATACGCCCTGCCGTCTCGCTGGGCAATTCGATTCCCAGCTCGGAGCCGACGCCGAAAGCGGTCGCGTAACGGAAGAGATCGTCAATCCCCAACCCTCCTGAACGCAACACGTCCGGAGGGACATCGGGGTTGCCGCCGCCGATCTGGTAAAAGTACACATCGCAACTCTGGGCAATGCCCCGGATCATGTTAACTTCCCCATGGCCGGAGCGCAGCCAGCACACGAAGGTCTGGGAAGCGGCCGGGTCATTCGGCGCATAACGGTTGGGCAGCACCAGCTGGCCGGGATCGTACAGGTTGGCATAGGGGTCGATGACATCTTCCTCCAGCGCTCCCACCGCCGTGATCACCTTAAAGACCGACCCCGGCGGGTAGATGGACTGGATGGCATGGTTGATCAGCGGCAGCCGAGGGTCCTCAAGCACCTGGAAGTAGTACTCCCCGTCGATGCTGCGGGCGAAGCGGGCGTTGTCGTAGGTCGGCCAGCTGACCATGGCCAGCACTTCCCCGGTTTGCGGGTTCATGGCAATCACCACGCCCGACTGGGTGATAATCCGCCCGGCCCCAGCATTGACGATGTTAATGCGGCGGATCAACGCTTCCTGGGCGGCGGCCTGCAACTCGACATCCAGGGTCAGCCGCACGCTGCGGCCAGGGATGGGGTCCTCCTGCCGCAAGATGCGGAGCGGCAGCCCGGCGACATCCACCTCCCGGAGGCGGCTCCCCTTCTCGCCAGCGATTTCATCCTCCAGAAAAAACTCCACCCCCGCATATCCCCGGCGGTCAAACGCCGGGTTATACCCCTGCTCGATCAGCGCCTGCGCTTCTTCCGGGCCAATTGGCCCCAGATAGCCGATGACCTGGGCAGTCAGCTCGCCGGTGGGATATTCACGCACGGCGGCCACCTCAATCCCCACGCCCGGCAGGAGCAACTGGTCTTCCAGAATACGCATGGCCGTATGGCGGGGCACGTCCTGGGCCACCACCACCGGTTGATACGGCTCAACACCAGCGCCCTCCTGCACCAGTTCGTCCAGGCTGCGCTCAGAAAACCGACCGGCAGCATCGGCCGCCGCCCGGGTGGCGGGCACATCGACGAACGCCGAAAGCCGGTTGTAGACCTCCAGCGTCTCCTCGTCATCATCCGGCAAGTTGGCGGGTACGATCGTCACGTTAAAGGCGGGCACGTTCAACGCCAACTGGTTGCCGTACCGGTCAAGAATCACGCCGCGCGGCGCAGGGATCGGCTGTAATTGCAGCCGGTTTTCCTCCGCCGCCAGGATATATGGCTCGCTCTCCACAAACTGAAGCTCGTACAGCCGCCAGGCCAGCATCATCAAGGAGAAAAAAACTACTGCCTCAAACAATGTCAGCCGCCAGCCCTGGAACGGCAGCATTCGCCGGTTCATCCCATTCACCTTATGGCTCGCGGGCGCTTACAGGCCCTCCACCCGACCGGGGCGCGCGGACAGGTAAAACGTCCCCAGAAGACGATAAACGGGTATCATGACCACAGCATTATA